>JADCFN010000004.1 GCA_020249505.1 Roseomonas sp. | reverse complement strand
GCAGCTGATGGTCAGGGCGCACCCGCTTTTCAAGATCAACATAGCTGAACAAGGAACCAGCCACCGCGTCATTGCCACGCATCGCAACCTCGACCAAATGCAACAACAGTGAATCATAAATACGGAAATCAGGCTACGAATTTCAGCAGCCTGCTAGTGGTCCGGCTGCTCCTGCGAGTCCTTATTGGCCACGGAAACCGGGCGGCCAAACATTTAGTCAGTCCTGAAACATTCGCTCCATCAGACAATCGGTTTGCAATAAAGAACTGTCTCCTCATTATGGATGGTGTAGTGACCGATATACATCTCGTGAAAGCGAAAATTCTCCAGAATGAAGAACGGGATTTCGAAGATATCGTTGGGCTTGTGGTAAAGGCTGATGGCAAGTTTAGGCCTGAATTTCCGGATAGACGCTGCCGCACCCTTAAGCGCAGCCAATTCCGAGCCCTCGATATCCATTTTCAGGAAATGGAAGGCAGGAACTTCACCCTTCGCGACGAGTGAGTCCAAGGACCGAAGCGGAACAGGTGCACTACCCGCGTTGAAACCGGGCGAGTAAGAGCCGAGCCGCATGGGGGCGCAATCGACGTCGCGATCGGAGAGGCCAAAGGGCAAGGCGTGGATGGAACAGTCAGGATTCTGCGCGGCGTTGAATCTGACAACTTCAAGATGATCCTCAACCGGGTCGAAGGCGTAAACTTTGCCATTCGGACCGATGGCCTTGGCAAAGACAAGGGACGCATCACCAAGACAGGCCCCGGCGTCAACGACGCAATCATTTTCCTCGGGCTGAATGCGAACGCCATCCTCGTTAAAAAAATATTGATTCCGGAAAAGGCAGTATTCCAGTCCGAGACAATCCGCCGAATAGTGCTTACCCATAAAATCAAAATCAAGATGTTTTAAATTGCCAAACATACCCCTTGTGGGAAGTTTGCTGGGCGTACCACCTTCCAAACGCATATAACTTCCGTGGGCTTCCTGCGACGTATCGTAGGATGTGGCAATGCGCATGCTGTGATGACCGGCAAGGCGGTAGGCGAGAATAGTCAAGAAGCGATGTTTCGATTTTTCACCATTCAGGAGACGATACGCACGAAAGAGGTCCTTGTATGTTTCGAAAAACCAGGAGAGCCAGACTACCCGTTCGGGCACATTGAAAAAATTCGACCTGTCAACACCATCGAGATTGAACCTTGTCGCATCAAAATTATCTTGAAACAGATTTAGTTTGAGAGCTCGGATGCTCTCAAACAAGACTGCCTCCTTGAATTCCATCTCGGAGTTCGGCGGATTTTCAAACATGCTTCTTACCCTTCACGACACGAACAAAGACTAGCATAGCTGGGCCTGATTACCAGAAACTTCAAAAATTCTCGAAAATACATAATCTTCCTCGGCCTGAAATTGCCGATTTCAGCGCTGTTCCCGCAGCTGCCGCTTTGCAACCGAATGCAAAAACCCAAGCCGGGGGCGGGCAAGCGCACACCCCAATCTTCGGGCTGCCCTGGGCGAAGACACCATGAGAAGATCGGTAACCGAGGGGCGTGCGCCAAAACCTCACCCCCAAAGCTTCGGGTTCGCCAAATCCCGCGCAATCCGTTCGGCGGCTGCATCCAATAGCGCCTCACCCTTCGCAGCCGTCGCGCTGCGCGCATCACCAATCACGCCATTGGCGCTGAGTTCCTTGAAGGAACGGCGCCGTGCGAGTGCTGCCGGCTGGCCTTCAACCCGCGTGCTATGCGGGCCATGCTGTTCGGCAAGCCGCGCGGGGCGCACCGCTTCGGGCATCAGGGTCATGACCATGGAAGCCTCAGCCTCACACGCATGCAGCACATTGGATTGGCGTTCCAGAATGGGCGCGAAGGCGTCGCCCGCCATGTGCCAATAGGTTGCGGCGGCAACCGGAATGCCGCTTTCGGCTTGCGCATCCACGGCCGCGACCGCCACGGCTTCAGCATTGCCGCCATGGCCGTTCAGCAGCATGGCGCGCTTGAAGCCGGCGCGCGCCGCTGACCGCACAATGCCACGCAGCACGCCACCGAAAGCCGCGTAATCCAGCGTGACCGTGCCGCCAAAGGGCACGTGATGTTCGGCCAAACCGGTCCAGACGCAGGGTGTCACCACCACCTGTTCGCCGGCGGCGACCATGCGCTGCGCCACACGATGCGCGACACCGGTCGCGCAGATGATGTCAACGCCGGTCGCGAGTGCCGGCCCATGCTGTTCCAGGGATGCCACCGGGATGATCACCAATGCCCCTGCCGCGGCGCGGGCATTGAGTTCTTCGGATGTCATTTTCATCCATTCGATTTCGGTCGTCATGTTCATTACTCCGCGGTTGCGCCAGATTGTTGGACCAGATCGCGCCAGATCGGTTCTTGCGCGCGCCAGAATTCGCCGAAAGCGGCGGGGGTTGCATCGGTGGTGGGCTGAAAGCTCATGGGCCTGAGCCTTGCAGCCAGGGCCTCATCCGCCATGACGCGCGTCAGTGCGGCATGCAACGTGTTGATCACCGGGGCCGGCGTGCCGGCGGGGGCAACGACAGACCACCAATTCAGCGCATCAAAGCCCTTGCCGGGCAATGCCTCATCCATGCCCGGGACATTGGCGATTTCCGGCACATAGGTGATGCGCTGCGCGCTGCCGACCACCAGCGGCCGGAAGCGGCCTTCGCGCACATGCGGCAGAAGTGCGGGGATGGCATCGAACATCATATCAATCGTGCCCGAGGCAAGATCCTGAATGGCGAGAGAGCCTCCACGATACGGCACATGGGTGATTTGAATGCCGGCGGCGCGATTGAGCTTTTCCAGAAATAAATGGCTGATCGTACCCGTGCCGGAGGACCCCATGGTGACGCGGCCCGGATTGGCGCGGGCGAATTCAATCAATTCGCCAAGCGTGCGATAGGGGCGCTGGCTATTCACCACCAACAGGATGCTGCCCACCGCAACGCGCGTGATGGGCGCCAGATCGCGCATCGGATCAAGCGGCATTTGCGTGCGATACAAATACTTGTTTGCCACCAGCACATTGGCCGAGGTGAAAAGCAGCGTATGCCCATCCTTCTCCGCCTGCGCGACCGCCAGGGCGCCAAGATTACCGCCGGCGCCAGGGCGGTTATCCACCACCACGGGCTGACCCAGTACGGGGGCCAGGCGTTCGGCAATCATGCGCGCAATGATGTCATTGGCGCCGCCAGGCGCGATTGGCACAATCAGCCGCACCGGGCGGGTTGGGAAATTTTGCGCTTGTGCGCCGCTGGCGGCGAAGATGGCGCTGGCACCGATCAGCGCAGCGCGACGGGACAAGTTCATGGGGGGACCTCCGGCTTGGGAGAGGCAAGGCTAGGCCGGAAAGGGCCTGGAGGAAAACAGGCGCCTCAGCCCCGCATCGCCGGCCCATCCAAAAACGCCTGCGCCTTGGCGCGCATGGCGGCGAGCTTTTCGGGCCTCAGCTTGCGCAAGCCCATCACCGGCATCGCCATGCGCGGGTTACGCGCAAATTCCTCCGCATGCCGGGCGATAAAATCCCAATAGAGGAAATTGAAGGGGCAGGCGCGCGGCCCGACCGCATCCTTCGCATCATGCGCGCAGCCGCGGCAATAATCGCCCATGCGGTTGATATAGGCGGCAGACGCCGCGTAGGGCTTGGACGCCATGACACCGCCATCGGCGTAAAGCGCCATGCCCTGAGTATTGGGCAATTCCACCCAATCAAAGGCATCGGCGTAGACGGACAGATACCACCGATTGACCTCGGCTGGATCAAGCCCAGCGATTAGCGCGAAATTCCCGGTGATCATCAGGCGCTGGATGTGGTGCGCATAGGCGTGATCGCGCGTCTGCCCCACCGCTTGCGACATGCAGCGCATGGAGGTCTCCGCGCCCCAATAGAACGCCGGCAAGGGGCGCTTGGCGGAAAGCGCATTGCCTTCCGCATAGCCTGGCATCAGCAGCCAATAGAGCCCGCGCACATATTCGCGCCAGCCAATGATCTGGCGAATGAAACCCTCCACCGCATTGAGGGGGGCCTTGCCATCGCGCCAGGCTTGCTCTGCTGCGATGCAAATCGCGCGCGGGTCAAGCAGGCCGATATTGAGGCTGGTGGAAATCAGCGAATGGAACAGGAAAGGCTGATCTGCGGCCATGGCATCCTGATAATCGCCAAAGCGCGGCAGGCGATCACGGATGAAGGCCGCCAGCGCCGCTTCCGCATCGCGGGCGGTGACGGGCCAGGCGAAGTTCTCTGCTGCGCCGAAATGCGCGCCGAAGCGTGTGCTGACCAGTGCCATCACCTCGCGCGTGATCTCATCGGGCGCAAAGCGCGGCGCGGCGGGCGGTGTCACGCCGGCGGGTAGCGCCGCGCGGTTTTCGGCATCGTAATTCCAGGCGCCGCCGGCGGGCTCATCGCCTTCCATGAGAAGCCCGGTTTCGCGGCGCATTTCACGATAGAAGAATTCCATGCGGTATTGCTTGCGCCCCTTGGCCCAGGCGCGAAAGCGCGGCAGGTCGCAAATGAAGCGATGATCAGCGCGGATCTCCACCGGCAGGCCAAGGGTTTTTTCCCAAGCTTCCATATCCTGCAAGACGCGCCATTCGCCGGGATGGGTTGCGATGATGCGCTTTGGGCGATGCCGCGCGACCGCGCGCGCCACTTCGCCGGCAAAGCTTTGCGTATTCGCCGGATCATCCAGGCGAATGTAATCCACCTTCACGCCACGGGCTTCCAAGGCGCGCGCGAAATGACGCATGGCCGATAGGATCAGGATGATCTTTTGCGGGTGATGGGGCACATAGGTGCATTCCGCCATCACCTCCATCAGCAATACGCGATCCCGCTTGGGGTCGAGGCCCTCAAGCGCCGAAACGCCAGGCGTCAATTGATCACCCAGCACCACGCGCAGTGCGGCGGTCTTGCTCATCCGATCAGCTCATAGGTGATGGCGCTGCCATCCTCGCCCTTGGTGGAAAACCCCACCCAGCGACCTTCGGCATCATAACGCGCAATAGATTCAACTTCCGCGTTCAGGGTGAATTGTACGCCGCCACCTGGCACTGCGCTGCGGATTGGCGTGGCTGCCAGAGGCTTACCGGTGAGCGGGCGGATCAAGGGCCGGGCGAAATGCGCGCCATTCCACCAGGTAAGTGGCGCGGCATTGGCGGGCAGGCGTGCGGCACCCTCTGGCCCCTCAGCCACCAGCGCATTGCCCTCGGCCACCACGCGCGCTTCGGTCACGTTGCCGTTGCGGTCATGGCGCGATGTCAGGCGTTGCAGCCGATCGCCCGCCCATTCTTCTGCTATATCATGACGCAAACGAAACACGGTGAAGCCGGCCAGTTTCACCTGCAAGGCGATTTCGCTTTGCACCGAAAGCTTCGCGGCATTACCCGAAAGCCGCACCTGATGCGTGCCAATCTCTCGGCCTTCGCGCAGCACACGAAACCGCACCGGGCCGGGCGCGGCGAAGGCGGCGGCGGACAGCACCACGCCGGGCAAGGCGAGAAAGGCACGACGCGATATCATCCACGGCTCCGCACAGTGGAACGGCCGCCATCCACGGCCATGATCTGGCCGGTGATCCAGCCCGCCTGATCCGATAGCAGAAAATCCGCGAGCGCGGCGGCATCCTCGCCCTCTCCCAGTCTTGGGATCGGGTGTTGCTTGGCAATCGCATCGGCCATTTGCGCATTGGCGAGCAAGGGCGCCGCCATATTGCTGCGCGTCAGGGATGGCGCGATGCAATTGATGCGGATGGCTGGCGCCAATTCGGCGGCGAGTGCCACGGTCAGGCCCTCTACTGCCCCCTTGGCGGCGGCAATGGCGGCGTGGTTGGTGAAGCCCGCCCGCGCTGCGATGGAAGAAAACAGCACCACCGAACCTCGGCCTGCCGCCAGCGCATCCTGCGCAGCCTGCATGGCAAGCACGGCACCCAGCGCATTCAGGCGAAAGGCGCCGATCATATCCGCTTCGGTCACACGCTTCAGCGGCTTCAGCGCGATGGAACCGACGCAATAGGCAAGCCCCGCCAAGGGCGTGCCCGCAGCGGCCACCGCGCTGCGGAGCGCGGCCGCGTCTTCCACATCAGCCGGGATCGCGACGCTTCCAGGGATTTCTGCGGCAAGGGCCGCCAGCCGCGCGCCATCGCGCGCCACCAGCACGGGGCGCTGCCCGCGCGCCGCCACGCGCCGCGCCAGCGCTGCCCCCACCGCGCCGGTCGCGCCCAGGATCAGGATTGATGCTTCAGCCATGCTGCCCTCCGTTATCCTGTCACCAAATGGTCATGCGCAGCAAAAGCGCGAGGGGCGCGACAAGCTGGCCGCGCCGTGCCAATATGTGGGGGCGATGCGTCAACTCCTTCTGCTGCGCCATGCCAAATCCGCCTGGGATGACCCGGCGCTGGCAGATCATGCGCGGCCCCTGAATGGCCGAGGGCGTCGCGCGGCGGCGGCGATGGCGAATGCGATGCGCGGGCTGGGCCTCTCACCCGATGTGGTGCTGGTGTCTTCTGCCAGGCGCACGCTGCAAACGCTGGAAGCGCTCTCGCCCTTGCCCGATAGCCCGATCATCGAACCGATGGACGAGCTTTATTTGGCATCCTGGCAGAATCTGCTCGGCCTTTTGCATCGCGTGCCGGAAACAGCGCGCAGCGTCCTGCTGATCGGCCATAACCCCGGCCTGCATGATCTGGCCCTGGCGCTGACTGACGCGGACGCCATGGCGCGCAACCCAGAGGCGCGCCGCATGGCCGGCGCCTTCCCAACGGCGGCCTTGGCGGAATTCAGCGTCTCCAGCCCCTGGCCGCAGCTTGCGGAAGGCGGCGGGCGGCTGGTGCGCTTCATGATCCCGGCCGATTTGCCGGAAATGGCAGAATGACCCCCGAAGGCCGAGAGACCGGCGGGGCTGGGGCCGAAGCATCGGCACAAGCGCCGGAGCCGCCGCTTAGTCTTGAATTTCTTCTGCCCGCGACGGAAGCAGCGCGGCTCGCGCGCTTTCCCATCCTGGCCGCGCTCCGCCAGGGGCGCATCAGCACCAGCTCTGAGGAGTTGCGCTGGCTGGATACGCCAAGCGGCGCCCTGGCAGATGACGGCAAGCTGCTTGAAGCGCCGAAGCGCGGGCCAGGGCGGCTGATTGCCCTTGCCCCCGAAACCGAGGCGCCCTGGCATCCGGCCACGCTGCTGCCGCCGCTCGCGCTGCTCGGCCCCGATGAGATGCCCGAGGGCATTGCGGGTGAGGCGCTGACGCCCCTCGCCGCCTTCAGCGGCAAAAGGCGAAGCCAGCGCCTGCTGATCGGGGATGCGGTGGTGCTACTGAGCCTGATCGAGGGGCAGTTGCGCGCCGTCGCGGCCGAACGGGACGTGGTGCGGGTGGTACTTTCCGGTCCCGCGCATGCCGTGCTCGATCTCGCCCGGCGCTTGACCGCCGCTCTGCCCTTGCTGCCGCCAGGCCAAAGCCTGGGCGCCGAGGCGCTCAGCCTGGCCACCGGCCAGAAACCCGAACCACGCCGGCATGGTGCGCCCGATACGTCCCAGGCCACCAGCGCCGAGGCATGCTTCACCCTCGCCATCGGGCATTTGCTGGAAGTGGCGCTGCATTACGCGCCGATTGCGCGGGCCGGGCTTGATATTGAGGGCGTACACCAACTGCGCGTGGCACTTCGGCGGCTTAGGTCTTTGCTCAAGGTCTTTCGCCCCATCACGGGCTGCAAACAAGGACGCGCGTTGGATGGGGCACTTAAGGAAATGCTCGGGCTTTTGGGGCCGGCGCGGGATTGGGATGTGTTTCTGGGCGGGATCGGCGCCGATATGGCAGGGCTTTTGCCTGAGGACCGCCGCTTGCACGCCCTGCTTGAGGCGGCGGAAGCTAAACGCCAAGCCGCCTATCAGGCGCTGGCCAGCGCGCTGGATGGGCCAGGTTGGCGGCAACTACTGGTGGCGGGCACGGCCTTCCTGCTGGAAAAACCCTGGCGCGCGGGGGCGGATACGGAACGGCTGGAATGGCTGGATGTGCCCCCGCAACACTTCGCCGCGCGGGTCTTGGAAAAGCGCTGGCGGAAGCTCTGCGATGACGGGGCGGAGATCGAAACCCTCCCGGCCGAGGCGCTGCATGAGCTTCGCCTGGATGCCAAGCGCCTGCGCTACGCGGCCGAAGTCTTCGCACCCGTTTACCCCGAAAAGGCGGCGCGACGCTTTCAACGCCGCTTGGCCCGCCTGCAGGAAGAATTGGGCCGCAGCAATGACGCCGCTGTCGCGATAGGCCTGGTGCGGGGCTTGGCGCGGGAGAAGGATGAGGCGCGCAGCCTTGCCATCGGTCTGGTGGAAGGCTGGTGCCTAGCGCGGTCCGTCATGGACCGAGAGGGCGTGCTGAAGGCGTGGAAAAAATTATTGGCCAAAGAATCATTCTGGTCAGCGGATTAGGTGGCACTCCTCGCCTTTTGCGTGAGTATGACGCCAATTTTTTACATTTTTGTCAGTTGTAACATGGCGAAAAATTCGGTTATCCGTGTCTGGTGCGTGAACCGAGACGTATCTTCAAAGGCAGGCAGATAAGTCCCCGCTTTGGCGGCTCCGGGCTGGGTGTGGCTTGCGCGGTTGTTGCGGCCCTTGTCCTTGGCTTTGGCTTGCCATCCAATCTTTTCGGCTCTGCCCCGGCGGATCGACCCATCACGGCTGAAGCCGCGCAAATCCGTGTTTTTGATGGCGAAACGCTCGGGCTTGGGGATCGCATTATTCGGCTTTCGGGCATTGCGGCCCCTGCCCGCGGTGAGGCCTGCGGCAGTGATGCCGCGCGCGGCGATTGCGGCGCAGCGGCGGCGGCACGGCTTGCGGCGCTGCTGCAGGGCCAGGATGTGACCTGCCGCATTGAAGGCCATGACGGGTTTCGTCGCGGGTTGGCACGCTGCATTGCCGGCGGGCGGGATATCAATGCGGCCATGGTAGAGCAGGGCTTTGCGCTGGCTTCCATATCCGTGCTGCGCCCCTTGGAAGCGGCGGCGCGCGATGGGCGGCAAGGGCTTTGGGCCGATGCCAGCCAAATGCCGGCCGATTGGCGTCGGCGCTGATCAGCTGCCGCCGGCGACCCGATGGCGCGGTTTCCGGCGCTTTGGCCGCTTTCTTCAGGCCCCATTCACGCTTCGCGTTTAGGCTGCCGCGCAGTTTCGGTGCCTGGGTTTGCCAAGCTGACCACTCCGCCCTTATCCTGCACCGCACCATGATTAAGCGCCCCCGCATCTGACGGCGGCGCATTGTTTTTGAGGAAGACGCGCATGACCACGAAGCCCCAGGGGTCCATCACCATCACCTTGGATGGTACCAACAAAAGCACGACGCTGCCGCTTTTGGGCGGCACTTTGGGGCCGCAGGTTGCGGATATCCGCAAGCTTTATGGCGACCTTGGGATTTTCACCTTCGATCCCGGCTATGGCGCAACCGCTTCCTGCGAAAGCACCATCACCTATATTGATGGGGATGCGGGCATCCTGCTCTATCGTGGTTATCCCATTGACCAATTGGCCGAAAAATCGAGCTTTCTCGAAATCTCCTATCTGCTGTTGAATGGCGATCTGCCCAATGCCGCGCAGTATGAGGAATTCCGCAAGGGTGTGACCTATCACACCATGCTGCATGAACAGCTCCGCCGCTTCTTTGACGGCTTCCGCCGCGATGCGCACCCGATGGCGGTCATGTGTGGCGTGGTGGGCGCGCTGGCCGCCTTCTACCACGACAATCTGGACATCAATGATGCGCGGCAGCGCGAAATCGCGGCCTTCCGCCTGATTGCGAAAGTGCCGACCATTGCGGCTTGGGCCTATAAATATTCCATCGGCCAGCCCTTCATGTATCCGCGCAATGATCTGAGCTATGCGGAAAACTTCTTGTACATGTTGAACGCCGTGCCGGCCGAGCCTTGGGTGAATAACCCGATCCTGGCGCGCGCCATGGACCGCATCCTGATCCTGCATGCGGACCATGAACAGAATGCTTCCACCAGCACCGTGCGTCTGGCCGGTTCAACGGGCGCCAACCCCTTTGCCTGCATCGCGGCCGGCATCGCCGCCCTTTGGGGCCCGGCGCATGGCGGTGCCAATGAAGCCGTGCTGAAAATGCTCGGCGAAATTGGACACCCCAAGAATATTCCTGCCTTCATCAGCGAAGTGAAGGACAAGAACAGCCACACCAAGCTGATGGGCTTTGGCCACCGGGTCTATAAGAATTTCGACCCGCGCGCGAAGATCATGAAGGAAACCTGCCACGAAGTGCTGGCGGAACTCGGCATCAAGGATGAGCCGCTGCTGGATATGGCGATGGAAATGGAACGCATTGCGCTTTCCGATGATTATTTCGTCAGCCGCAAGCTTTATCCGAATGTGGATTTCTATTCGGGCATCATCCTGAAGGCGATGGGCATTCCGACCCATATGTTCACCGTGTTGTTCGCCGTGGCGCGCACAGTGGGCTGGGTGAGCCAGTGGAAGGAATTGATCGAAGACCCAAGCCAACGCATCGGCCGCCCCCGCCAGGTTTATAGCGGCGCCGCTGAACGGCCCTTCGTGCCGATGGCGCTTCGGCCCTGATTTGCGATTTGCCTCCCTCTGGTTGATACCCGAGGGAGGCTTTAACCTCGTGGCAGTACAAAACAGCCCAATTTTTTAAGGCGTTCCATGCAATTATACGTGTATGGACGCCGCCGAGACGATCAACCAGAAGCCGAAGATCAGGCTGAAATTGACGCCGCCGACCCGGCCCGCGGGGCCTGCGTTAACCTTTCATTCATCTTTAGCGCCTAAGGTTTCATCCATGCTCAGTTTGAATTCCATCGCGGCCTTCTCCCAGGAAATCGCGGCCAATGCCGGGATCATCCAGGCGCGTTCCCCGGTTCAGCCGGTGGATGCGCTGGGCAATAACCGTCAGGGGCAGACTTCCCAGCAGCGTTCCCTTGAAGCCGTCCCGCCCGAGCCGAATAAGCCGATGCCGCGCGGGTCGCTGCTCGACCTGCGGGTCTGAAGGCTAAGCCTCAAAATTTGCGAGCTTGGTGCGGCGCTATTCGTCTTTGAGCGCCGCCATCACGCCCGCCATAGCGGCCTGGAACATCTCTGGCGTTAGGCGCCGGGTTGAGGTGTTGTAACGGCTAACGTGATAGGAATCCGCCAGAATAAGCCCATCGGGCAGCCGGTGCTGCGCACCATGGGCGAAGGCAAATCGCGAAGCCGGAATGCCCTTGGCCCGCAGCAGCGCGTTATGCGCCACCACACCCAGCGCCAATACCACGCGCAGGCCTGGCATGCCGGCAAGCTCGGCCTTCAGGAAGTCATTGCAGGCGCGGATTTCGGCCGGCAGCGGCAGGTTTTCCGGCGGCACGCAGCGCACCGCATTGGCGATCCGGCAGCCGGTGAGTTCCATGCCGTCCTTGGGGTCCTCGCCATAGGCACCGCGCGCGAGGCCATATTCCAGCAAGGTCGCATAGAGCAGCTTGCCGGCATAATCGCCGGTAAAGGGCCGCCCTGTGCGATTGGCGCCGCGCACGCCGGGGGCCAGGCCCAGTACCAAAAGCGGCGCCTCGCGCGGGCCCCAGGAAGGGACGGGTGCGTTATGCCAGCCGGGTTCCTTGGCGCGATTGGCGGCGCGATATTCGGCAAGCCTTGGGCAAAGCGCGCAATCGCGGCCCGGTGCAGCCGTTTCGCTCATTCAGGCTCGATATCCGGCGCCTCACCATAAGGGTCGGCGGGCGTGGCGCGGCTTGGTCGGGCCGGCGGCGCAGCAGGCGGCGCTGCGGCGCGCGGGGCGCGGGCTTCCGGCGGTGGGCGACGGGCGATTTCTGGCCCGATATCGGCCAATTCCAGAAAGCCATCGGCCTGGCGGCGCAATTCATCGGCGATCATGGGCGGCTGGCTTTCCATGGTGGACACCACCGTCACCTTCACCCCCTGGCGCTGCACCGCTTCCACAACGCGGCGGAAATCGCCATCGCCGGAAACCAGCACCGCGTGATCCAGATGCGGCGCGAGTTCCATCATATCCACCGCCAATTCGATATCCATATTGCCCTTGATGCGGCGCCGCCCGGTTGGGTCCGCCTGTTCCTTGGCGGGCTTGGTCACGACGCGCCAGCCATTATAGGCCAGCCAATCGGTCAGCGGCCGAAGTGGGGAGTAATCCTCGGTCTCGATCAGGGCGGTGTAGTAGCAGGCCCGCACCAGATAGGTGGAGCCGCCGAAAAACCGCAGCATGGCGGCGAAATCGACCTCGAACCCCAGGGCCCTTGTGGCGTAATACAGGTTGGCCCCATCAACAAAAAGACCAACACGTTCCACGCCAGCCTGGCGCCGAGCAATATGAGCAGACATCAAATGATCCTCAATGGTTTGAAACGAGCGTTCAAATACGGACAACTTACTTATATCAAGTTGCCATTCCTGTCATGCCCCAGACCCTGATCGCCATTGGCGCCAATCTGCCGGCCGGCGATGGTGCGCCGCCGCTTGCAAGCTGCAAGGCTGCGCTGGCCGCGCTGGCTGCCCTGCCGGGGCTGCGCCTGCTGGCAGCGTCCCGCTGGTGGGAAAGCGCGCCCATCCCGCCCAATCCGAATTCCCCGCGCTATATCAATGGCGTGGCGTTGCTGGAAGGCGCCGCTGAACCGGCGCCACTACTGGCCGCCCTGCAAGCGATTGAAAACGCCGCCGGACGCACCCGGCCCTATCCCAATGCGCCGCGCGTGCTTGATCTGGATATCATTGATCTGGATGGGCTGGTGCGCGATACGCCGGACCCGGTGCTGCCCCATCCGCGCGCCCATCTGCGCGGCTTTGTATTGTATCCCTTGGCCGAGGTCGCACCTGGCTGGGTGCATCCACGCCTGAAGCAGCCCGTGGCGGCGCTGATCGCTGGCCTGCCGGCGCAGGATTTGCGCCCCATCACGCCCCCTTGACGCCCATGGGCTTGAAATCCTTGCAAAGCGGCGCCGGGGCGACTATTTGAAACCCAGAACCGGTCCAGCCGGGCGCCCGGCCCCCGCCGCGCGCCCCTTTTGTCTTTGGAGCCCTCATGGCGCGCGTTACCGTTGAAGACTGCATCGAAAAGATCCCGAATCGCTTTGAACTCGTGCTGATGGCCGCGCAGCGTGCGCGCAATATCAGCCGGGGAGAGCAGATCGCGGTGGATCGCGACAATGACAAGAACCCGGTCGTGGCTTTGCGTGAAATCGCCGAGGAAAAGGCCGATCTTCCCGCGCTGGAAGCTGATTTGATCAAATCCTTGCAGCGCGCGCCGGAACCGGAGCCCGCCGAGGAAGAAGTGATCGACCTGATCGCGACCGACGAAAACATCTTCGGCATCATGGATGTGCAGGAAGAAGCCCTGCCTGAGGCCGGTGCCGAAGACATGGCGCCTGATGATCTGGAAGCCGCCATCGCCGCTGAGCTCGGCGGCAAACGATAGGAATGCTGATGGGGCGAAGCAGCAGCACACGCTTCCCCCTAGATTTTCCTCGCGCGCCTGAAGGCCTGGCCGCGGGGCGCGCCCTTTCGCCCGGCGCTGAGCTTGCTTCCCATGTTCTTGCTTACGACCCGCGCGCTGATGCGGGGCTGATCACCTCGGCCTATGATGTGGCCGCCGAAGCCCATGCACCGCAAAAGCGCGATGATGGGCAGCCCTATATCGTGCATCCTTTGGCGGTGGCGGAAATCCTGGCGGGTTATCGGCTTGATCCCGGTTCCATCATCACCGCGCTATTGCATGACACGGTTGAGGATACGCCGCTCAAGCTTGGCGATATTGAAAGCCGCTTCGGCAAGGAAGTGGCGCGGCTGGTGGATGGCGTCACCAAGCTGACGCGGCTTGAACTGCAATCCGAACGCACAAAGCAGGCCGAGAATTTCCGCAAACTTGTCCTTGCCATGAGCGAGGATATTCGCGTGCTGCTGATCAAGCTCGCGGATCGGTTGCATAATATGCGCACCATTTCCGGCATGCCGCAGGCGGAACGCCGCCGCAAACAGGCGCGGGAGACTTTGGAAATTTATGCGCCGCTCGCTGAGCGCATCGGTATGGATGCACTGAAGACGGAGTTGGAAACCCTTTCTTTTCGCGAAATGAATGCGGAAGCCTGGCAGACCATTGCCGCGCGGCTGACCTATCTGCGCGGCCAGGGTGCCGATTTGATTGCGGAGATCGAGGCGGATTTGCGCCGCGTGCTGGCCGATGCTGGCGTGACAGTCGTGGATATTCAGGGGCGGGAGAAATCGCCCTATTCCATCTGGCTCAAGATGCAGAAGAAAAATGTCGCTTTTGAGCAATTATCCGACATCATGGCCTTTCGCATCATCGTGCCGGAAAAGGGTGATTGCTACGCGGCCCTCGGCGCCATTCATTCCGCCTATCGCGTGGTGCCGGGGCGCTTCAAGGATTGGATTTCAACCCCGAAGACCAATGGCTATCAAAGCCTGCATACCGGCGTGACGGTGCCTGAGCGGCGCAATGCCAAGATCGAAGTGCAAATCCGCACCAAGGAAATGCATGATATCGCGGAAAATGGCGTGGCCGCGCATTGGAGCTATAAGCAAGGGCCGGGATCATCTCGGGATCAGAAGCGTTATCCCTGGGTGCGCGACCTTTTGGAAATTCTGGAAAACGCCGCTGAGCCTCAGGAATTTCTGGAACACACCAAGCTTGAACTGCATCGCGATCGGGTGTTCTGCTTCACGCCCAAGGGTGATCTGATCGAATTGCCGCGTGGGGCGACGCCGGTTGACTTCGCGTATGAGGTACATAGCCAAGTTGGCGATACCACTGTTGGCGCCAAGGTAAATGGTAAGATCGTGCCGCTGCGCCATGTGCTGGAAAATGGCGATCAGGTGGAAATCATCACCGCACGCGGTGGCACGCCCAATCCGGGGTGGGAACGTTTTGTTGTCACCGGCAAGGCGCGCGCGCGCATTCGCCGTGTCAATCACGCACGGCAGCGTTCGGAACAGCGCGAAGAAGGCCGCAGCGCCATTGCCAAGGCGTTTCGCGCCGCTGGCCTCGATTTTTCGGAAAAGCTTGCCGAGCCCGCATTGAAGCCGCTGAAGCAGGCCGATTTTGAGGCGATGTGCATCGCGGTCGCGAGCGGCAACCTCTCGCCCCGCGATGTGCTGCATGCGGCCGTTCCGGAATTGCGCGCCGCGCCACGTGGGGCGGACCCGCTGCCGCTTGCACGGCCACGCGGGCGACTCGGCGCTGGGCCAACCCTGATGCCGGGAAAGGCGGAGCGGCAATCATCGGCCAAGCGCGATGCGGCGCTTGGGCTACGCGGCCTGGTCACCGGTATGGCCGTGAGCTTCGCCGGCTGCTGTCACCCCCTGCCTGGGGATCGGATTCTGGGCATTGTTACCACCGGGCGCGGGGTCACCATCCATCGGCAGGATTGCCATGGCTTGCAGGCTTTCGCGGCAACGCCGGAACGCTTCATTGACGTGGATTGGGATTTTGATGGCGCGACCAAGGGCACCCATGTCGCGCGGGTGGAGCTGGTTGCGGAAAACCGCCCGGATGCGCTGGCGGGGGTGACCACGGCCATCGCGCGGCAGGAAGGCGCGGTGAATAGCCTTCGCATCACCAACCGGGCCGAGGATTGGTGCGAAGTACTGGTGGATGTGGAAGTGCGCGATATTTCCCACCTGACCGCAGTGC
This sequence comes from Roseomonas sp., assembly GCA_020249505.1. Taxonomy (GTDB): domain Bacteria; phylum Pseudomonadota; class Alphaproteobacteria; order Acetobacterales; family Acetobacteraceae; genus Neoroseomonas. The sequence goes on along the minus strand of JADCFN010000004.1, from coordinate 13,298 downwards.
TGGCGGCGCTGCGCGCCTGCCCCGGCATCACCCAGGTGGAACGCGGCAAGGGATAGGGCAGCGCATGATCATCGGTATCGGGTCGGATATCCTGGATATCCGGCGCATTGAGCGCACCATTGAACGCCATGGGGAGCGTTTTCTGGAACGCATCTTCACGACCGCTGAGCGCGCCAAGGCCGAAAAGCGCACCGAACGCATCCGCGCCGCCACCTATGCCAAGCGTTTTGCGGCGAAGGAAGCCGCTTCCAAGGCGCTGGGCACCGGGTTTCGCGCTGGCGTGTTTTGGCGCGATCTGGGGGTGGTGAATTTGCCATCCGGCCAGCCGACGCTCCGCCTGACCGGGGGGGCGGCGGAGCGCTTGAAGGCCATAACGCCGACCGGGCATGGCGCAGTGATTGCGCTCACCATGACCGATGAATTTCCCTATGCCCAGGCGATGGTGGTGATCACCGCCGTCCCGCTTCCTTGACAGGGCGCGCCGCGCCGTTATGCCCTGCTGAAGCCCGGCAGCCTCGCCGGCGTGTTACTGCGCCAATTGGGCGTTATCCTTGGAATTGACATGGCCTCGAAGAAATCCGGCGGCTGGCTGGAAAGCATCAAAACGATTGTCTATGCCGCCGCGATTGCGATTGGCATTCGCACTGTCGCGTTTGAGCCCTTCAATATTCCATCGGGTTCTATGATCCCCTCATTGCAAGTTGGGGATTATCTTTTTGTCTCCAAATTCTCCTATGGCTATTCGCGCCATTCCATGCCCTTCAGCCCCAATCTTTTCGAAGGACGGATTTTCGCCTCCCCACCCAAGCGCGGCGATGTGGCGGTGTTCAAGCTGCCGCGTGATGGCAGCACGGATTACATCAAGCGCATCATCGGCCTGCCGGGGGATCGCGTGCAGGTGCGCGCCGGCATTCTATATTTGAACGGTGCGCCGGTGCGCCGCGAATTACTTGGCCCCTACACGGTGGAAGGCGATGGCCCGCGCATCACCGTGCGGCGCTTCCGCGAATTCCTGCCCGCGATTGATGGCGCGCCGGGTGTGGCGCATGACATTCTGGAAGCGTCCGATGATGCGCCGCTCGACAATACGCCGGAATTCCGCGTACCGCCCGGGCATGTTTTCGCCATGGGCGATAATCGCGACAATAGCCTTGATAGCCGCGCTATGAATGCGGTGGGCTTCATCCCGATTGAAAACCTGGTCGGGCGCGCCGAGTTCATCTTCTTTTCCGTGGATGGTTCGGCGGCCTGGTGGCAGGTGTGGAATTGGCCCTTTGCCATTCGCTGGTCTCGGCTATTCAGCACGGTCAAGTGATGCGTCTAGACAAAGCATGAGTGCTGATCTGGAAGTGAGGTTGGGCCATCATTTTGCTCGCCCGGAATTGCTCACGCGTGCGCTGACCCATAGCACCGATGCGGAAAGCCGCGGTGAGGGTTTGCTTTCCAATGAGCGCCTGGAATTTGTCGGCGACCGCGTGCTGGGACTTTGCATCGCAGAATGGCTGGCCGAGCGTTTCCCGGATGAGCGTGAGGGCGATTTGGCGAAGCGGCTTTCCATGCTGGTTTCTGCCGATACGCTCTGCAAGGTGGCGGAAGAATTGGGGCTCGGTGCGGATTTGCGCATGCCTGCGCGGTATCGCGCGACGGGGCTGATGGGGCCGCGCAATCTGCTTTCCGATGCGTTTGAAGCAGTGCTGGGTGCGATTTATCTGGATGGCGGGATTGCGCCGGCGCGCGCCTTGGTGCGGCGCTGCTTTGCCGGGTTGATGGAAGCGGATTTGCGCCCGCCGACCTCGGCCAAGAACCGTTTGCAGGAATGGACCCTTGGGCGCGGCTTGGGTTTGCCGGCCTATGGCCTGGTGCAATCCAGCGGCCCCGCCCATGCGCCGCGCTTTGTGATTAGTGTGCTGGCGGCAGGGCGGGAAGCGCAGGGTGAGGGCGACAGCAAACGCGCTGCCGAACAGGCAGCGGCGGAAGCCTGGTTGAAGGGTTTGGAAGCATGACAACGCGTTGCGGATTGATCGCCATTCTGGGCGCGCCCAATGCCGGCAAATCCACGCTGGTGAATAGGCTTGCCGGCAGCAAGGTGACGATTGTCTCACCGAAGCCGCAAACAACGCGCTTCCGCGTGCGCGCCGTGGTGATGCGCGGTGAAAGCCAATTGGTATTGGTGGATACACCTGGCATTTTTACGCCGCGCCGGCGGCTGGACCGCGCCATGGTCGCTGCCGCCTGGGGTGGCGCGCAGGATGCCGATATCTCACTGCTGATTGTGGATGCGCGCGCTGGGCTGACCGAACCCTTGCGTGGCATTATCGAAAAACTCGGCAAGACACGCCGGCCGATTTGGCTTGTGTTGAACAAGACCGATCTGATCCCGCGCGAGCAATTGCTGCCGTTGACGGCGGAATTGCATAAGCTGCTGCCCTTTGCCGAGACCTTCATGATCTCCGCCGAAAAGGGCGAGGGGCTTGATCGGCTGCTGGATCGTCTGGCGGAGGCTGTGCCGCCCGGCCCTTATCTTTTCCCGGAAGATGATCTGACCGATTTGCCGAACCGCATGCTGGCCGCCGAAATTGTGCGCGAACAAATCCTGCGCCAGACGCATCAGGAAGTGCCGCATCACGCCTCGGTCGAAACCGAAGCCTGGACGGAAAAGCCCGATGGGTCGGTGCGCATTGATTGCACCATCTACATCGCGCGTGCCTCACAAAAGGCGATCCTGATTGGCGATAAGGGCAGCCGCATTCGCGAAATTGGGCGCCTCGCGCGGCTGGAACTGACGAAGCTTCTGGAACGCCCGGTGCATCTTTTTCTGAATGTGAAGGAAAAGCCCGATTGGGATGAAACCGCCGCACGCATCCGCGCCATTGGGCTTGAGGATGCCGGTTAAGCACGGGTCAGCATGAGCGTTGAATGGCAGGCGCCGGCGGTGGTGCTTGATCTTCGCCCGCATGGTGAAGGCGGCGCGGTGGTGACGGTGCTGACCGAAGCGCATGGCCGCCATGCGGGGCTGGTGAAGGGCGGCGGTTCACGCGCTCAGGCGGGGTTATGGTTGCCGGGCAATCTGATTGAGGCGCGCTGGGTCGCGCGGCTCTCCGATCAATTGGGGAGTCTCAGTGGTGAATTGGTCCATCCGGCGGCCGCACTTGCCATGGATGAACCGCTGGCCTTGGCGCTGCTATCTTCTGCCTGCGCCATCGCCGCAGATGCGCTGCCGGAACGCGAAGCCCATCCCCGCGCCTTTGCTGGCCTCGTTTCCCTGATTGGCCATTTGGCCGGCGGCGCTGAGGGCGTGGTCGCGGATTATGTGCGGTTTGAAGCGCTGATCCTGGCCGAGCTTGGCTATGGGCTTGATCTGACACGCTGCGCCGTAACTGGCGTGCATGAGGGGCTGACGCATGTCTCACCCCGCACGGGCCGGGTGGTGAGCGCCGGGGCGGCGGCGCCCTATCTGGACAAGCTGCTGCCCCTGCCCGCCTTTTTGCGCGATGCGGAAAGCCTGGGGGATGCTTCGTCCTGGGCAGCGGGGCTGAAACTGACCGGGTATTTTCTGGAACGCGACGCCTTTGGCGCGCGCCACCGCCCCTTGCCCGAAGCGCGGTTCAGATTGGCGGAGCGAATTGCGGCATTGATCGCCGATTGACGCGGTAATGCATGACACCAGTCTGCCCGCACATGGCGGCTTCACAGATTTCGTGAAACTCCTCCGGCAGGGAATGCAGCCTTTCGGGATTGAGGCGTGACCCGCTGAGTGTCGCCACGTGATTCCAGCCAAGGTTGCGCAGCGTCATTTCCGCCCTTTGCGCCGCTGACGCCGCGCTGAGAGCCAGGGAGAAGACCAAAAAGCAGCGAAATTCCCCCCGCGGGGCCAGGGTAGCCGGGCCGGCAATGCCCTCAGCCCAGGTCACCCAGACCGAGGGCGCGGGCTCAGGCACAAAATCCTGCCTTATGGGGGCGATGGCGAGGTTCATCATGGAAGAAAGAATACCGGAAGAATGCTTTACGAAGTCTTGAAGCAAGGGTGGCTGCAAGGCTTTGCACTACGTCAAGCCGGTGGCTAAAGCTTTCACTGAATAAGGATACGATTCGCCCATGCCCGATGATGTCAAAGCACTGACGCCCAACGGGGCAGAGCGTGAAACGCGGCTCGCGGATGCGCTCTCAGAACGCTATCTGGCCTATGCGCTTTCCACGATTACCGCGCGGTCCCTGCCGGATGTGCGCGATGGGTTGAAGCCCGTGCATCGCCGCCTGCTTTGGGCGATGCGGCAATTGCGGCTGGACCCGGAAGCGGGGTTCAAGAAATGCGCGCGCATCGTCGGCGATGTGATGGGTAAATACCATCCGCATGGTGATGGCGCGATTTATGAGGCGATGGTGCGGCTCGCGCAGGATTTCGCGGCGCGCTACCCGCTGGTCGAAGGCCAGGGCAATTTCGGCAATATTGATGGCGATAACGCTGCCGCCATGCGTTACACCGAAGCGCGGCTGACGGAAGTGGCGCAAGCCCTGCTGGAAGGCATTGAGGAAGACGCGGTAGATTTCCGCGCGACTTATGATGGGGAGGAACGCGAACCCATCGTGCTGCCGGCGGCCTTTCCCCATCTGCTCGCCAATGGCGCGGCGGGGATTGCCGTCGGCATGGCAACCTCCATCCCGCCGCATAATGCCGGGGAACTCTGCGCCGCCGCGCTTGAATTGGTGCGCAACCCCAATGCCGGGACGGATCAATTGCTGCGCCACATCAAGGGGCCGGATTTCCCGACTGGCGGCATTCTGGTGGAAAGCCAGGAAGCCATGCGTGAAGCCTATGAAACCGGCCGCGGCGGGTTTCGCGTGCGCGCGAAATGGGAAGTGGAAAAGGGCAAGGCCGGAAGCTGGGTGATCATTGTCACCGAAATTCCCTATCAGGTGCAGAAGGCGCGGCTGATCGAACAGATTGCGCAGTTGCTCGAAGAAAAGAAGCTGCCGCTGCTAGCCGATTTACGCGATGAAAGCACCGAACAGGTGCGGATCGTGCTGGAACCCAAATCGCGCAATGTGGAACCGGCGGTGCTGATGGAAACGCTGTTCCGCGCCACCGCTTTGGAATCGCGCTTTCCATTAAATATGAACGTGCTGGATGCCAATCGCACGCCGCGTGTGATGAGCCTCAGGGAAGTGCTGCGCGCCTGGCTGGATCATCGGCATGAGGTGCTGCAGCGGCGCACCAATCACCGGCTCGGCGCCATTGCGCGGCGGCTTGAGATTCTGGATGGCTATCTGATCGCCTATCTCAACCTGGATGAGGTGATTCGTATCATCCGGGAAGAAGATGAACCAAAGCCCAGGCTGATGGAACGCTTTGGCCTGACCGATACGCAGGCGGAAGCCATCCTGAATATGCGGCTACGGGCGCTCAGGCGCCTTGAGGAAATGGAAATCCGCAAGGAGCATAAGAAGCTCAGCGCGGAACAGAAAAAGCTGCAGGCGCTGATGAAATCCGAAGCAGCGCGCTGGGAAACGATTGCGGAAGAAATTGAAAGCATGCGTGCGCGCTTTGGCGATGGCGCGCTGGGGGTGCGGCGCACGGCCACCGGTACCGTCTTGCCAGAAGTGGTCGTGGATGAAGCGGCCTTTGTGGAGCGTGAGCCGATTACCGTGATCCTGTCGGAGAAAGGCTGGATCAGGGCGCAGAAGGGCCATGTGTCCTTGGATGGCGAATTGCGCTTCAAGGAAGGCGACAGCCTGTTCATCGCTCTCCATGCAGAGACCACGGATCGGCTGGTGCTGTTCGCAACCAATGGCAAAGCCTTCACACTAAAGGCCGATGCCATTCCGCGTGGGCGCGGCGATGGGCAACCGGTGCGCCTGATGCTTGACCTGACCAATGAAGATGCGGTGGTTGCGCTATTCGTGCACCGCGAAGGGCTGCGCTATCTGGTCGCGGCATCCGATGGCAAAGGCTTCCTGGTGAAGGGCGAGGAATTGCTCGCGGAAAAGCGCACCGGCAAGCAGGTCTTGAATGTGGACCCGCCGGTGGAAGCGGCGATCTGCGCGCCAGCGGAAGGCGATTCCATTGCGGTGATTGGCGAAAATCGCAAATTGCTGATTTTCCCGATTGATCAGGTGCCCGAGATGACGCGCGGGCGCGGCGTGCAATTGCAAAGCTATCGCGATGGCGGGCTGGCGGATGCGAAGGTGTTTACGCGGAAGGAAGGACTTTCCTGGGTGCTTGGCGAAAGAACCCGCACCGAGACCGATTTGCGCGCCTGGGTCGGCAATCGCGCTGGTGCGGGCAAGGCGCCGCCCAACGGGTTTCCTCGGTCAAACCGGTTTGAATAGGCTTCAGCCCGGCAGGGCAAAGGCAGCAAGCTCTGCGCGCAATTCGGGCATGCCCTGACCGGTTTCGCTGCTGGTCACCAGCACCATGGGATGGGCGGCGATATGGCGCCGCGCCAGCGCCTGAACCTCGGCCAAGCGCTTGGCGAATTGCGCGGGCGGCACATCATCGGCCTTGGTCAGCACGATCTGAAACGCGACCGCGGCCTCATCCAATAATTTCATCGCGGCAAGGTCGGCGGATTTGGTTTCAATCCGCGCATCCATCAGCAGCAGCACGCGGCGCAGATTGGGCCGGCCGCGCAGGTATTCGAACATCATGCCCTGCCAATCGGCCTGCAATTCCTTGGATGCCTTGGCATAGCCATAGCCAGGCATATCCACGAGTGCCAGCCGATCACCCAAATTGAAGAAATTGAGCTGGCGCGTGCGCCCAGGTGTATTGGAAACGCGGGCCAGGGCATTGCGCCCTGTCAGCGCATTCAGCAGGGATGATTTGCCGACATTGGACCGCCCGCAAAAGGCGATCTCGGGCAGGCCGGGCGGTGGTACTTGTTCAAGTTTTTGGGCACCGAAGTAGAAATCACAAGGCCGCGCAAAAAGCAGCCGCCCCGCTTCAAGCAGGGCGGCGCGCGCTTCTTCTGTGCTAGCCTCGGCCAAACCACTCATCACGCAAACCTGGCAAGCGGTATCACGCCTTCTTGCCGCCGGCCTTGGCCACGCGGGATGCCGCGCGTTCATGGCGCATGATGTAGTATTGCTGGCCGACGGAAAGCGTATTGTTCCAGGCCCAATAAATGATCAGCCCGGCCGGGAAGGATGCCAGCATGAAGGTGAAGATCACCGGCATCCAGGCGAAAATCTTCGCCTGAATCGGATCGGGCGGCTGCGGGTTCAGCTTCTGCTGCACCCACATGGTCAAGCCCATGATCAGCGCCCAGGCCGGCATGTGCAAAAAGCTGCTCCAGGCCGCGGGATCGAAAGGCAGCAGGCCGAACAGGTTGAACAGGTTGGTGGGATCAGGCGCAGACAAATCCTTGATCCAGCCAAAGAAGGGCTGGTGGCGCATTTCGATGGTAACGAACAGCACCTTGTAAAGCGCGAAGAACACCGGGATCTGGATCAGGATCGGCAAGCAGCCGGAGGCAGGGTTTACCTTCTCACTCCGGTAAAGCGCCATCATTTCGACCTGCGCCTTTTGCGGGTCGTCCTTGTAGCGTTCCTTGAGCTCGGCCATTTTGGGCGCAAGCACCTTCATCTTCGCCATGGATTTATAGGCCTTATTGGCCAGCGGGAAGAAGACGATCTTGATGGCAAGCGTAAAGACCAAAATGGCGACACCGAAATTGCCAAAAAGTTGGAACAGCCAATCCAGCGCATAGAAGAAGGGCTTGGTCAGAAAGTAGAACCAGCCGAAATCAATGGCCTTGTCGAAATCCTTGATGCCGAAGCGCGCTGCGTAATCATCCAGCAGATGCACTTCCTTGGCACCGGCAAACAGGCGGCTTTTGAAGCCATCCGCGGCACCTGGCGCGATTTGCTGCGCGCTTGGGGCAGCGATATCCACCTGCCAACGCTCACCCGCTGTGCCGGGGGCTTCACTGACAAAGCGATAGGCAGCGCGCATTGGTTGATCCGCCGCCGCCGGCATCAGCGCCGCAAGCCAGTATTTGTCGGTAATACCAACCCAACCGCCGACATCTTCCTGTTCAAAGGCAGCACCACGGCGCTTTTGCGCTTCAGTTTTGGCGTCAGCGAAGGTCACTTCATTCAAGCGCCCGCCAACAACACCGGTGAAGCCTTCATGCAGAATGAAGAAGCCTTCCACCTTGGGTGTCACTTCGCGCCGAATGCGCGCCCAGGGCAGCACCGCCACCGTATCGCCGCTGGTATTGCGCATGCGCTGTTCGGCGGAGAACATGTAATTCTCATCGAGAGTCAGCTGGATTTCGAAAACCTGTCCCTGTGTATTGTCCCAGGTGAGCGTGACCGGCTTGCCGGGCGCGAGCGGCCCGCCGCTGATCTGCCAATCCGTATCATTATCCGGCACGCGGGTGCGGCCATCCGCCGCCGTCCAGCCCCATTGCGCGAAATAAGGTGCGGCGGAATCGCGCGGCGCAAACAGCCGCACCGGCGCGGAGCCAGGATCAGTGGTTTCGCGATGGCGCAGCAGCACCAGATCATCAAGCCGCGCCCCACGCAGATTGAGATTACCGGCGACTGAGGGGTTTTCGATGGCAATACGACGTGCCGGCGCGCGCGCGGCAGGTGCTGCTTCCTGCTGCGTTGGCGCGGTGAGAATGGGGGTGGCCGGCACGGGTGCGCCGGAGGCGGCCGGCGCGGGCACGGCTGGCGCGGGCGCCTGCTGCGTGACGGGGGCTGGCGCTTCGGGCGGCATGTTCATGCGCTTGTACACATCGAAAAGCAGCAGAATGCCGATTGAAAGTGCAATCGCGGCGAACAGACGCTTCTGATCCATGGCGGGTGCTCAGCCTTTGGTGTTTTTGGGGCGGGGGACGGGGTCGTAGCCGCCAGGGGTCCAGGGGTTGCAGCGCAGGATACGCCGGGTGGTCAACCAGGCGCCGCGCAGCGCGCCATGGTCTTCCAAAGCTTCCAGCGCATAATCGCTACAGGTCGGGTAATGGCGGCAGTGGCTGCCGATAACTCCGCGCAGCGTGTAGCGATAGGCATGCACGCAGCCCTTCAGCGCAGTGGCGGGCAGGTTCATGGCGCAACACCTGCTTGGCGAAGGGCAACACGCAGATCCTCGATCAATAGCGGAAAGGGGCGCTCGGCAGTCGCATCACGCCCGATCAGCACCAAATCCCAGCCGGAAAGCGCCATAGCGGGCAGCGTCAGCCGCGCGGCTTCCTTGAGGCGCCGGCGGGCCCGGTTGCGAATCACGGCATTGCCGATTTTTTTCGTCACGGTGAAGCCCAGCCTGAGCGAGGGTTCGGGGATGGCGAGCGCTTGCAAAACAAGCCCAGGACGCGCCGCACGCTTGCCGCGCGATGCGGCGCGCAAAAACTCCCGGCGCTTCTTGAGCCTTTCCAGCCGAGGCAGGGAGGGCCGCAATGGCGGGGAGCCTTCATCAAGCCGCGCCATCCCACCACCCCGCACGAGGCTTGGTTCAGGCGGAAAGACGCTTGCGGCCCTTAGCGCGGCGATTGGCCAGCACCTTGCGGCCGCCCACGGTCGAAAGACGGGAGCGAAAGCCATGGCGACGCTTCCGGACGAGCTTGGAGGGCTGATAGGTACGCTTCACGATACTTCTCCCAGGGGGTCGTAGCCATAAGGCAAAGAAAGAGCGCCGGCGGCGGGCCATTCACAGGTCCACCCCGGCGGGGTGGCGTCCCTATAGGGAGAGCGGGCGCATTCCGTCAACCATAAGCGGGGCCGAAAGCGATTGACGCTGGCGGAAAGCGGCCCGCATCATCCCCTCAAATGACTTGGTGGGGCGCAGAGCGGCACGCCAGATTGGGGAGGAAGGGCATGGCTGAAGCGCCCTATGATGTGGTTTTGCAGAATTTCCGCTTGGCCGACGAGGGGCCGCCGGGGCGACGCCTGGCGCTGAAGGATGGACGGATTGCGGCCATCTTACCCGCCGATGGCCCAGCGCCCCCGGCGGGCCAGGTGCTGGATCTGGGTGGGGATTTGCTGCTGCCCGGCCTGGTGGATGGCCATATGCATCTGGACAAGACCTTGTTCGGCCTGCCCTGGACACCCCATGCCGCCGAGCCCTTCCGCATGAGCCGGATCGCGACCGATGAAAGGCTGCTGCCCTCGCTGCCCTTGGATACCGCCGCGCGGGCCGGGGCGCTGATCCGGCGCTGTGTGGCGAATGGCACGGCGCATATCCGCACCCATGCCGACATCACGCCCGCCTTCGGGCTTTCGGCGCTGGAGGGCGTGCTGGCGGCGCGGGAGGCGCATCAAGGCGCCGCCACCGTGCAGATAGTGGCCTTCCCCCAGGCGGGCGTGATGCGCGCGGGCGGCAAGCCCATGCTGGATCTGCTGGATGCCGCCATTGGCGCAGGGGCGGAGCTGGTGGGCGGCATTGATCCCTGTGAGGTGGATCGCGACCCGCGCGGGCAATTGGATGGCATTTTCGCCATTGCGGAAAAGCGCGGCGTTGGCGTGGACATCCACTTGCATGAGCCAGGCGAGCTTGGCCTGTTCAGCCTACTTGAAATCTGCGCCCGCGTGCGCGCGCATGGCATGGCGGGGCGGGCCACCATCAGCCATGGCTTTTGTTTGGGCGGCATCGCCGAATCAAAACAGAAAGCGGCTGCTGAGATGATGGCATCCTGCGGTATCGCGTTGGTGACGCATGGCGCGGGCAGTGCGACCATGCCGCCGCTCATGCTGCTGCGCCGCGCCGGTGTGCGCGTTTTTTGTGGCAATGATGATGTGCGCGATACCTGGAGCCCCTATGGCAATGCCGATATGCTGGAACGCGCTTCAGTGATCGGCTGGCGGGAAGATTTGCGCCATGATCCGTTGATCCTTGAGTTATTCAGCATGGTGTCTTCCGAAGGCGCTGCCGCGCTTGGCATTGCGGATTACGGCATAGCGCCCGGGAACCCCGCGCATTTCTTTACCATCGCGGCTGAGAATATTCCGGATGCCATTGGCGCGCATCCGCCGCGCCGGCGCGTGTTTTACGCAGGGCACGTGGTGTCGGCGGATGGCGCATGGGGGCAAGCGGCATGACCGAAGAAGCGGGGGTATTCGATTTTATCGTCTCGGGCGCCGGTTCCGCCGGCGCGGCGGTTGCCGCGCGGCTTTCGGAAGATGGACGCTATTCGGTGTGCTTGCTGGAAGCGGGGCCGCCAGATCGTAACCCGTGGATTCATATTCCGCTGGGTTTTGCGAAAGTCTATGCGAATTCGGCGATCAATTGGTGCTTTGAGAGCCAGCCGCAAAAGCAACTGAATGACCGTCGCTTCTTTGTGCCGCGCGGCAAGACGCTGGGTGGAACGAGCTCCATCAATGGCATGGTCTATATGCGGGGCAATCCGCGCGATTATGATTCCTGGCGCCAGCGCGGCTGCACGGGCTGGGATTATGATTCCGTGCTGCCTTACTTCAAGAAAAGTGAAAATCAGGCGCGCGGGGCGGATGAATTCCATGGTGTTGGCGGGCCGCTTAATGTCTCGGATCACACTGGCACGACAGAATTGACGGAGGCGATGATCAGCGCGGCGGAGCAGGCCGGGATACCGCGCAACCCGGATTTCAATGGCAAGGTGCAAGAAGGCACCGGGTATTATCAATCCACCACCAGCGCCAATCGGCGCTGGAGCACCGCGCGCGCTTATCTGGCGCCCGCGAAGGGCCGCGCCAATCTGGATATCCGCACCAATGCCCATGCGACGCGGGTGGTGATCGAAAATAGGCGTGCGACTGGCGTGGAATATCGCGACCCAGGCGGGCTTAAGCGCGTGCGGGCGCGGCGGGAAGTGATTGTCTCGGGCGGGGCTTATGGGTCGCCGCAATTGTTGCAATTATCAGGGCTTGGGCCGGCAGAGCATTTGCAGGAAATGGGCATTCCGGTGCTGCGCGATATGCCGGCGGTGGGCGCCAATCTGCATGATCATTTCTGCGTCTATCTGATGTGGCGTTGCGCCAAACCGCTCACCTTCAATGATCTGGAAAATAGCTGGCCGCGCAAAATTGCCGCCGCTTTGCAATATGGCTTGTTTCGCAGCGGCCCCATGGCGGTGAATGCGGTGCGCACGGGCGTATTGACCAGATCCGACCCGCGCCTGGAACAGCCGGATTTGCAGATCAATCTGCTGGAATGGAGCACGCTTGAACGCTCCAAAAAAGGTGTCATTCCGCATCCTTTTTCGGGCTTCACGCTAAGCCCGGTGCATCTGGCGCCCGAAGGCCGTGGTACGGTCAGGCTGGCGAGCCCTGATCCCTTCGCAGCACCGGCGATTACCTTCGGCTTTCTTGCAACCGATTATGATATGCGTGCGATGCTGAATGGCATCAAGCTGGTACGGCGGTTGGTGGAACAACCAGCATTGAAGCCCTTTGCGCTTGGGGAATTGGTGCCGGGCAATGCCATGGAAAGTGAAGCCGATATGGAACGCTTCGTGCGCGAAACCGGTACGACAAATCACCACCCATCCAGCAGCTGCGCCATGGGTATTGGCAGCAATAGCGTGGTTGACCCGCAATTGCGCGTACACGGCGTGTCGGGGCTGCGCGTTGCGGATGCTTCCATCATGCCATCCGTGGTGGCGGGCAATACCAATGCGCCTTCCATCATGATTGGTGAGAAAACGGCGGCGATGATTCTGGAAGACGCGCGGGCGGCAGCCTGAAAGGACGGACATGATTTCTCTGCTTGGCACCTGGCAATTGCTGCGCGTGCGCGCCACCGACGCGGCAGGCCAACCGCTGGAACATCATCAATATGGGCCGGAGCCAACAGGCATTGTGCAATTCGGCCCAAAGCGCATGCAGGCCGCGACGGGTGATGGCCGGGCGGTGCTGCCGCCTGGCGTGAAGCGTTTCTGGTCCGCCTATACGGGCAATTACACCTTCGATGGCCAAACGCTGATCACCCGCGTTGATGACAGCAATCTGGCGGAGCGAATTGGTGGCGATCAGGTCCGCCAGGTGCGCGCGGAAGGTGCTGGCGTTTGGCTGAAGCCGCCGGCGCGCATGGTGGATGGCGCCATGCAACAATTGGAATTGTATTGGGAGAGGATTGGCTAGGAGCATTTCCAAGCCAAGTGGAATCACTCGGCGATTCGGAAAATGCGACCACACTAAGGTTTAGCAGGCTACTGAAAAGCTGTCGCTGAGGATCGCATTTTGGCTTGCGCGCATGTTTTCAACGCTGCTTTCGCCTGAATACAACCATTTTCAGTGACCTTTTGGCCCTGGCGGCACGCCCTGGACGGATTCCGGGCGTCATGCTGCTACCACCAGCAACTTCGGCAGGCGCACCAGATTGT
>JADCFN010000039.1 GCA_020249505.1 Roseomonas sp. | reverse complement strand
CCACATCGCCGGCCCCCTCAACCACACCGATCATCGGCAGGGCAAAAACACTAGCCAATACAAAACAGCCAGTCAAGCCCAAACACCACACAACCTCGCGGTGAACGGGCTTCTAGTACCATCAACAAAACACGTCAAGCGGGGCAGCAAATGTCGTCCGGGGGCCTCAAAGATCACCAACCCATTGTTCTAACTTTATTTTTCCGAGGCGACGGCCAGTGCCTCAAATTTCACCATTCAGGCTCCAACCCGAGCCCCGGGCCTTGCGGCACAGAAATTTTGCCATCCAGCGGCACAAGATACCGTCCAAAAGGCGGCTTCTCGAGGTCCGCAAAATAAATCTCCAAAGGCTCAGCCACCTCCATTGCCGCAAGAAAATGCAGGCTCGCCAGCAGCCCAGGCCCAAAATATGGGCAATGGGGCACTACCCGGAGGCCCGCACCCTGCGCGAGTTCCGCCACTTCAAGCATCGCAGTCAGCCCGCCGACCTTGGTCACGCTGGGTTGCAAGATGCCCGCCGCGCCAGCTTCGATTATGCGGCAAAAATCCTCGGGGTTTGATGCATTTTCCCCCGCCGCGATCGCGCAGGGAGAGGCTGCGCGCACCCGCGCCATGGCGGCATGATCCTCAGGCGGCCAGGTTGGTTCTTCCACCCAAGCAACGCCCAAATTCTTCACTGCCTCGCAGAAATCCAAAGCATCTTCTTCATTATCCCATGCGCAATTGATATCGAGCATGAGCGGAATATCTGCTGGAGTTGCGCCACGCGCCGCACGGATGCACGCCAAATCTATTTCATGCAGTTTGATATCACGATACCCGCGCTGCACAGCCTCAGCCGCATTACGCGCAACGTCTTCTGGATTTCCATAACGCAGCAGACTTGCATAGGCACAAACCTTGTCCCGCCCAGCATCACCCAGCAGCGCGTGCAAGGGCTTGCCTGCAATTTTGCCTGCAATATCCCAAAGCGCGATATCAATCGCGGAAATGCCGAAGGTCACGGGTCCGTTACGGCCAAAATTATGAAACCGCTTTTGCAGCATGCGATTAAGCGCAACGATATTCCGCGCATCCTGACCAATGCTGGCCGGCGCAATCAGCCGATCTACCGCGTCACGCGTTGTATCCACCAGGGTGAAACCAAACCCCTCTCCCCAGCCATGAACGCCTTGATCCGTTTCAACCTTAACCAGTAGCGTATCCATGGTCTTGAGCGCCAGATTGCCACCAGTTGTACGGCTGGTACCGCCCACTGCATCAAGTCCAACGCCATAGGTGAAACCGCTCCGATGAATCCTGGTCTCGATCCGCGTGATCTTCATGCTGGAGTTCTTCCTTCACCGCTTGCAGTTCTTTGTCACCTTCGCAATCATGGCATTTGAAAGACGAAAACAAAAGATCGAAGCAGGAGGAACGCCTATCATGATACGATCAACCACAGCCGCAATCTTTGCCATTCTGTTCTGCGCGCCGCTTGCAGCGCAGGAGAATTTCCCAAATCGCCCCATCCGTATCATCGTTCCCTTCGCAGCGGGTGGTCCCAGCGATATCGTGGCGCGTCTCCTCGCACCCAAAATGATGACAGCGCTTGGTCAACCGGTAATCGTTGACAATCGTCCTGGCGCGGGTGGCGTGACCGGCGTTGATGTGGCGGCGAAAGCGGCACCCGATGGCTATACCATCGTTCTTGGCAGCGCCGGCGGCGTGGCGATTTCACCGCAGCTTGATCGTGGTACGCCTTACGATCCTCTGCGTGACCTTGCGCCATTGACGCTGGGGGTTCTGGTGCCGGAACCCATTGTCGTATCCTCGGCAACGCCCTTCCGTTCCTTGCAAGAACTCATCACGGCGGCACGTGCACAGCCGGGTCGGATTAACCAAGGATCGACCGGCTCGGGAAGCCTGCCGCATCTGGCCGGCGAATTGCTGAAAAACGCCACGGGCATTGAGATGACGCACGTGCCCTATCGTGGCGGCGCCCCGCTGACCACAGCCCTGATCCAGAATGAAGTTCAAGTTGGTCTGGCTGATCTCCCGATCCTACTGCCGCAAATCCGCGCGGGTACGATTCGCGCGCTGGCCGTTGGCTCTGCACAGCGCCTGCCGTGGTTGCCTGATGTGCCAACCATGATTGAGCTCGGCTATCCCAGTGTGGATACGAATAATTGGCACGGGTTCGTGGCACCAGCGCGCGTGCCTGAGCCTATCCTGGAACGGCTGAACAGCGCGCTGGCGGGCGCCATCAAGGATCCCGAGATATCAGGGCAACTCTTCGATCAAGGTGCAGTTCCGGGTGGCAATAGCCGCGCGGAATTCGGTGACTTCATCAAAGCCGAAATGGCCAAATGGGGCGAAGTTATCCGGCGCGGCAATATCCGCGCCGACTAGCAATATCCGCGCCGACTAAATGAAGGTTAGCAAAACCTCAGCCGGCAGCAGCGAGGATGCGCAGCGTCGCCTCCTCCCGCCCAAGTGCCCAAAGCACGGCATCAATGGGTGGGCTGGTGGTGCTGCCGCTGAGTGCCGCGCGCAAGGGCTGCGCCACCTGGCCAAGCTTGATGCCCTTCACCTCGCAGTAATCGCGCAGCCACTGGTCTAGATCCTGCTTTTCCCACGGTGCTGTCTGCAAAAACGCCGCCAGATCGGCAAGCCGCGCCTTGGCTTCTGGTGTCAATAACGCCTCGGCCTTGGCTTCCATGATCGGTGGCCCATCCTGCACCGCAAAAGCCGCAGCACCGGTCAATTCTTCCAGCGTCTTGGCTCTTTCCTTGAGGAAGGGCATCAGCATCCGCACGCGCTTGGCACCATCCGGCCCGAATAATACGGTGCGTTTCGCCAACCGTTCAAGCACGTCACGCGTCAGCGTATCATCATCGGCCAGACGCAGATATTGCCCGTTCAAATGCGTGAGCTTGGCATAATCCATCCGCGCCGCCGCGCGCCCGACATCCTTGATATCGAATAGCGTCACCGCCCGATCGCGCGGGATGAATTCCTCATCACCATGCCCCCAGCCAAGCCGCAGCAGATAATTGCAGACTGCATCGGGCAAGAAGCCTTGCTCACGAAAATCCAAGACGGATACCGCGCCATGGCGCTTCGATAGCTTGGCGCCATCCGCGCCATGGATCAGCGGCACATGGGCGAAATGCGGGCGCGTCCAGCCCATCGCGTCATAGACCATGCATTGGCGGAAGGTATTGGTCAGATGGTCATCGCCGCGGATCACATGGGTGATTCGCATATCGTGGTCATCCACCACCACGGCATGCAGATAGGTTGGTGTGCCATCACTCCGCAGGATGATCATGTCATCCAATTCGCTATTGGCAACGCGCACTTCGCCCTGCACCAAATCGGGCACAACGGTCTCGCCTTCCAACGGCGCCTTTATCCTGATGGCGAAGGGCTTGCCCGCCTGTTCCGGGCCGGGTTCACGGTCCCGCCAGCGGCGGTCATAACGCGGCGGGCGGCCTTCGGCGGCGGCGCGTTCGCGCATTTCGGCCAGTTCTTCCGGCGTCGCCCAGCAGCGATAGGCCTTGCCCATGGCCAGCAGCGCCTCGGCGATTTCGCGATGCCGCGCTTCCCGCTGCGCCTGAAACACCGGCGGTTCATCCGGCGAAAGGCCAAGCCATTCCAAGCTATCCAGGATCTGATCCACCGCTTCCCGGGTGGAACGTTCGCGGTCCGTATCTTCAATGCGGAGCAGGTATTCCCCGCCATGGTGGCGCGCGAAAAGCCAATTGAACAAGGCGGTACGGGCCCCACCGATATGCAGATAGCCGGTGGGGGAAGGGGCAAAGCGCGTGCGAACCGTCATGGCGTGGTCATCATTCTCCTGATGCCCTACCTTTAGAACACAAGCGGCGCTGGGGAAATCTGGCGCCAAAGCCCGGGCGTGATGAATCTCCCGTTTGGTTGTCTGGCACGGTTCATATAAACTTATGGTTGTGTCCGTTTTAACCCGCTCCCTGTCCCAAAGCCCAAGCCTCAGCACGTCGCTCGGCGTTTGGTGGGCCAGGGCGGCCGAGGCCTTCGCCACCGAACGGCAGCAGCAGGCGCTGTGGCTGCCGGTCGCCATGGGGGCGGGCATCCTGCTGTATTTCAGCCTGAGGAGCGAACCGGATGCGCGGCTGATCTGGCTGGCCCCCGGCTTGATTATCGCCGCGCTGCTTGTTGCGCGACGCTGGCCCTTTTGCGGCTGGCTTTGCGCTTTGGTTGCGGCGGGCAGCTTTGGTTTCGCCGTCACGCTCTGGCATGCGCAAAGGGCGCCGCCGCCGCTCTCCCCGCCGCCACGTGCCTTGGTGATCCAAGGCATTGTGCAAAATGTCCAGGCGCTACCGCAGGGGCTGCGCGTGACGCTAGCCGAAGCGCGGCTCGGGCCAGAGGCACCGCGCCTGGCACGCAGCCTGCGTATTCGTCTGCGCAATGATGACCCCGCGCGCCCAGCCCCCGGCGATCTGCTGAGCGTCCGCGCCCTGATCCGCGCCCCGGCAGCACCGGCCTATCCAGGCGCCTGGGATTTCCAGCGGGCTGCCTTTTTCAGCGGTCAGGGCGGCGTTGGCTTTGCCATTGGCGCGGCAGAGGTGACGCCAGGCGCAGGCGAAGCCCCATTACTCGCCGGTTTGCGCACTGCACTCGAAACGCGGGTGATGGCCGCCTTGCCGGGCTCGGCCGGGGCGATTTCAGCGGCGCTGCTGACCGGTAGCCAAAGCGCCATCCCAACGGCTGATCTGAATGCCATGCGGGATTCGGGCCTGGCGCATCTGCTTTCCGTCTCTGGCCTGCATATCGCGATTGTGATGAGCGTATCCTTCTGGGTGACGCGCTTGCTGTTGGCGTTGTACCGGCCTGTGGCATTGCGAGTGCCGGGCAAGCTGATGGCGGGCTGCGGCGCCTTGCTTGCCGGGGGCTTCTACATGCTGCTGACCGGTGCGCAGGTGCCCATGCAGCGAAGCTTTGCCATGGCGTGTCTGGTGACACTGGCCATTCTGGCCGGGCGCAAAGCGATATCGCTGCGGGGCCTTGCCTGGGCTGCGGCGGTCGTGATGATCTTCGATCCGGCTTCGCTTCTTGGCCCGTCTTTCCAAATGTCTTTCGCGGCGGTGCTCGCCCTGATTGCGGGGTGGGAGGCGTTGCAGCCGCGCCTTACCGGGCTGCGAGGCCATAGGAGTTGGGCATGGCGCATCGGTTTTGCCGTGCTTGGGTTGATGATGACCTCGGTACTGGCAGGTGCTGCAACGGCGCCCTTCGGCCTCGCCCATTTTGGTCGGCTGCAATGGTATGGAGTCGCAGCAAATGCGATAGCGGTTCCCCTCACCTCCTTCATCGTCATGCCCGCCGGCATGCTGGCTGCCATGCTGATGCCACTTGGGCTGGAGACCCCGGCGCTTTGGGTCATGGGACTTGGTGTAGAGGGTGTTTTATGGGTGGCGCGCATCGTCGCGGCCTGGCCTGGTGCGACGCAAGCGGCAATGCCAATCCCTGCTTGGGGGCTGATGGTTTTTGCGTTTGGGCTTTGCTGGCTTTGTCTTTGGCGCAGTTGGTGGCGCGCCTTGGGCGTGCTGCCCATGATCCTTGGCATTTCCAGCGCAGCCTTCGTGCAGCCGCCGCATATTCTGATTTCCGGCGATGCGCGGCTGATTGCGATTTCCGCCGCCGATACGCTTTTCCTGCAGCGCCAATCGGGCGCTTCGTCCCTTACGCGCGATGCCTGGTTGCGCCTTTACGGGCAAACCGCCGCGCAAGCCTTGCCTGCCGAGGGTAGCACCGCCGAGGGAAAGCTTCGCTGCAGCGCTGAAGGTTGCGTCGTGGATGAAGGTCCGGGGGCCTTCCTGGTGCGGCGCGGCAATATCGTGGCGCAATGTGGTGCGGTTGCTGTGATCATCTCCGCCGAACCCATCCGGCAGCGCTGCCGCCAGAGTATTTTAATTGATCGCTTTTCCGTCTGGCGTGACGGCCCACATGCCGTTTGGCTTTCGCCCACAGGCGTTCAAGTAATTTCCGATCGTGCCTGGCGTGGCATTCGGCCGTGGGTTCCACCGCCGCCTCTGCCGCGTGCAGCGACAGAACCACCAGCGCAGATCGAATAGCCAAAGCCCTTGTCATGCCCAGCCACAGCGTGGAAGCTAAAGCCGTACTGAGCGGGAGTTCGCATGACCATAGGCTGGGAAAAGTTTAGCGCCGCGCCATTGCTCGATCGCTGGCGGGCACTTTGCGTAAACGATGAAGTATTGCGCTCTCGGCTACCGGGCGCCCAGGGGCGCTTTGCTGTTATACAATCAGGATTTGCGATCACTATCACTTTTTCAGATGCTATGGTCGGTCTCGCGATGGGCTCGGAAGCAGAGACGCGCTTTATCGCCAGCGGTGCGATTTGGGATGAATTTCTGAAACTGCGCCCTGCTCGGCATCATCATCATCTTTATGCCTTGCGGATGCGCGTTCCTGAATTTTCGGCTGAAGGCGATGAACTCACCTGGGCGCAACATGCGCATCTTTTGCGACGCGTTTTCGATCTTGCACGCTGGACCCTCACAGGCGCGTCAATGCCAGCGCCGGCTTCACTGAGACCGCAGCTTGGTACCACCACTCCTTGCACTAAAGCACAAGGGCGCTATGTCACGCTGCGTGCCAAGGGGCGCGATTTTGTTGCGTATGGCGAAAGCTCGGGGCAGGGGCGCCCAATCCTTGGGCTACATACCGCCGGGTCCGATTCACGGCAATTCCATCGACTCATGGCGCATCCTCGGCTTGCGGAAGCAGGCTATGCTATAACGGCCTTCGATCTGCCTGGACACGGCCGTTCCGCACCCGCCACCGAACCTGGGGCCTGGGCGCTGGATACGAACCTTTATGCCGAATTGATTCTGAACTTCCTTGATGCCTGGGGCTTTGACGAAAAACCCATCCTCCTCGGCGCTTCCATGTCCGGTGAGATCTGCCTTGAGATGGCGTTGCGCGCGCCAGAACGCTTCGCTGCCATTATCGCCTGCGAGGCTTCTGAACATATCGCCGGCCGGCGTACGCCATGGGCGGATCATCCACGCGTGAACGCCGCCATTTTCACACCTGAATGGATTGAGGGTCTGATGGCCCCGCAATCACCTGCCGAATGCGCCGCGGAAGTCTGGTGGCACTATAGCCAGGGCGGCTGTGGGACCTTCCCGGGAGATATTCTTTTTTATTCGGGCGATTGGGATGCGCGGGATCGTATCCATCGGATTGACACAAAAAAATGCCCCCTCACCTTGCTGACCGGTGAATATGATTATTCCTGCACGTCAGAGCATTCAGCCGCGACGGCAGCGAAAATACCTGGTGCGCGGTTCCAGCGCATGGACGGCATTGGGCATTTCCCCTTTGCCGAAAACCCTGATTTGTTTCTTGATTATCTTATCCCGGCTCTTCCGTAGCGTCCGGCACGATCAAAGAAACTGCGTCAGCCGATAAAACCGCGCGGCACTGCGCCAGAACAGATCCGCCTTTTCCTCGGCTGAGGCACCAGCGGCGATGCGCTTGAAGGCGTTCCAGCCGACCGCATAGCCATAGCCGCCCTTATCCACCGGGAAATTGCTCTCAAACATGCAGCGCTGCGTGCCGAAAAGCGCGATGCAGCGTTCCATCCAGGGGCGCCAATGTTCGGCCAGTTCTTCCGATGATGGCGCAATCGCGCCCGCTTCAAGCCCAAAGCCCGGCAGGCGCATGCCAAGCCCGCCCACCTTCACCATGACATTCGGGCATTGCGCCAGTTCCGCCATATTGCGCGACCAGGCGGCGAAAACCTCATCGCGCTTGCCGGCATAGGGGCCGATGCCGAGAATCCCGCCGCAATGATCCAGCACAATGGGGATTTCCGGGAAGGCGCGCGCCAATGACGCCAAGCGCGGGATTTGGTGGAAATAAATCCAGGCATCAAAGGAAAGCCCATTCCGCCCAAGGGCAGCGAAGCCGGCGCGGAAGGCAGCACTCTCCATCATGTCTTCCGCCGGCGTATAGGCCGGGTTCAGCATGGCGGGGTCCGGGTCCCAGGTCGCGATATGGCGAATGCCGCGAAACCGCCCTCCGGCAGCGGCGATATGCGCTGCCAAGACGGGCTGCACCGCATCACCAAGCGTGAGGTCCGCATAGCCCACAATCCCGGCATTGGCGGCGATATCGCCATAGATGCCGCTTGCGAACATCGCGGCAATGCCGGTGACGAATTCTGTCTCGCCCACCGGCTTCAGTGCTTCCGGCCCCGCGGCGCGATGCATAGACCGCGCTTGGACATAAACTGTCGCCTTGATGTTATGGCCGCTTTTCAGATCGGCCAGGAATTCATCATGCAAATAGCGCCAGCCCGGCCGGTCCCAAAGATGGTGATGCGGATCAATGATCACCTGCGCGGGGTCCAGGATTTCTTCCTGCCGCGCGGCGAGCCAATCCTCTCGCACGGCAAGGTAATGCTGCACCTGATGTTGGGACATGGCGTATTCCTGACCGCTTGGCTTTAAGCGCCCATGGGATGGCGCTTTATGCCAAGCGTCAAGCCTGGGCGAGGCAAGCGGCTTGTTCTATGATCCCTTCAACATCTGAGGACCCGTACATGCTCACCCGAAATGCCAAGGGCGTTTTCGTTATTGCGCCCACCCCCTTCCTGCCCGATGGCGCGCTTGATTTGCCGAGTGCCGATCGCATGACCGATGCCTTTCTGGCCGCGGGTGCGAGTGGCCTGACGCTCCTTGGCGTGATGGGTGAAGCGCCCAAGCTTGATCAGGAAGAAGCGATCAGTTTCGTGAAGCGCGTGATCAATCGTGTGGCGGGGCGCGTACCTGTGGTGGTGGGTGCCTCGGCGCCTGGTTTTGCCAGCATGCGCGCCGTGGCGCGCGGCGCGCTTGATTTGGGTGCGGCGGGCATCATGGTGGCGCCGACGCCGGGCCTGAAGGGCGATGATGCGGTGCTGTCCTACATTATGCAGGCCATGGATGTGGTGGGCGATGCGCCCTTTGTCTTGCAGGATTTCCCGCAACTGACTGGGATTCACATCAGCGCTGCCATGGTGGCGCGCGCCGCCGCCGATCAGCGCCTGGTGATGCTGAAGGCCGAAGATTATCCCGGGCTCGATAAGCTTTCCGCCATCCGCAAGATGGAATCAGAAGGCAAGATGCCACGCATCAGCATCCTCGGCGGCAATGGCGGTCAATTCCTGCCCGAAGAATTGGCGCGTGGCGCAGATGGCATCATGACCGGTTATGCCTTTCCGGAAATGCTGGCTGAGGTGATTGCGCTGATGGGGGCAGGCAAGCGCGACGCTGCGCAAGAGGCTTTTGATTTGCACCTGCCCTTGATCCGTAGCGAATTGCAGCCGGGGCTTGGCCTTGCCATCAGGAAGCACGTGCTGGCGCGGCGCGGCATCATCGCGCACGCAGCGCTACGCGCGCCCGGCCCCAAGCTTTCGGCGGAAACCACAGCCGAGATTGATTTCTTGCTGGCGCGCCTGCAAGCGCGTGGTGGGGCGAAGCTGCCTAAACCCTAATGATGCTTGATCGAGGCTCGCGAAAAAACGGGAGCCTCTAGCAGGCTGCTGAAATTCGTAGCCTGATTTCCGTATTTATGATTCACTGTTGTTGCATTTGGTCGAGGTTGCGATGCGTGGCAATGACGCGGTGGCTGGTTCCTTGTTCAGCTATGTTGATCT
>JADCFN010000038.1 GCA_020249505.1 Roseomonas sp. | reverse complement strand
GGGATGTCGATATCATCCCAGGATGCCTTCCAGCCAAAGGGCGCGGTGAGATACCAGGCAAGGCAGAGCGCGGGGTTGTCCGACCAGCCGGTGGTATTGCTGCGCGGGTCCAGAATGCTATTCGCGCCCTGCACCAGGGCCGCGATATTGGGCGGGCCAGAGGGAAAGGCCTGGGCAGTGATCTTCAGGCGCACCGCGACATAGGCACGCCCGCGGCCGCGATGATTGGCGGTCCATTTGCCGGCGGTCTCGGCGATCAGATTGGCATTGGCGGCTTGGTCTGCCGCGCCCAAATGGCGATCTATCCGAACCAGCCCATTGTATTTTGCATCGGTCGCGAGAGTATCACCCAGCCAGACATCGCCGATGGATTGCACGCGATGCGCGGCAAGCACGACGACAGCGTAGAAATACCCATCGGCGCGGCCCTGATCATCGGTGGCGGAATGGATGAACACGATTGGCCCGCCCACCTTGCAGCGGCCAAAGACGATCTGATGTTCCGTGAGTGGCTGGCGAAAGGATTGTGTACGCCCCGCACCGGGGGCGGTGGTGTTATCGACCGCGCGGCTTGGAATAGCGGGGGATGAGAGTGGGCGCGAGGGAAAGACGGAACCGCCAACGCTGGTGATAGCAAAGGCAGTGCCGGCGCCAACCAGCGCGCCGATAATGCCACTACCGACTGCGGCTGAGGCGACTGCGCCGACGGCGACGGCAATGATCGGGATGGCGACGGGCATTCAGCCAATCCTCCAGGCTATGCTGCATTCAGTAAGCGGCGCGTGGGTCAGGCCTTTTGGTCCGACAAAGACGGCCCGGCCTGCCTCAACCACCACGCCAAGGCGCGGTGGATCACCGGCCAGGACGATATCGCCCGCGCGCGCATAGGCAGGCGCGATGCGCGGGAAACCAGCGCTATCCGCCGAGGCCGCAAGGCAGGGCAGCACGCGCACGCTGGGCTTTTGGCCCGTCACGGCCTCAACAGCGGCAAGCGCGAAGCTCGCGCAATTCCAATGCCGTGCGTCAAAGGGACGCGCTTGCGCCGCCGACAGCACCGCCGCCAGCCGTACCGCCCAATCTGTGCTGCGTTGCGCGGCTGACAGCGGGGCAGGCTCGGCGGTTGGGGCCATGGGGACAGGGCCTTCTTGAACTGCGCGTCCAGTGTGTGTAAATACGCACATGAATAGCCGCGACGTCATTCGGGCGCTCAAAGCCAATGGCTGGGTGCAAGTCGCCCAAAAGGGCAGTCACGTGCAGTTCAAGCACCCGTCCAAGCCGGGGCGGGTGACGGTGCCGCACCCCAAGCGCGATTTGCCGCTCGGAACCCTGCGCAGCATCGCGCGACAAGCCGGCCTCAGGATGGAGTGACCACCATGTCGGAATACATCGCCCTGATCCACAAGGAACCCGGCAGCGATTACGGCGTTTCCTTTCCGGATTTTCCCGGCTGTATTTCTGCCGGGAAAACCCTTGATGAGGCACGCGCGGCAGCGGTTGAAGCACTCGCTTTGCATATCGAAGGCATGATTGAGGATGGTGAAACCATCCCCGCAGCTTCAACCTTGGAAACGGTAATGGCGGAACGCGCGCATCGCGACGCGGTGGCTTTTCTGGTCAAAGCACCGGCGCAGCACGCCCGCGCTGTGCGCGTGAATATCACCCTGCCGGAGGATGTGCTGGCCGAGGTAGACAAGGAAGCTGGCCGCCAAGGGCTGAGCCGCAGTGCCTTTCTGGCCCGCGCCGCGCGACGCGCCATGAATGAAGCGGCCTGAGTTGAATTCCATGTGATGGCGACTGGCAATCCGCCCGCCGCATCACTGCGCCGGGAGCCGGATTTCCACCTCCTGCAAGGCGGGGACATATTCGAAAAACCTGTCGCCTTGATATTCCGCCTGCTGATCGGCATCCGTGTAGCGACGCACCTCGGCGCGCTCCAAATCCACCAGGCGGCTTTCGCAGGTCAGTGCGATGCGCGCCTCGGTCCCATCCGTCACTTCCATCACATCCATCAGCCCGGCCCAAAGCGGGAATGGGTCAGCGACAAAAGCGCCCTCGGCATCCAGCAGCACGCCCCATAGCCGCGCCGGGCGCAGGCGAAAGCTGCGCTCCGCCAGCGCGATATCCACCACATCCTGCGGCACAGGCGAAAGCGAGAGCGTGAGCCGCACCGCGCGGAGTTCGACCGTTTCCTCAATCTCGCTGACGGCACCAATGGCACCCAGCCCCTCAAACACCTTGCCCGCCCAATGCAATGGTCCAATGCCCGTCCAGGCCCGAAAAAAGCCCGAGGCGAAATCAAGCTCCACCAGCACAACAGGTGCCGCGATAGGCGATGCCGCAGCGGCAATGGCAGCGGGCGTGAGGCGCGGAGATGGTGTGGTGCCGGACATTACAACGCCTCCTCAAGCCGGATGGTGATCGCCGTGAAACGCCCCGGCCGCGTTGGATTGGCCGCCTCATCATCCGAGACCAGGCGCATCGGTACGGTGGGCTTCGTCAAAACCAGTGGCTGGTTTACCAACAGCGCTTCGCGCAGGGGCGGCGCGATCGGAATGGTGGCAGTGCCGGTGCCGGATGCGGTGATAGCCTCGGTCGCGATGTAAAGCCGCCCGGCAAGGCCGATCATGTCGCCGGCACCAATCGCGATGGCATTCGGATACCAACCCTGCGTCTGGATCGAAAGCGCACCGCGCGGCGCACCCGTGGCCAGCGCCGGATTGCCCGAGCCCACAATAAAGCCCGTGCCATCGGTAAAGATCGTCGCATCATCAAAGGAGAATGGTCCGCTTGGCACCTGGCCCTGGCTGCGCGGATCGCCACTGCGGAATTCCCGCCGCCAATCATAGATCCTGACGGTATTCAGCGATCCCCCCAGCGCCGCCAGCAACCCTTCCAGTATCCCGGCACGCACACGATCCAAAGGATCAAAGCTCGCCTGCGCCACCCAGCGCGCACCTTCACGCCGGAGCACCTGCGCCTGGCGCGTGATGGGCGAGACAAAGCGCGTGGTGTTGTGCTGCAAATAGAATGTCAGCCGCGTCGGGCGCAGCGCCTCGGGCCAGGCATATTCAACCATGGCTGTTATCCCCGCACTGTTTCATAAGCGCTGCCGCCCCGGCGAATGGCATCCAGCGTCATGCTGGATGACTGCCGCGCAATCTGCCCGGCCAAAATGCGCAGCCGCGCCTCAACCCCCGCATCCGCGCCGCGCGCATCAATCGCGATGGAGGTATTGATCGTGGTGCCGGCTGGCGCGCTGCCATTGGGCAGAACCGTGCCGGCTTGGTTTGGCACAAACCATTCCGGCCCGCGTTCGCCAACGATATAGGGCTGCCCCGCGGACACCGGGCCGCCATCGGCGCGAAACAAGCCGCCAATGGCTGTGCCGATATCATTCAGCCAATTCCCCGCGCCAATGCTGGAAAGCCCGGCCGAGGCCGCATTGCCCAAGGGTTCGGTAATTGTGCGCCGGGCCATGATGCGCGTCATGTCCTGCAACAGACCCTTGAGCACTTCAGACAGCCTGGCGCCACGCACAATCGCGTCCTCAAAGGCCGAGGAAAAGGCAAAGCCCAATTCCCGCGCGGCGTCGCGGGTGTTTTCGGTGCTGCGCTTGATGCGCTGCTCGGCCTCCTCCAATTCGCTCAAAGCGCGTTCGCCTTCGCGGGCGATGGTCTCGGTGGGGATAGGGCGGCCAGCGCGCTCTGCACGCTCTGCCAAATCTCCAAGCCGTTCCAGGCGCCGCTGATAGCGTTCATAGGCATTCTCATTATCCAGGATCAGCCTTTCGCGGTCGCGCAGCAGGTCATTAAACTCGCGTTCCGCCGCACGATCTGCGGGCGGGATGGCGGCGACACGGCGGGTGGTACCCTCAATACGGCGCAGCGCCTCGTCACGTTCCTGCAGCGCCAGGGTTTCAAGCCGGCTGCGATCCGCGGCGGTGATGCCACCGGCGGCCTCAGCCTCTCGCAGGCGGCGGACGCGGTCCTCATATTCGCTATTGATGCGAAAGCGGTCATCGAGCGCGCGGCGCAATTCCTCGGCATCCGCGGCTGTGCGGCGGCGGCGTGCATCGGCGGCTTGAGCAGCGGCGCTTTCCGCCTCGCGCTGCTGCCTTTCGCCGGATGCCTGTTCGCCGCGCGTGATTTCCTCAGAGAGTTCCTGATACTGGCGGCGCAATTCCTCCAGCCGGGCGGCGCGATCCACCCCGGCCTGTTGCTGCGCGGTGCCCACCAGGCCGCTGCGGATGGTGCCGCGCCGTGGTTCGGCCGGCTGGCTTTGGCCTTCGATTTCAGCCTCAAGCCGCGCGATTTGCGCGCGCAGTGCCGCGGCCTCTGCCCGGCGCGCGGCCTCCTGCTCGGTGGGCAGCAAAAGGCCAGAGCCGCGCCGCACGCCATCCAGCACGCGCGCCGCGCCGGACAGCGCCTGGGCCAGCGTGTTGGAAAGGCCGATGGCTTGATCCAGCCGGGCAAGGAACTGATCCGTCGCGACGGTGAGCTGGCCAAAGGCACGCCCCACCGAAAGCGGCGCGCGTTCAAATTCGCCATTCAGTTTTTCAACGGCGCCCAGCAGCGCGGGGAAAACTGTATCGGCGGTGAGTTTGCCCTCGGAGCCGAGCTTGCGGAGTTCACCGATGGAAACGCCAAGCTCGCGCGCGAGCGCCTGCGCAAGGATTGGCAGGCCTTCCAGGATAGAGCGCAGCTCATCGCCTTGCAGCGTGCCCGATGCCAGGGCCTGGGCCAGCTGTTGGGTGGCAGAGGAGATTTCCTGCTGTGATGCGCCCGAGGCGATGGCGATGCGCTGCAAGCCGCCGACGAGCGTTGCGACCTGATCCGAAGTGGCACCAATTTCCCGCGCGGCGATAGAAAACCGCGCGAAGGCGTCCACGCTTTCGCGCACGGCGACGCCGGTTTGCAGGCTATCCTGATAGAGCCTGTCGTAGATTTCCCCGGCGCGTTCCACCGAACCGAGCGCGGTATTGAGCCGCCCCATGGATTGGGTCAGCGCATCGCCGGCCACCACCACCGCGCGCAGCCCGGCGGCGAGGCCCGCAATCTGCACACCGCGCACGGCGACATCCAGCAAATCCAGCGCGCGGGACGCACCTTCCGCCCCGCCCTGAATGCGCGCGAGGGAGCGTTGGCCGGTCTCACCAACCTCACGCAATTCCTGTTTTACGCGCGCGGCGTCGTCCAAGGACAGGCGCACCGAGACGCGGCGGGTGGCGTCAGCCATGGGGCGTTTCCTCCCTGCCGCGTGTGGCGATGCCCTCAGCCATGCCGATGCGGAGCGCCATCAGCATTTCCGACGCGGCCCAGCCCTGCGCGCCGAGATCACGCGCGACGGCAAGCGCATTGGCGATGTTGAGCGTAATGCCGGCCATGCTGGCCTCAGCGCAGGCGGTCCCGGCGGCCCAGCAGGCATGGGCCTCGACGCTGAGCGGTGCTTGTTGCGTGTAGGGGCAGCTATCGCCGCAATCGCGCGCGATGGCGGCGCAGCCGCGACAATATTCGGGCCCGCTGCCGAAATGCCATGCGGCGCGGGCCCTTAGGCGTTTCCCTCGGTGGCCACGGCAACGACTGGTGAGGTTGCGCGGTCCCAGAAGGCGGCGGCGATGTCGTCTAGATCCATCAGGCGCTCGATGGCTTCGGGGGAAAGCGGCAGCGGCTTGCCGGAGGTGTCGCCGATGCCCTCCCAGGCGGTGACGGCGTGACGGGCCAGTGCCTTGACCAGGAAGGCGAAGGCCAGACCGCGGGCCATGTCGGGGTCTAGCTCCGGTTCCGCCGCCCGGAGCGCGCTGAGGCGACGGGCGGAGGCTGCCTGGGCGGCGGCCATGACAGCGGTGGTGACGGGGCGGATTTCCACGCGCACGCCGCGCGGGAGGGTGAGCCAGTAGGGGGTGGTTGGGAGGTCGAGGGTGATCATGGTGTATTCCTCTTTGTTCGGGCGGCGGGTGCTGTCGCGCCTCGGGTGCCGTTAGCCGGCGAACGAGCCCTGATCCGGTCTTGCTTGGCCAGATTGACGGAAAGACATCGACCGAATAGCAATGTAGTTACGGATGTAGTCCAATATGGAAAAGACGCCCCCATGTGGGGAAATCCCGGTTCGATTCCGGGCTTCCGAGAAGCGCTCTTAACGGGGCGCATCTCGGAAGCCCGGAGCTTTTTTGCTTATGCATTTTGCTTATGGATAATGTTGCTCGACTTGCGGTATTTCAGGCTCAAGTCGAAAACGTTCGCGCTCTCGAAGGCGCTCGCAAGCAGGTTTCTCGAACTATTAATGCGGCGCTTCGCCTAGGCGACGATCCGATGGCTGAGGTACACACAAAACTATACGCGCAATTATTTAGCGCCTGGGCTGAAGCCAGTTTCTTAAAAGTGCTTCACACGCCGCACGGTTTTTCTCTCAATGAGATTGCCCAGATCAAGAAAATTTGGTCGGATAGTGGTATTACTAGTGGTTGGAATAAATGCATTGAGCTTGGGCTGAGAAAGGTTCCAGCGCAACAAAGCGGATTTGTTCCAAATGTCTCGAAAAGAATCTTAAAATTGGTCAGCGAGTACGTTACAGATCCGAGTTTGCTTCGGAATAAAATCGCTCACGGGCAGTGGCGCGTAGCGCTGAACAAAGGAAACACCGCTGTTAACCCGGCACTGACCCAAAAGCTCGACGAATTGGATATTGTGAAGATCGACATTTGGTTCGGAAGCCACCGCCGCCTCGCATTGATTGTTGAGAATCTAATTGAATCACCAAGACGAACATTCATCGGGGCATATTGGCCTCAACTAATAGAGCTCGAGGCCTTTGTAGACAAGACTAAGCTATGGTCTATTTCCGCTAAGGTTGCCTCCATCAGAGCCAAATCGATCCGCGCGCAGCCACGCCCTCACATCGCTTCATGATGCATTTTCAACCTACTTTTCATCTACCTTAGATTTATCGAGGCAGAGTTAGGCATACTCCGCCCCCGCCTGCTGGTTCCTGACCACCACCGTCATCATCCGCCCCGCCGTGGCATTGAACGCAGCCCTGAAATCAAAGCTCGCCTCCACCCCCGCCGGCCCTTCGATCGGTGTCTTGGCCAGCGCGAGATAAACCTCATGCAGCGTGATCGTCAGACTGCGATTGGCATCCATCGTGAAAGCCATGGCGAATTCTGCTGCCGTGCCGCCCTGGGCCTGCGCCAGCAGCACCGTATTCTCAAACCGCACCGTGATTTGCCCGGTGCAGCGCGCAATGCCGGGGTCCACACCCTCCACCTTCCGGTCAGCGCGGATGGTGC
>JADCFN010000037.1 GCA_020249505.1 Roseomonas sp. | reverse complement strand
GCCAACATCACCAAACAGGCTGTCATTGCCCGTACCGCCAAACAGCGTGTCGTCACCCGCTTCACCATTCAGCGTATCGTCATCGGCGCCGCCATCCAGGCTGTCAGCGCCCGCGCCGCCAAACATGCTGTCGCCGCCCGCCGCGCCCGCAAGCTGGTCGTCATTCTCACCGCCGTCCAGCGTATCCGCACCAGCATCGCCAAACAGGCTGTCATTGCCATTTCCACCAGCAAGCTGATCGTCACCTGCGGCGCCATCAAGCGTATCGGTGCCATCGCCACCCAGCAGCTGGTCATTGCCGGCGCCGCCATTTAGCTGATCATTATCCGCACCACCATCTAGCAAATCATTGCCATCGCCACCCAACAGGGTGTCGAAACCGTTTCGACCAAACAACGAATCATTTCCAGCCAATCCAAGCAGGCTGTCATCGCCATTGGCGCCATCAAGGATATTGTCCGTTGCATTGGCGCCGATCAGCGTATCGTGGCCGTTGCTACCAAGAACGTTTTCAAAGCCGGTAAGCTGATCTGTGCCCGCGCCGGATGCCGCGCCGGCTTGAAGATTGACCGAAACATTGCCTGTAGCGGCATCATAAATCACCCAATCGGATGCGCCGGCGCCGCCTTCAAGCCGGTCATTGCCTTCCAAGCCCTGGATCGAATCATTACCTCCAGCGCCATAAAGTGAATCACTGGCGTTTGACCCAAGCAATGAATCAGCATGATTGCTGCCAAGCACCGCTTCAATGCCGATCAGCGTATCTTCGCCATCCGCACCGGAAGAAGTGCCGCTGAGCAGCGATACTGTTACCGCCCCACTTGCCGGCAAATAGACGGCCAAGTCCAAAGTATTGACTGTGCCGCCGTCGCCTTTAATCACATCATCGCCAAGGCCCCCGTAAATGGAATCGGCACCATCACCACCGGTGATGTCGTCATTCCCAGAGCCGCCCGAGATAGAGTCATCATCGACGCCGCCATCAATGGTATCGTTGCCGTCGCCGCCGTTGAGCGTATCCCGACCTTGCAGGCCGGAAATGTTATCGTCACCTTCCGCCCCGTTTGCACGATCATCACCCCCGCCAGCATCAATGATGTCGTTGCCAGCGCCGCCATCCAGATTGTCTACGCCCCCGTCACCGCCGCCAACAATCGTGTCATCACCGCTGCCGCCACTTACGCTGTCCCCCTGATCGCCGCCGTCGAGATAGTCATTGCCGTCTCCGCCAGACAGGGTACTGAAACCTCTACCGTCATAAATGAGGTCGTCACCGTCACCGCCAAGCAGAGAGTTATTTCCAGAATCATCTACATTATCGATCAGAGTATCATTGCCAATGCCACCGATAAGCGTATCGCGGTCTTCGCCACCATCAAGGCAGTCATTACCATTGCCGCCATCAATCAGGTCGCGGCCGGCCAAGCCCTGAATGGTGTCATCATTGGCGTTGTTGCTACCCGGAAAGGCGTCGCCGGGCCACGTGTCGTCGCCAGCGGTCAAAATCGTATCGAAACCATCCATAACAGCAACTCCTCAGACACTCTCATCAACGCCAAAATCGGCGCCGCGGCCCATGCCGCGCTCCCTGCTCTGCCCGCTCCTGTCAGCCTCCAGACAAGAACGCGCAGGTCCCCCTATTGGGGACAGAAAGAGCCTCATGTTGCGTTTAACAGTCCCGTGAGTCGCGGGTCAAGCTAGAACAAGGAATTAATTTCTCGCGTTAACCATTGGCGTTTGCGCGTTTTTTCGGAAAACCATGCTGTTACAAGGGCCTCTTTGGATAAGGGGCGGCCCCCCACATGAAACCGGTTAACCCACCCCTTGGTTTCAGTGTGACACAAAAGCCACACTTACCAAAGGCCAAAGCGTCAAAGTATTAATAACGCATCATTCTCGCCAAGTATGCCGATAGCTCTCCAGGACCCGGCCTGGCCCCACCTAGAGCCTTGCCCCAGGCGGCTCAGCCCCGCGCCGCCACCACCGCCAGAATGGCCTGCGCCGCCGCCGCCTGGCTTGGTTCAATCACCGGCACGCCACAAGCATCTTCAGCCGCTGCGCGATGATGCGCCATACCGGCACAACCCAGGATTACACTCTCCGCTCCCAAAGCTACCAACGCCCGCGCCACTTCGGCGATGCGCGCGCTGGGCGCGACAGGGTCGGTCAGTACCTCCATATCCAGATTGAGCGCGATAGAGGCCACCATCCGCGCCTCCACCCCCATGCTTTGCAGAACACGGCGCTGACGCGGCTTGGATTTGTCAGTGAAGGCGATCATGCCGAAATTCTCGGCACGGTTCAGCGCGGCGGCGATGGAACAACGCAAAGGGCCGAAAACGGGCTTGTCGGTCACCATCCGTACCGCCTCAATAGCCGGGTCGGAGACGCAGCCGATGATATAGGCATCGGCCGCTTCGGCGGCGACGCGGCGGCACAGCGGCTCCGCCACGCCATACCAATCCCGCCACGTCACGATGGCGGGTGGGCCTTCTTCCAGGCGGGTCACCTCTATCCGCGGCAGGCCAGGGGCAGCGAAGGGGGCGACGGCGGCGGCAATGCCCTCAGTGCAGCTTATGCTGCAATTCGGGTTGATCAGCAGGATGCGCTCATTCATGGGGGCGTATCCTGAGCCCAGCAGGCGGCACGCGACAAGCCGTGCTTGATCGGGGCCGCTTTCGGGCCTAACGCTGCACCGCAATAGGCCGCCATACAGCGGCCCCGATTGGAACAAAAATGCGTTGGGAACCGGATCGCACGCCACCTGCCCTGCCCTATCAGCCGCCTAGCACGCGCGATGGCTTGCTGCGCGGGCTGAAGGGGCTATGCCCGGTCTGCGGTCAGGGACGGCTTTTCGCCGGCTATCTGCGTGTGGCCGAGACCTGCGAAAGCTGTCACGCGCCGCTTGGCCGGTTGCGCGCCGATGATGCGCCGCCCTATTTCACCATTCTGATCACCGGGCATGTGCTGGTGCCGGGCGTTTTGTGGATAGAAAAGGCATATATGCCGCCGATCTGGCTGCATATGGTGATCTGGCTGCCATTGTTCACCATTATTTGCACGCTGCTGCTGCGGCCCATCAAGGGGGCGGTGATTGGCTGGATGATGCGCCTTGGCATGACAGGCGATGAAGGCGGCGTGGTGCTGCGGGGTGGCAAGCCGGATGCCTGAACAGCGCCTGATCCGCGTTGAATTGCCCGAAGAAGCGCCGGCCCCTTCCGCCTATGCGGAAGCCGATCGGCGCCAGGCGATCACGGATCTGCTGCATCATAACCGCTTCGACCCTGAGGGCCTGCCGCGCGGGCCTTATGTGCTGGGCCTGGCCGTGCGCGAAGGCCGGCTCGTGTTCGATATCCGCAATGCAGGGAATGAAACGCTACACGTGTTGGCCCTGGCGCTTGGCCCCTTCCGCCGCCTGATCAAGGACTACCACATGGTGGTGGAAGCGCATGAACAGGCGGTCGCGGAAAGCGGGCCGGAAAGCCGGGTGCAAGCCATAGATATGGGCAGGCGCGGGCTGCATAATGAAGGCGCGGAATTGCTACGTGCGCGGCTGGCCGGGCGGGTTGCGCTCGATTTCGATACGGCGCGGCAATTGTTCACGCTGGTCTGTGCGCTGCATCAACGCATCTGAAGGTCGCGCAATTCAGCGGCGAGTGACACCGGCGCGGTAAAGCCGACCTCCCGCCTGAGCCGCCCGGTATGCGCCACCATATAGGGCGGTTCATTTGGCCGATCAGGCAAAGCCCCCAGCCTGAGCAGATCGGGCCGCCCAGCAATGTCAGCAATCAAGCGCGCCATGGCGGCAATGCTGATCGGCGCGCCTGAGGCTATATTCACCGCCGCAGTGACATCGCTGGTCGCGAGAGCGGTGATGGCCGCTGCGGCGTTTTGCGTGCTGATGAAATCGCGCACCGGGCGGCCGGAAGCACATGGCGCCTCCCGCCCTTCGCGCAGTGCCAGCATGATGGAAGGCACAAGCCGTGCCGGGTTCTCGCCCGGGCCGAACAAGTGAAACAACCGCGCCCAGGCGAAGCCAAAACGCGCGCGGCCTTCCGCCATTTCGGCCAAGCGCCGCGCGAGGGCGGCCTTGGCTTCGCCGTAAGGTGTCGCGGGGGCAATGGGCCGTGTTTCTGGCCAGGGATACGCATCATCACCCGCTTCGGTCGCGTATTCGGCGCAGGTGCCAAGGCCCACGAAGCGCCGCGCGCCGGCTTCCGCGGCATACGCGGCGAGTGCGGTGGAAGCTTCCAGCCAATCGGTATTCTCGGGCGCGGTCCAGAAGCGGCCATGCGCGACATACCAGGCGGTGTGGATGATGATGTCGGGCCGGATATCCCTGATCAGGCGCTGCGCGTCATCGCCGCGCAGCAAATCAACGCGATGCGCGGTGATACCGGCAGTTTGGGGCAGGTCGCTGCGCGCCGTGATGTGGGTTTCGTAGCCGCGCGCTTGCAGCAATGCCGGGATATGCCGCCCGATGAAGCCTGTGGCGCCCGTAACCAGAACGCGTTCAGGCATGGATCAAGGGCCAGGCATTGTCGCGCGCGGAAATCACCTTGGGCTCGGCGGGCCAAGCGATACCGAAAGCGGGATCATTCCAGCGCACCCCGCGCGCAAGGGCAGGCGCATAGGGTGTGTCAATCAGATATTCCACCACCGCATCATCGGTCAGGCTCAGGAAGCCATGCGCAATGCCGCGCGGCACAAAAACGGCATTGTTCGTGCGGCTATCGAGCGTGATGGCGATGTGGCGCAGATAGCTTGGCTGATCGGCACGCAAATCCACCAGCACATCAAACACCGCGCCGCGCACACAACGGATCAGCTTCTGTTCCTCAGCGGGGGCAATCTGGAAATGCATCCCGCGCAAAGTGTGCTTCAGGGTGTTTTCCGAAAGGCTCGCCTGGATCGGCGTGAAATCAATCCCGGCGCCGATAAAACTTTCCCGGCACCAGCTGCGCAAAAAGGCGCCGCGTTCGTCGCGCGCGGGGCTCGCTTCAATACTGATGATGCCAGGAATGGAGGTCGCGTTGAAAATCACAAGGCGCAGACCTCGGCAGCCTTGTCGTAAAACGCCTTGCCAAAGCGCGTGGGCTGACCAAGCGGCATGGCGCGGATCATGTCGCGTAGCCCATGGCGCAGCACGCGCCGGCGCGGCGCATCGGCGGCCAGTTCGGCGGCTTTTTCGATATAGTCTTCAACGCTGAAGGTCGCCATGTCGCCAATGCCGGCATTGGACAGGTTGGAATAGGAAAGCCGTTCAGCAAACCCTGCCCCCACCAGCGAAATGCAAGGCACGCCCATCCAGATGCTTTCGCAGGTGGTGGTGCCGCCCACATGCGGCAGCGTATCGAGCGAAATATCCATCTTGTTGTAATGCGGCAAATGCTTGCCACGAATGCCGACAAATTCAATCCGGTTGGGGTCCACATCACGCGCGGCAAAGGCTGCGCGCGTATTTTCCAGAAAGGAAGGCCCGCCCGCTTCGGGGCGAACAAAAAGAAAGCGCGAATTCGGCACACGGCGCAGCACGGCCGCCCAGGTATCAATGCAAAGCTTGGTGTATTTGTAGGGATTATTGGCGGTGCCGAAAGTGACATAGCCGCGCCGGTCCTGCGGGATTTCGAGATCAATCGGCACTTCGTAAAAGCCAAGCCGCCCACCAATGGTGACCCAGGTTTCCGGCAGCTCAAATGGCTTTTCGATCAAAAGCCGAGGATCTTCCGGCTTGATATATGGATCCACCAGGATGTAGTCGATTGTCTCAAGCCCTGCCGAATGTGGATAGCCAAGCCAACTGCCGCCCAGCCGCGCGGGGCGATAGGCCATGACTTCCAGCTTGTTCATGGCGGTGCTGCCGCCCAATTCGAACAGCAGATCAAGATTATCCTTGGCGATATCGGCCGCCACTTGATCATCCGGGCGATAGGGCCACCAGCGGAAATTCACCGCCTTCTCAAGCTCCGCCTGTATGACATCCCGCTGACCCTCATAGAAGGAATAGCAGAAAACCTCGAAACGGTCTCGATCATATTCCTCAAGCAAGGGCATACAGAAGTAAGTCACCGGGTGATTGCGCAAATCGCTCGAAAGAAAGCCAATGCGCCATTTGCGCGGCATATGCAGCGCAGGAGCGGGCGGCAGGGGTTTGATGCGCCGCTGTACATTGCGTCCCCAATTGCGGTGCCATTCCACAATCGCCACGCGTTCTTCCAGGCTGTGCACCTGGCCCAATTCATAATGCACGGACGAATGCCGCCCTTCCGCCTGCCAAATCGGCAAAAGATCAGGAATGGCGCCGGTCGCGTCCAATTGCTCAAGATCCATCACGCGCTGGAACACGGTGCGCAAAGAACGTGAATTGCGTGCGACCTTATCCGGATGCCGGCGCATGAAATCAAGCGAGAGCCGATAGGATTCCTCCAAATGACCCACTTCACTGTCATAGCGGCTGCGCGAGAGGCTTTCGATATAGGCGGATTGAATCTCCGCCGCATCGGGATTGGCCTCATGAGCGCGCTTCAGCGCCTCATTTGCCAGGCGCCGGTCGCCATCGCCCGCCATGCGGGACAGGAAAAGATTGGCCTGCCTATCGCCTGGGTCTTCCGCCAGAATGCCATCAATCACGGCGCGCGATTCATCACGGCGCCCCAGGCGCAGCAGCATGCGCGCATGCATCACATCAAGCCCGCGGTCGCTGGTGTGGAACTTGCGCGCGCGTTCCACCACCGGCACCGCACCGGCAATATCGCCAAGGTCAATCAGCAGACCCATCAGGTCATTCAGCGTATTGCGATCCTTGGGTTGGAATTCGAAGGCTTTCTCAAAGCTTGCCCGCGCGCCCGCCATATCGCCAATCGCGCGCTGCATGCGCCCAAGCAGGCGCCAAAGCTCGCCATTACGCGGATCAAGCCGCACACCTTCCTGGAAGGCTTCCACCGCAGCCGCAAGATTGCCCCGCGCCTCCTCGACATTGCCGAGATTCTGCCAAGGAGAGGCGCTTTTGGGGTCCAGCCGCTGCGCGGCTTTCAGCATCGCCGATGCTTCATCATAACGACCCGCGCGCTTCAACATGACGCCAAGCAGATTCGTCAGCGCAAAATCCTTGGGCTTGCGTGCCTGAACGGGCGCCACAAGTTCCGCCGCTTCCTGATGGCGCCCAAGATTGGAAAGAGCGATGGCGTAGGGTGTGCAGATGGGCGCAAGCGGGGCGCCAAGTGCCACTGCCTTGGCAAAAGCCTCCACAGCCTCCTTGGGGCGCGCGCTATTGGCCAGGATGCTGGCTAATTGCTGCCAGGTCGCCATATCCTCAGGCTTGGCGGTCAAGCGGGCGCGCAAATCCTCCTCGCTCCGCGCCACATTGGCAAGGTTGGCGGGCTTGGCGCGGGCCGCTGGCGTGGCCCGGGGGGGTCTGGCGGCGGGGCGATTCGGTTTGCGCATCAGGCGCTTTGCTTCCTCTACTTGGGCGCACATGGCTTATCATCGGCGGCCCCATCAAGACAAATCAGCCGCTTTTTCGTGCGACTCGACGGCTGCGTTGTTTCCCGGCGTGCACCCCGTTATGGTCAGCCTGAAATAGGGAACAAGACATGAACGATCTATTTGGTCGCGGCGGCCCCCGGAAGGGGGGGGCGGGGCAGCAGGATGGCTATTCGGCCAAGGATATCGAAGTGCTGGAGGGGCTGGAGCCCGTCCGCCGCCGCCCCGGCATGTATATTGGTGGCACGGATGAAAGCGCGCTGCATCATCTGGCGTCCGAGATCATCGACAACGCGATGGATGAGGCCGTGGCCGGCCATGCTGACCGGATCGAAGTTACGCTGGAAGCCGATAATTGGCTGACGGTGCGCGACAATGGCCGCGGCATCCCAGTGGACCCGCACCCGAAATTCCCGAAGCTCAGCGCGCTGGAAGTGATCCTGACCACGCTGCATTCGGGGGGCAAATTCTCTGGCAAGGCCTATGACACTTCGGGCGGCTTGCATGGCGTGGGTTCATCGGTAGTGAACGCCTTGTCCGAACGGATGGAGGTTGAGGTCGCGCGGGACCGCACCTTGTTCACCCAGGCCTATTCGCGCGGCAAGGCGATCACGAAGCTCAAGGATGCCGGCGCGGTGCAAAATCGTCGTGGCACCACCATTCGCTTCAAGCCGGACCCGGAGATCTTTGCCAAACACGCCTTCCGGCCGGAAAGGCTGTATCGTTTCTGCCGGTCCAAGGCGTATCTCTATCGCGGTGTTGAAATCCGCTGGGCTTGCGATCCTGCGCTGATCAAGGATGAAACGCCCGCGCAGGCCGTGCTGCATTTCCCGGGCGGGCTGTCTGACTTTCTCACCGCCGCCTTGGAAGGCCGACCAACTGTGGTACCCGCCGCCTGGTCAGGCGATGCCGAATTTCCTGAAGGCGCAGGCCGGGTTGAATGGGCGGCAAGCTGGGTTGAGCGAGGCGACGGGTTTCTGAACACCTATGCCAATACCATCCCAACACCGCAGGGCGGCACGCATGAAGCGGGGTTTCGTACCGCGCTGGTGAAGGGCCTGCGCGCCTATGGCGAGCTTAAGAAGGAAAAGCGCGCCGCAAATGTGACCGCCGAGGATTTGCTCGGCCCCATTGCGGGGATGCTCTCGGTCTTCATCCGCGAACCGCAATTCCAGGGCCAGACCAAGGATCGGCTGACCAGCCCGGAAGCGGCGCGCCTGGTTGAAATGGCCTTGCGCGATCATTTCGACCATTGGCTGGCGGGCGACCCCGCCAATGCTGATAATCTCCTCGCCTTCGCGATTGAACGGGCGGAGGATAGGCTGCGCCGCCGCGCCGAAAAAGACACGCCACGCAAGACTGCAACGCGCAAGCTCCGTCTGCCCGGCAAGCTTTCCGATTGCGCGCGCGAAAGCGCCGATGGGACAGAGCTTTTCCTGGTGGAGGGCGATTCCGCCGGCGGTTCCGCCAAGCAAGCGCGGGATCGTGAAACCCAGGCCGTATTGCCGCTGCGCGGAAAAATCCTGAATGTCGCCAGCGCCAGTGTGGAAAAGCTTCGGCAAAATCAGGAATTGAAGGATTTGATCGAAGCGCTCGGCTGCGGTGTTGGTGATCGGTTTGACATTGCCAAGCTGCGCTATGGGCGCGTTGTGATCATGACGGATGCGGATGTCGATGGCGCGCATATTGCGGCCCTTTTGCTGACCTTTTTCTATCGCGAATTGCCCGAATTGGTGCGCCAGGGCCGTGTGTTCTTGGCGCAGCCGCCACTCTATCGGCTGCAGGCGGGCGGTGTTTCGGTTTATGCGATGGATGATGCGGATCGCGAACGTGTGCTCAAGGCGCGGTTCAAATCCAACCAAAAGGTGGAGGTCAGCCGCTTCAAGGGGCTTGGCGAAATGCCGCCGGCGGCACTCAAGGAAACCACAATGGACCCGAAGAAGCGCACCTTGCTCCGCGTCATGCTCGCACCAGAGGATCGGTCTTTTACTAGCGAAAGGGTGGAAGAATTGATGGGAAGGCGCCCGGAATTGCGCTTCCGCTTCATTCAGGAAAATGCCGGGCGCATCGCGGCCGAAGCTTTGGATGCCTAAGCGGCTTTATCCCGCGAAAGCTTGGGTACGCACCAAGCGCGCATAAAGCCCATCGGCTTCCATCAATTCCTGATGATGGCCCTGTTCCACCGCGCGGCCGCCATCCATCACCACAATCCGGTCAGCATCGCGCACGGTTGCGAGCCGATGCGCGATCACCAGCGTGGTGCGGCCTTGGCGCAGCCGCGCCAGCGCTTCCTGCACCAGGGCTTCGTTTTCCGCATCAAGCGCGCTGGTTGCTTCATCCAGCAGCAGCACGCGCGGATCACGCAGCAGCGCGCGCGCGAGCGCCAGGCGCTGGCGCTGCCCGCCTGAAAGCCGATTGCCGCCGGGGCCGAGTTCCGTCTGATAACCAGCCGGTAAGGCGCTGATGAAATCATGCGCTGCCGCGGCGCGGGCAGCGGCCTCAACCTGCTCTGCGGTCGCCCCCGGTCGGCCACAGGCGATATTGGCAAAGGCCGTGTCTTCAAAAATCACCGCATCCTGCCCGACATAGGCGAGTGAATCGCGCAAGCTTTCCAGGCTGATCGCGCGAATATCCACGCCATCCAGCAGCACACATCCTTCCGTCACATCATAAAGCCGCGGCACCAGCGCAAGGGCAGTGGATTTGCCGGCGCCGGATGGTCCGACAAGCGCGACAGTCTGGCCGGGTTCGGCGGCGAAGCTCAGACCCGCAAGTGCGGCATCCGGCACGCCTTCATAACGAAAGCCCACCGCATCAAAGGCAATGCGCCCACCGCCCGCCGGCAGCGCCACCGGGCTTGCGGGGCTCGTGATCCGGCGTGGCGTGTCAACCACGCCGAAAACCCGCGCAAGGCCAGCCAAACCTTCCTGCAATGCCGCATTCAAGGACCCGAGCGCGCGTACCGGCCGCGCGGCAATCAACACCGCGGCAACAAAGCCGGTGAATTCGCCAATGGTGCCCTGTCCGCTCGCAACCCGATAGCCAACCGCGAAAAGCACCGCGGCCACCGCCACCCCGCCCAGGACTTCCAGCATGGGATCAAGCGAGGCGCGCGTGCGTTGGATGGCGAAGATACTCTCCCGCAACTTGGCGAATAACGCATTGGCGCGCGCCTCCTCCGCCGCTTCCAGCCGGTAGCCGCGGACCACCCGCGCCGCGCCGAAGCTTTCTGTAAGCCGCGTAGCCGCATCCCCCACGCGATCCTGCATACCGCCGGAGGCGCGGCGGATACGCTTGCCAAGCTTGAGGATGGGCACCACGGCAATCGGGTAAAGCAGCGCTGCAATCAGCGACATTTGCCAATCAAGCCATAGCATGGACCCGATCAGGCCTATCAGTGTCAGCACATCGGCGATGGCACTGATGGATTTCTGCAGTGCTTCGCGGATCAGGCCAGCATCCGTCGTGAAGCGCGCGGCATGGCGCGCCGGCGCATCCCGCGCCACATCTGCAAGATCAGCCCAGGTGAGCGCCTTGAACAAATCGCGCTGCAGGTTTTCCACCACCCTCAGCACGACCGACTGAATGGCAACAGCCTGGCCGAATTGCGCCAGCGCCTTCAACGATGTGACTAAAATGATGACGCCCGGGATCAGCCAGAGCACGCGCTGATCGCCCGCCGTGAACAGGTCAAAGGCCTGCTGGATGACAATGGGGTAAAGCGCGGTGGCGCCGGAGACGCCCAGCGTGCAGACCAGCGCCAGCAGGATGCCCCTGCCATGCTGACGGACATAATCGCGCCAAAGCCGAAGCGTCAGCCCGCGGGTGGAGGTATCGTTCATGTTGCGCCGCTTATAGCGCCGGATGGGCCGATGGCGATAAGGGCTTGCAAACCGGCCTGCCCGGTGATAGTTCTTGTTATGTTCCTGTTTGGCGTGACCGGATCCCCATTTTGCCGCGCCAGCCCGGTGAGTTCGGGGGAAGGGCTGCCCTTCCCCCGCCCTCTCTTGCGCGACGCCCCCCAGTCTTGCAGGTTGCCCGCGTGTTGAATGCGCTCCGCCGCCACGCCTCGCTCGTGGTCATTTCCCTGATTGCAGTGACCGCCGGATTTGCGACCTTGCAGCTAAAGGGCGCCGCTTCCTTCATGACGGCGCTTTGGCATGCCTGGGACTTGTTCCTGTTCATTGTGCCGTCCCTGGTGGCGGGCTTGCTGCTCGCGTCCGCACTTCGGCAATTGCTCTCCCCGGATGCGCTGGCGCGCTGGATGGGGGCGGAAAGCGGGATTTTCGGCCTGTTCATCGCAACGCTGGTCGGCACGCTTTCACCGGGCGGTCCCATGGCCGCCTTTCCGCTGGTGCTGGTGCTGGCGGGTGCCGGGGCGGATCGGGGCGCGCTGGTCGCCTTTATCCTGGCCTGGTCGCTCAATGGCTTCCAAAAACTGTTGGTCTATGAGGCGCCGCTGCTCGGCCTTGATTTCGCGCTGCTCCGCACGCTGATCACCTTCCCCATGCCGATAATTGCGGGCTGGTTGGCGCGGCGCGTGCCGATTGCGTGGGAGCCGCCGAAATGACCGGGCCGCAAATCATCCTTTGGGTCATTGCGCTGGCGGTATGGGCGCTCTGCATCCGCCGCGGCATGCCCCAGGCACGGCGCGCGGTGGCCGAGACCAATCGCGGCTTTTGGCGCATCCTGCCCATGTTCTGCGTGGCGCTGCCCATGGCGGCCTTCCTGGCGGAATTGGTGCCGGCCGATATCGCCACCGCCTGGCTTGGCGATGACTCCGGCCTGAATGGCATCATGATCGCGTCCTTGGCCGGCGGCATCATGCCGGGCGGGCCCTTCGTGACTTTTCCGCTGGTGATCACCTTCAGCAAGGCCGGCGCGGGGGTCGCACAAATGACCGCGCTGCTCAC
The DNA here is from genome assembly GCA_020249505.1 of Roseomonas sp. Classification (GTDB taxonomy): domain Bacteria; phylum Pseudomonadota; class Alphaproteobacteria; order Acetobacterales; family Acetobacteraceae; genus Neoroseomonas. Next base: position 65,446 of record JADCFN010000037.1, on the reverse strand, counting down.
GGCCTGGTCGGTCTATGCGCTGCACCGGATTTTGACGTGGGAATACCCGGTGCTGGGTTGGCGCTTTGTGGCGCTGCGCCTGGCGTCGTCCTTTTTCCTGCCGGTGCTGGCGGGCTTGATCATGCAGGCGCTGCTGCCGTTTTTTGCGATTAATCTGGCAGCGCCTTGAGGCAATTTGTCACACCAAACTTCGCGGGCAAGGCGAAAGCTAGCTCTGGCCTTAGCGCTTCCTGAACGTCTTTATAGCGAGATTCAAAAACAGGACTGTGGCAAGCCCGAAGGCCACACTGATCAATATCTTGATGAGGATGGTTTGCTCGTCAAAAAACATGCGCGTCGCAGTCAGTCCAACAATAACTGAAAGCCCGGCCACTATGCCATCCCCGATTTTAAACTGAGGCTTTTCTTGGTTCATGGCTTGTGGCCTCCATCGAAAAGCCTCCGCGCTCAAAACCGCGAAGAGGCAGCGCTGCGATCATTTGGCGACATCAGGCGGGCAAGATTGGCTTTTTGCGCGCCGCATGATTCGTAGAACGTGTTGAATGATTAGCGTCAAGGTAACCACACAATATGAAAGCAGAAGCCACCTAACCAGGAAATGTTCATCCTTGAAAAGCTGGGAGACCAAGCCGAAGGGAACACCAAAGGCAAAACTACCCGCAAGAATATTGGCGTTCTTTTCATCGCTCAACCAACGCCGCATGCTGCCCTGGTTCCCGTAAATCTGCGCGACATATCCCTTCGGTATCCTAAGCTTGAAGCCAAGCGACGTTCAGGTTTTTCTGTGATCGTGGACCAACACCAAGGAAATCAACTCTGGCGCGCCGCGCCGCGCTCGGGCATTTAGGCGCCGATGGAACCCGCCGCCCCCGATGCCGATTGGTCAGCCTTGCTCGCGCACCGCGATGGCGCAGCCGCTGCCTTGCCGGATCGCCCGCTCGCCGCGCTGTTTGGCCCAGTGCTGGCACTGCCCGCCGCACCCGATGGCTGCCGGGTAATCGGGCGGCTCGCGCAAACGCTTGATGGCCGTATCGCCACTGCCGCCGGGTCAAGCCAATGGATCGGCGGGCCGGGGGATATCCGGCACACGCATCGGCTGCGCGCCCTGTGCCACGCCGTGGTGGTCGGCGCTGGCACGGTACGCCATGACAATCCGCGGCTGACCACCCGCGAAGTACCCGGGCCGGATCCCTTGCGCGTGGTGCTGGATACGGATCGCAAACTCTCGGCTGATTACGGCATTTTCCAGGGCGGGCCGCCGACCTTGCTGGTCTGCGCCGCAGATGCCGGCGGGGCCGAGCATCACGGCATGGCCGAAGTGCTGCGCCTGCCGCGCGTTGCTGGCGGAGGTCTCGCCATTCCGCCCTTGCTCGCTGCACTCAAGGCGCGCGGTGCAACGCGCATTTTTGTCGAAGGCGGCGGGCTCACGGTTTCGCGCTTTCTGGCGGCCGGCTGTCTTGATCGGCTGCATGTCACCGTGGCGCCCGTGCTGCTTGGTTCCGGCATTCCCGCCTTTACTTTGCCGGAAGTGGCGCGCATTGCCGATGGGCTGCGCTTTGCCTGGCGCGTGCATGATATCGCGCCCGATATCCTGATTGATGCCGCGCTGGATCGCGCCAAGCCTGGGGGCCATGGATGACCAAAGCGCGCGCCTTATGGACCACTGCGCCGGGGGTGGCGGAACTCCGCACCGAAACCCTGCCCGCGCGCGCGCCGGATCAGGTGCTGGCGCGCATGCTGGCGTCGGGCATTTCGCGCGGCACGGAACGGCTGGTGCTGGCGGGTAAGGTGCCGGAGAACCAATGGGGCGCGATGCGCTGCCCCTTGCAGGCCGGCGATTTCCCCTTCCCGGTAAAATATGGCTACAGCGGCGTGGCCCGTGTGATTGAAGGCCCCGCCGATCTGCAAGGCCGGCGCGTATTTTGCCTGCATCCGCATCAGGATTTTTTCCTTGCCCCTGCTGCCATGTGCATCGCGATCCCGGATGCGGTGCCCGATACCCGCGCCGTGCTTGGCGCGAATATGGAAACCGCGCTGAATATTCTGTGGGACGCTGAGCCTCTGGCCGGAGAGCGTGCGCTCGTAATCGGCGCGGGCGTGGTTGGGCTGCTGGTTGCCTATCTGCTGGCGCGTATCCCTGCCATGGCGGTGACAATCATTGACCCCGATGCATCACGCCGCGCCATTGCGGAACAATTCGGCGTCGCTTTCGCCGCCCCGGAAGCCGCACCGGCGGAGCAAGAACTGATCATCCATGCCAGCGCCAATCCCGCCGGGCTGCGCCAGGCCTTGCAATGCGCGGCGTTTGAGGCGCGGATCATCGAAGCATCATGGTTCGGCGCGCAGGAAGTGGCGCTGCCATTGGGCGAGGCATTCCATTCCCGCCGCCTGCGCCTGATTTCAAGCCAGGTCGGCGCCGTCGCCTCCACCATGCGCGGGCGCCGCAGCTACGGCGAACGCATGGCCCAAGCGCTAGGCCTGCTGGCGGACCCGGCGCTTGAAGCGCTGGTCGGCCCCGCCACGCCATTTCAGGATTTGCCCCAAGCCCTGCCTGACCTACTCAACCCCGCCCCCGGCCAGCCCGCGCCGCTTTGCCCGCTGGTGACCTATGGTGCATGAAGCGCCGAACCGCACAGGATAAACCCCGCCCATGTTCAGCCTGACCGTCGTTGATCACGTCATGATCGCCCATTCCTTCCGCGGTGCGGAATTCGGCCCCGCCCAGCGCCTGCATGGCGCCACCTTCATTGTGGAGGCGGAGTTTCGCGCGCCAAAGCTCGACCCACTCAACCTGCTGGTGGATATCGCGGCGGCCAAGGTGGAACTCCGCCACATTCTGGACGGGTTCGATTATCGCAATCTGGATGCGGAACCGGTCTTTGCCGGGCAGAACACCACGACTGAACATCTCTGCCTGCATATCCATCGCTGCCTGTCTGCCGCGCTGGCCGATGGCAAGCTCGGCGCGGGCGGCCAGGCTGTGACAGGCCTCAAGGTGCTTTTGCGCGAAAGCCATATCGCTTGGGCCGCCTATGAAGCCGCACCGGGTGAGGAGCCGGCGGCTTGAGCTGATCGCTGCCAACGCCTCGCTTGATTGCAATGCAATCAATGATTACAATGATTGCACAAGAAAGGGCGCCACCATGGCCAGCATCACCATCCGAAATCTTGATGAGGCGCTGAAGCGGAGCCTGCGCATCCGCGCCGCCGAGCATGGGCATTCCATGGAAGAGGAGGCGCGCGATATCCTCCGCCAGGCCATGAGCCGCCCCGCCCCCACACCAAACCTGGGCGAGGCGATCCATCGCCGCTTCGCCGCACTTGGCGGCGTTGAACTGGACCTGCCGCCGCGAGAGGCAATGCCGCCACCACCGCGCCTCGATTAAAGGGCCTCCATGATCTTGCTGGATACCAATGTCGTTTCCGAACTCATGCGCCCCGCACCATCCGAGGCCGTGCTGGCTTGGTTCGCCGCGCAGGACGCCGCCGATTTATACCTGAGCGCGATTGGGGAGGCGGAATTGCGCCGTGGTGCCGCCATGCTTCCCGCCGGCAAGCGGCGTGCCCAATTGATGGCCGCGATTGATGCCATGATCGCCGAGGATTTCGCGGGCCGTATCCTTCCCTTTGACAGCGCCGCTGCCCAAGCCTTCGTGCTGGTGTTTCTAGAACGTCGCGCTGCGGGCCGCCCGATCAGCTTCGCCGATGGCCAGATCGCCGCCACGGCCCGCGCCCGGGGTGCCGCCATTGCCACGCGCAATACCGCCGATTTTGCCGGTTGCGGCATAGCGGTGATAGACCCTTGGGCGCATCAGCAAGGTACCCAAAGCACCCCATGACCGGCGCCATCCACCTTCTCGTCCCCGCGCCCTTCAGCGCGATTTCCGGCGGCTATATCTATGATCGCCGCATGGTCGAAGGGCTGCGCGCGCTGGGGCAGGATGTGCGCGTGGTGGAATTGGCCGGGCGCCATCCCTTCCCGGATGACACCGCGACCGAAGCGGCGCGCACTGCCTTGTTCGAAATCCCCGCTGATGCGCGCATTGTGATTGATGGGCTCGGCCTGCCAAGTTTCTTGCCGCTTGCCGATGAACTGACCCGCCGCGGTGCAACAGCGCTGATCCATCATCCAACCGCGCTTGAAACCGGTGCCCCGGAAGGCCAGCGCGAGGCCCTGAAGGCCGCCGAACGCATCTTGTTCAGCGCTTGTGCGCGCATCATCACCACATCCACCCCAACCTCGCGGGATTTGCCGGAAGCCTTTGGCGTGGACCCCGCGCGTATCACCGTGGTCGAACCAGGCACGGATGCCGCGCCGCGCGCGGTGGGTTCCGCCGGCCCCGGCTGCGCCATTCTGAGTGTTGGCATGCTCGTGCCGCGCAAGGGGCATGATGTGCTGCTCCGCGCACTCGCGCGGCTCACTGATCTTGAATGGTCACTCGCCATCGCCGGCGATGCCACGCGTGATCCTGTGCATGCCGATGGGCTGCGCGCGCTGGCCGCCGAGCTTGGCATTGCGCAGCGCGTGCGCTTCCTGGGCGCGCTCCCCGATGCCGCTTTGGAGGCAGAATATGCGCGCGCTGATCTTTTCGCCCTCGCCACGCGCTATGAAGGCTATGGCATGGCGGCGGCTGAGGCGATGGCGCGCGGCCTGCCCATGGCGATCACCGCCGGTGGCGCGATTGCCGAAATTGTGCCGGAAGATGCCGGCGTGGTTGCGGCGGTGGATGACCACAACGCACTCTCCCGCGCCATGCGCCGGCCGATTTTCGATACAGGCTTGCGCGCCGCGATGGCCGCAGCTTCCTGGCGCGCGGGGCAGGCCTTGCCGCGCTGGCCGGACCGCGCCGCCGCTTTTCTGAAAGCACTCGACCATGGCTGAAAGCTTTGATGGTGATTGGCTCGATCTGCGGGAGCCCTATGACGCTGCGGCGCGCAATGCTGAATTGGCTGAGATGCTCGCGGCATCCCTACCCGCGCGGCCGCGCCTGCTTGATCTTGGTGCGGGCACCGGCAGCCTACTCCGCTGGCTTGGCCATTTCATTGGCCGCGCGCAAAGCTGGACCCTGGTGGATAGCGACGCTGAATTGATCTCGCGGGCTTTTGATACCATTGCCGAAAGGGCCGAGGCAGTGGATTGGCCCGTGACGCAGCCGGGGCGCAGTGCGCTTTTGGTGCATGCGCCGCATGGCGCCTGGCGCATTGAAGCGATCCTGGCTGACCTTGCCGCGGCGCCCGCCAATCTGCCCTTGGAACGCGTGGATGCGGTGGTCAGCACCGCACTTTGTGATCTGGTTTCGCGCGGTTGGGTGGAAACCATGGCCGCTGCCTGCGCCGCACGGCGCCTGCCCTTCTATGCTGCGCTAAATGTGACAGGGCGCGAAGGCTTCAGCCCGCCCCACCCCGCCGATGCGCTGGTGGCGCGCGGCTTTCGCCGTGATCAGGCGCGCGACAAGGGTTTTGGTGGTCCATCACTTGGGCCGCAGGCTCCCGCCGTGATGGCTGAAGCCTTCGCCGCGCATGGCTATGCCATTCATCGCGCGCCGAGTGATTGGGTGGTAGATCGCCGCGCCCGCGCCTTCACCCGCGCCATTGCCGATGGCCATGGCATGGCCGCACTCAGCTGGGAAAGGCGCGGTGCGGAAGCCATTCTGGATTGGCTTGAAACGCGCCGCGATCAAGCCGATGCCGGGCAGCTTGCCGTGCGCATCGGTCATCAGGATTTCTTGGCCCTTCCTCCTGCTAGGTAGACGATTATGCCCCTTTTGCTTGGCTGCATCGCGGATGATTTCACGGGGGCGACGGACCTCGCCAATACGTTGGTCAAAGGCGGCATGACTGCCGTGCAGGTGATTGGCGTGCCGACCGGACCCTTGCCGGAAGCGGATGCCATCATCATCGCGCTGAAATCGCGCACTGCGCCGGTCGGGGAAGCCGTGGCGCAATCGCTCGCCGCTTGTGATGCTTTGCTTGCCGCGGGTGCGAAGCAGATTTTCTGGAAGTATTGCTCGACCTTTGACAGCACGGATCAGGGTAATATCGGACCGGTCGCGGATGCGCTGCTGAAGCGCCTGGGTTCGGGCTTTGCACTCGCCTGCCCGGCTTTCCCGACCAATGGGCGCACGATCTATCTTGGCCATCTTTTTGTCGGCAATGCGTTGCTGAATGAAAGCGGCATGGAAAACCATCCGCTGACGCCAATGACGGATGCGAATCTTGTACGCGTGCTTGGGCGGCAAACCGATGGCGCGGTGGGGCTGGTGCCCTTCACCATCGTCGAACAAGGTGCCGCCGCCACGCGCCAGGCCATGATGCGTCTTGCCGAACAGGGCCGGCGCTACGCGATTGTTGACGCGGTGACGGATCAGCATTTGCTCGCGATTGGCGAAGCGGCGGCGCAGCACGCGCTGATTACCGGCGGTTCCGGCGTGGCGATGGGCCTGCCTGAAAATTTCCGTCGCGCTGGCTTGCTGCCCGCGCGTGGTGATGCCGCAAGCCTGCCGCCCATGCAGGGTATGGCGGCAGTGGTGGCGGGTTCCTGTTCGCGGGCGACACTCGGGCAAATCGGCCTCGCGCGCGATCACGTGCCAGTCTTGGAATTGGATGCGCTGGCAACACCTGATGCGGCGATGCTCGCTTCGCAGGCTTTGGATTGGGTGACAGGCAAATTGGCCGCTGATCGCCCGGTGGTGATTGCCGCCAGCGCGCCGCCTGAAAAGGTCGCTGCATTGCAAGCAAAGCTTGGCCGCGATGCTGCCGGCGCCTTGATTGAAGCCGCCATGGCCGCGATTGCCGAGGGGCTGGTCGCACGCGGTGTGGGGCGCTTGGTCGTTGCAGGCGGCGAGACTTCCGGCGCCGTAGTGCAGCGCCTGGGTGTCACGGCGCTCCGTATCGGTCCCGAAATTGATCCAGGCGTGCCCTGGACTTTCGCCGTACCGCGCGGGCTGCATCTTGCCTTGAAGTCCGGCAATTTCGGTGCGCGTGATTTCTTCCTGAAGGCGTTCGATCATGGATGAGGCTGCGCTGCGCACACAGCTTGCCGCACTTGGCGCCTCGCTTTTTGTGCGCGGCTATTCGGTGGGGACCGCAGGCAATATCAGCGTGCGCCTGCCGGATGGGTTTCTGATGACGCCGACCAATTCCTGCCTCGGCCGGCTGGATCCCGCGCGCATATCCAAGCTCGCGCCGGATTTTTCGTATGTGTCGGGCGACAAGCCATCCAAGGAAGTCTTCATGCACCGCGCGGTGCTGATGGCGCGGCCCGATGCGGGCGCGGTGGTGCATTTGCATTCGACGCACGCCACCGCCATTGCCTGTCTGGCCGAACCCGGAGAGGTCGCGCCCATCCCGCCGCTCACACCCTATTTCGTGATGCGGGTCGGGCGGCTTTTGCCGGTGATCCGCTATTACCGCCCGGGCGATGGCGCGATGGAAAACGACATTCACGAGGCAGCCAAAACCGCCAAGGCCGTGCTGCTGGCCAATCACGGCCCCGTCGTTTCAGGCCGCACCTTGGAAGATGCCCTGCATGCGGCCGAGGAATTGGAAGAAGCCGCGCGCCTTGCGCTGCTGCTACGCGGTGCCGGCGCGCGCAGCCTGACGCCGGCGCAGGTTGATGATCTGCTCAACACCTTCGGCTGACCCATGTGGATCATGATTGCCGCGCCCTATACCAGCGGCGGTGCCGATGCTGCTTTGCGCGCCGCGCGCCTTGCTGAGATGAACCAGGCCGCGCTCGCCATCCTCAGGCTTGGTCATGTGCCGGTGATTGGCGTGAATATGGCGCTGCCCATCATTGCGACGGCTGAGGGCGATGTGTTTGACGAAGTGATGATGCCCGTCTCACTCGCCTTGGCGGAACGCTGCGATGCCGTGTTGCGGATTGGTGGGCCAAGCCAGGGCGCGGATCAGGAAGTCGCGCGCTTCAGGCAGGCGGGTAAGCCCGTGTATCTTGCGCTGGCGGATATCCCGCCAAAGTAACGGACATCACCGCCCCTTATCTCCCGTCTGATGATCCACGCCCACCGTGTTCGCGCGCAACCATGCCGCAAGGCGGTCATGGCGGAATGACCTGCCTTCCAGGTTTTCGATGATAAAGCGATAGAGCGTCTGGGCATCTTGCCTGATCGCGTAGCCGTTGATCGCCAGAAAGGTGATCATGGCCGCTGCTGCGACACGCTTATTCCCGTCAACAAAGGGATGGTTCATGGCAAGGCTCTCCCAAAGAGCCGCAGCTTCCTCGATCACGTCCTCGTAGTAGCCCGTCTGTGGGCGATAAAGAGCGGCCTCAAGAAGCCCAAAATCGCGAACGCCATCAGCACCGCCATAGCGTTTGATCTGGTCGTGATGGATTGCCAAGACCTCAATGATGGTCAGGTAATCCGTCATTCAGCGAGCTTCGCGTAAAGCTCCGCATATTTCTCATGGGTCGCCTCATAGGCCGCCATGACATGCGCGCGCGGGCGGGCGCGCTGGCGCTTGTCAATGAGATCGGAAAGCGCTTCGTCAACCAGCGCCTGCAATTGCCGCCCTTCGGTCTTGGCCAGGCTGCGGAGTGTGGCGAGGGTTTCGGACTTCACCTGGGTTGCAAATTTTTCGCGGGTTGGATTGGGCATGGTTCACCTTGATGACCGCTCGTAGATATCATGATGCGTCATGATCCATCAAGTTTTGTCATGACGACCGGCGCCTTTGCCTGGGCGGTTTCGTAAACTTCGCAGATGGCGAAAGGGCGTCTCGAAACTTCCTTGCCGATCAGAACCGCGCGCGCTTCATGCGGGTGGGAAGGACACAACCCTTTACCCTGGCGGAAATCCCGCCAGGGTAAATCAAATATGCCTTCAGGCTGCCTTGGCTTGTTGTTGTTGCAGCAAACCCGTCAGGAATTGCGCAATGGTGCCCATGCCTGATTGCCCGGCGCGGGCTTCGGCATCGCTGTTGTAATTGGTATTGGTGTTCACGTCATAGGCGAAAGTGTTACCCGCACGATCCGTGATGAATTCAATCGCGCCGACGCCAACGCCATTGGCGCGTAAAAACGCTTCCATGCGCGCCAGCAAGGGGTGGGTGAAACCTTCAATGATGCGGAACTTCTCCCCCGGCGCCACGGCGGGGCATACCGCGCCGGGTTCAATGGCGCAGACATCCGCCGGGCAAAGCTCAAACCCTTCAGACGTATCCACGCGCACGGCATAGAGGAATTTGCCATTGATGAATTCGGCCCGCGTGATGAAGGGCTCCGGCGCTTCGATGTAGCGCTGCACCAGCCACACCCCATCGCGCGGCGCGGCGAAGGGATCGGGGTCGGCGGTGATTTTCGCGACTGCTTCACGCAATGCCGCCTTGCTCAGAATCAACTGCACGCCCAAGCCCTTGCCGGCGCGGTTATGCTTCAGGATCACCGGAAAGCCGAGCTTTTCCGCCGCCGCTTCCAAATGCTGCGTGCCCACCACGGCAATCGTCGGCGGCGTTGGAATATCGAAACCGGCCAGCGCCGCATATTGCGCAACCTTGGAGACTTCCAATTGCAAGGCACGCCGACCATTCACCACCGGCCTGCCATGGCGTTCCAAATGTTCGATCACCGCGCCGGCATATTCCGGCGCATAGGTATGACCGCGCGTATGCGATGACGCACTCATGCGATTATAGAAAACGCCCTCGGGCGGCGGCGTGGTCAAGTCAAGCACGCCTTCATCCAGGAACCATTCCTCAAAGGGCGTCCCAATCCGGGCGAAGGCCGCGCGTAGCGGTTCCACCCAGGCATCATTTTCGTGAATGACAAAGACCTTCGACATGCGGCTTCTCCAAAGTTTCACAAGAAAAAAGCCTGCCCAGAAGCCAATGCAAGGGCCTAAAAAAGAAAGATTTTCTTTTCCTCTGGCGATTATTCGGCGAAATTTCCTGCCCCGGACTGACCGCGAGGGAGATGTCCTGCCCCCAAGCCGCCGCCGCAATTCCACGACCGGGATTTAGGCTTTAGGAAGGCCAGGAAGAAAACCCACTGGTGCGGAGGCCCCCCGATGCAGCTTGATCCCGTCTTTGCGGCGCCGGGGCGCTTCCTGAAGGGCAATATCCATACCCATTCCACCCTTTCTGACGGCAAGCGCACGCCGGAGGATGTGGTGGAGACCTATCGCCGCGGCGGCTATGACTTCATGGCGCTGACAGACCATTTCATGGCGCGCTACAATTTCCCCATCGCCGATACGCGTCGCTTTCGCGCGTCTGGCTTCACCACCCTGCTGGGTGCTGAGGTTCATGCGCCGGCAACCGCTCTCGGGGAGATTTGGCATATCCTGGCGGTTGGCCTGCCGCTCGATTTCGCGCCAACCCCGCCTGAGGAAAATGGCGCGGCGCTGGCTGCGCGTTGTGCCGATGCCGGCGCCTTCGTAGCCATCGCGCATCCCGGCTGGTACGGGCTGACAGCGGCGGACGGGCATAGCATCGCGGCCGCGCACGCTGTTGAGATCTACAACCACACCAGCCAGGTGCGTACCGATCGCGGTGGCGGAGCTTTCCTTGCGGATCGGCTGCTAACGGATGGTCGGCGCGTGTCCCTGATTGCCGTGGATGACGCGCATTTCGCCTGCGAGGATTGGTTCGGCGGCTGGGTGATGGTGAAGGCTGCGGAGAATGAACCGGAAGCACTGCTGGCCGCGCTCAAGGCAGGGCATTTTTACGCCAGCCAAGGCCCGCGGATTGATGGTGTGATCTGGGGTGACGATCAGGTTGAAATACATTGCAGCCCCGCTGCCAGCATCATGGTGCTGGGGCGTGGATCGAGCGCCGCGCAATCCGTGGCGCCCTTGCAGACCAGGGCGGTGCTACCGCTTGCGAAGCTGCGCGATGGCGGCTTTGCGCGTATTGTGGTGGCGGATGCGGCGGGCAAGCGCGCCTGGTCCAATCCCCATTTCTTTTGAATGACAGTAATTTCACTGAATTCTTGAACCGATTGAACGCTTAAGCTTGTTCGCGCGAAGGGTCATCGCCTGTGGCTTCATCCTTGGATTAAGGCTTCGGTAACACTATGCCGCATAAAAATTCAGCAAGTAGCGGGCAACTTCGCGCAGTATCATGCCGCCCATTAATCTGAGGCAGAAAATATTTTTGGTGCATCAATAGCCTTGGTCACCTTTCAGCAAGGACCCTGCCTGCACAATGCGGCAGGTCCACGAAAGGAGCACGCCGGAAGATGCGTATCAGAATTGCCCCCCTATTGCTCACCATCCTTGCGATGATTGGCGCGGTCAATGCAGGCTCGGCCATCTATGCCTGGGTGTCCATGCGCCATAACGCGCAGAGCTTCACCGCAATCAAGGTGAATGCCGTAGCACCGCTGATTGACCTCAAGGCCTTGTCCGATGCCTATGCGGTATTCGTGGTGGACGCGTCGCACAAGATGCGTAATGGCAATTTCACCTGGGAAGAGGGCGCAACCAGCCTTGCCGATGCGGTCAAGAACATCAATCGCGCTTGGTCTGCCCTGACTCAGGCAGAATTGCCGCCTTCCGTGCAGCAAGCCTTTGCCGAAGCGCGTGAACGCCGCGCCCCGGCTGAACAGGTAACGCAAGACCTTGTGCGCATCACGGCTGCCAAGAACAGCGCGCAGCTTGAACAGCTGATCAAGGAACGGCTCTATCAGGCGATTGACCCCTTCACGGAATCGATCGGCGGCATGATGGACACCATCGTGGCCGAAACGAATGACAAGGTTGTGCAAGAAGTGACTTCCGTCACCCAGGCAACGCTGATCATCGCGCTGCTGGGGCTTTTCTCACTCGCCGCGTTGATCGCTGCCGGCTGGGTTGTGGTTGCCCGTGTTACCCGTCCGCTTGGGACGCTGGCCTCTGGCATGGAAAACATGTCGAAGGGCGATCTTTCCAAGGAATTCCAGGGTACGGAACGTCAGGATGAAGTGGGTGAGATGGCGCGTGCCGCGACTGTCTTCCGCGAAGGCCTAGTTGAAGCCGAAAAACTGCGTGCCGCGGAAGCGACACGCGGGGCGGAAATGGAAGCCGCGCGCCGCGCTGCCATCCAAAGCATCGCGGGCGATCTGGATCGCGCCCTTGGCCAGTCCGTCGGCACGCTATCCGAAAGCTCCGCCATGCTGGTGCAGGAAGGCACTAAGGTTGCTTCCGTCACTGATGCCACCCTGGCCCAGGCACGCTCTGCCGCGCATGAGGGGACTGAAGCCAATCACGGCATCCAATCCGTCTCGGCTGCGGCTGAGGAACTGACGGTCGCGATTTCCGAAGTCTCCAACCGCGTGACCGCCGTGGCGCAAACCGCGCGCGGTGCGGCGGAACAGGCAGATCGCGTGAGCAGCCTGGTGGATGGGCTGAATGCGGCATCCGTGCGCATCAATGATGTCACGGGGCTGATCGGCACCATCGCCGCGCAGACCAATCTGCTGGCGCTTAATGCCACAATCGAATCGGCCCGCGCCGGTGAGGCTGGCAAGGGCTTCGCGGTGGTGGCCTCGGAAGTTAAGAACCTGGCCGCGCAATCGGCCAAGGCGACCGAGAGCATCCAGACCGAAATTGGCGCGATGCAGAATATCATCGGCGATGTGGTGGGTGTGATTGGCGATATCGTCGCGCGCATCAGCCAGTTGGATGGCGAAAACACCGCCATTGCCGCAGCGGTCGAAGAACAATCCGCCACCACGGCGGAAATCGCCACAAGCCTGCGCAATGCCGCCAAGGCAGTGGATGGGCTGGAAGGCTCCATCGGCCGCGTCTCCGGCATGGCGGAAGATGCCGGCAAGGCCATGGGCAGCATTACAGTCGCCAGCCGTACCGTGGCGGATGAGGCGGTACAGCTGCGTGAAGCGACCCAGGCGCTGATCAAGCGGCTGCAAGCGGCCTGATCAGGCCTTTCCGGTCAAACCAAGGGCGGCGGTCCTGCCAGGGCCGCCGCTTTTTTTTCGTCCGCGCCCAGGGGCTGCAACGCCCCCCTCTGGTGGCATTAAGCTAATTTTCCTATATCCGAAACCCTCAGCGCTTCCGCATGCAGCAGAATGAGGCGGGGTCGGATCAGGCTGGGGATGAACGAATCCTTACGATGACTGTGGCACGAAAGTCACCACACTGTGGCCCTGCCCCATTTTCGCCGAAAGTAACAGTTTGTATTCCTATAATCCTTCTTCCTCAACAGCCCCTTTGAGCAAATCACGCCAGATTTCACCAAGTTACAGCCATCTCACTTGTTCCCGAGCGCGTCGGAAGCTTACCTCCCCAAACAGAACGCAAGAGCGTCACGTCTAACAGGGGGCTTTTACCGGAAATGAGGACAAGCAGGCTTGTCGCGACCGCTTTTGTCGCCCTTGGTGCCGTGTTGGTGTCCAGCCATGCCGGCGCCAGCCAACCGAATGCGCAACCTGCCGCCCAGCGTCAGCAGGCCGCCAAGCCCGCCACGGCGCGGCCCGCCAATCAGGCGCAACCCAATCGTCAGTCCCCTAGCCCATCCGCCGTTCAGGCGCAGCGCGTCAGCACCAATCAGGCGGCCCAGGCCGCGCGTCGGCCACAGACGCAAGCCCAACGCATAGCCCATGCCAATCCGGGCGGCATTTCCTGCGTGCCCTATGTTCGCCAAGCCACCGGCATGGCGATTCGTGGCAATGGTGGCGATTGGTGGCATAACGCGGCGGGTCTCTATGCGCGCGGACATACGCCAGAACCCGGCGCCATCATGGCCTTTGCGCGCACGGGCCAGATGCGCTCCGGCCATGTGGCGGTGGTGCAGGAAGTGATCAGCGCGCGTGAGGTGTTGATCCATCACGCGAATTGGGCCGGCCCGGGCATTCGTCGCGGGACGATCATGCAGGATGTGTCGGTGATTGACGTGTCCCTGAACAATGACTGGTCTGCGGTCCGGGTGCAGGTCGGGCGCGATCAGGAAAGCCTGGGGCGCATCTACCCAATCCAGGGCTTCATTTATGACCGCCCGGATAATGGCTATGTCCGCACCGCTTCGACCCCGCGGCCCGGCGGTCAGCTTATGGCCAATGCGCGTTCGCTCCGCCCCGATGATGTGCGCGGCTTTGAAGAAGTGGCGCAGGCGCCGGCGCGCCGCTGACGCCTAATTGTCATCGCACTTGGCCGGCGCTGGTTTTGCCCTAAAACCGCGCCCGGCCATCACAGCATCCTCCCCAAAGCGCGCGCGCAAGGCTTCCATCGCCTTCCAGCGCGCGGCCCGGCGGGGGGCCTCCGGATCCGCCAGATCGCCGCGATCGGCCTGATCCGCCGGCGCCAAGGGCTGGGCGCCGATGCCAATCAGCCGAAACGCCGTGCCATCGGCTTCCTTTTGCAACATTGGCCGGGCGGCGGCGAAAATCACCTCCGGCAATAGGCTTGGCTCCGCAAGGCGCTGAGACCGGGTACGCAGCGCGAAATCAGCGGTTTTCAGCTTCAGCACGACGCCACCCGCCGCCAGCCCCTTTTCCTTGAGCCGTCGCGCGAGTTTTTCGCATAGCCGCCAAAGCGGTGCCTCAAGCGCGGCCAGCGCCGCCATATCGGCATCAAAAGTGGTCTCGGCGCTGATGCTTTTGGTCTCTCGCATCGGGTTGACGGGGCGGTCATCCTCGCCCCGCGCGCGCGCCACCAGCGCCGGGCCGTCCGCACCGAAGCGGACCAAGGCAGCACGGGCATCAAGCGCGGCCAATTGCCCAAGGCGCACAAAGCCCGCCGCCGAAAGCCGCTTCGCCATAGCCGGCCCCACGCCAGGCAGCACCGCGACCGATTGCGGCGCGAGCCAGCCAGCGGCCTCCCCTGCCCCGATCACGGCAAAGCCCCGTGGCTTGTCGCGTTCGGCGGCGAGCTTCGCCATGAGCCGATTGGCCGCCAAACCAACCGAGACCGTCACCCCCACCTCTCGCTCCACCGCCAGGGCGAAGCGCGCCAGCACTGCGGCGGGCGGCGCATTGTGCAAAGCCTCGGTGCCCCGCAGATCAAGCACTGCCTCATCTATTGAGAGCGGCTGCACGAGTGGCGTGAGCGATTCCATCATCGCGCGGATGCGCGCACCTTCGCGGGCGTATTTCGCCATATCGGGCTTGATCACTACCACATCAGGGCAGGCAGCGCGCGCCTTGAACATGGGCATGGCGCTGCGCACGCCCGATAGCCGCGCGATATAGCAACAGGCAGCGACCACGCCGCGCGTGCCGCCACCCACAATCACCGGGCGCGTTGCCAATTCCGGCTGGTCGCGCTTTTCCACGCTGGCATAGAAGGCATCGCAATCAATATGCGCGACGTTCAGGCGGAACAGGTCCGGGTGGGCCACCACGCGACGCGACCCGCAAGATGGGCAGCGCGTGAAATGCTCAGCCGCGTGATGGAAGCAATCGCGGCAAAGTGCGGGCATGGTCTAGCGCCTCACCCAAGGCATGGCGGCAAAACACGCCAGCAGTATGGCATAGATCGCGCCTTCGATGGACGCGAAATGCGCCAGCCATTGCTCCGGCGAAAGGCCGCGCATGGCGCGGGTCATGGCGATTTCCGCGCCGATCAGCAGCGTGAGCCCAAAGAGGCCCATCAGCATGCGCTCGCCCGATTTCGGCGGAATGCCAAAGCGGCGCGCGATGAGCGGCGCGAAATGGAAAATGGCGGCGAACATCGGGATCGCCTCAATCGCACTCGCCACCGCCACACCAAGGCGCGGCGCCAGCAGCAATTCCCGCGTCGCGCCAAGCAAAAAGCCCACCACATAAAGCAGGAGAAGATAGACCGCCCCCGCCTTGAAAGCGCGCCCGATCACGCCGCATCCCAAAGCCGCGCAGCGCCAAAAACGCCCGAGGAATCGCCATGCTTCGCCTGCACAACGGGCGTGCGCGCCACATCGCCAAAGCCATGCCGCGCCATCAGCCCCGGCACATCGCGATAAAGATGCGCCATATTGGACAAGCCACCGCCCAGCACGATCACATCCGGGTCAAGGATATTGGCAATCATCGCCAAGGCCCGCGCCAGCCGATCCGCATGCCGCGCCAGCGCCGCTTGCGCGCGCTGATCCCTCGCCGCCGCCCGCACCGGCAGGCCAGAGGCATCGCGCGCCCCCGGCCCATCACAATCTGCTGCCAAGGCAGGGCCGGACAGGAAGGTTTCCAGGCAGCCGAGTTGGCCGCACCAACAGCGCGGGCCTGGAAATTCCTTAGGCTGCATCCAGGGCAGGGGCACATGGCCCCATTCGCCGCCCGTGCCATTTGGCCCATCCAGAATCCGCCCGCCCGAGACAATGCCGGCACCTGTCCCGGTGCCGATGATCACCGCGAAAACCGTAGTGTAGCCAGCACCGGCGCCATCGGCGGCCTCACTCATCGCCAGGCAATTCGCGTCATTGCTGATGCGCACCGCGCGCCCAAGCAAAGCTTCCAGATCCTGCTTCAAGGCGCGGCCATTCAAGGCCTGGGAATTGGCATTGCGGACCAGGCCAGAAACTGGGCTCAGGCTGCCCGGAATGCCGATGCCAATGCTGCCCTGGGCGCCAAGCCGCGCCTCGGCATCGCGCACCAGCGCGGCGATGGTCGCCAAAACGCCCTCATAATCCGCAGGGCTCGCGCGGCGTTCGCGCAGCAGCACGGCGCCATCATCGCCAAGGGCCACGATTTCTGTCTTGGTGCCGCCCAGATCAATGCCGAGTTTCATGCTAATAGTCTTGGTCAAGGCAAGGCAGCGCCGCAAGCCTGAACTGGCGGCGATACGCAAGCCATGGTGGAAGAGAACGCATGAATGAGACGATTCTGGATGTGAAGGGCCTGACCTGCCCCTTGCCGGTGCTGAAGGCGAATAAGGCCTTGCGCGGCATGGCGGCCGGGGCGCGGCTGACCGTGCTGGCCACCGACCCGGCTTCGGTGCCCGATTTCAACGCCTTTTGCCGGGAAACCGGCCACGCGCTGGTGGCGTTTTCCGAAGATCAGGGCAGCTATCGCTTCGTCATCCGCAAGCGGGACGACACGCCGGCATGAGCGTACTGATCCTGACCCATGCTGCCTGTGTGGCGCATGATCCGGGGCCGCATCACCCGGAATGCCCGGACCGATGGCGTGCGGTGACGCGCGCCCTGGAAGCGGAAGCCTTCAGCACCCTGCCGCGCGCCGAAGCACCGCGCGCAACGCATGAACAGATCCTTCGCGTGCACCCAGAAGCCTATTTGCAAGCGATTCGTGAATCGGCACCGGCCGAGGGTGATCGCGTAGCTTTGGATGCCGATACCATCCTCTCCCATGGCAGCATTGAAGCCGCCTTGCGGAGCGCTGGCGCGGCAGTGGCGGCGGTGGATGCGGTTTGCACCGGGCCGATCCGCCATGCCTTTTGCGCCATGCGCCCGCCTGGCCATCACGCAGAGCCCGCCCGCCCCATGGGGTTTTGCCTATTCGCCAATGCCGCCATTGCCGCGCGCCATGCCCAGGCCGCCCATCGCCTGAAGCGCGTCGCGGTTGCTGATTTCGATGTGCATCACGGCAATGGCACGCAAGCCTGTTTTGAAGCGGATGCGTCGCTGATGCTCGCTTCATCCCACCAATGGCCGCTCTATCCCGGCACCGGTGCGCCGCAGGAACGGGGTGTCGGCAACATCTTCAACGCGACGCTGCCGCCGGGCGCCGATGGCGCCGCGTTTCGCGCCGTATGGGAAAGGCTTTTGCTGCCAGCCTTGGATGCTTTCGCGCCTGAATTGCTGATCATCTCGGCCGGGTTTGACGCGCATGTGGCGGACCCGCTGGCGCAGTTGCGGCTGACGGAGGCGGATTTCACCTGGATCACGGAAGAACTTTGCGCCTTGGCCGCGCGCCATGCCGAAGGGCGCGTCGTTTCAGTGCTGGAAGGCGGCTATGATCTGGATGCGCTTGGTTCGTCTGTTGCCGCCCATGTTCGCGCGCTGATGCTCAATTAACCCTTGCAGAGCGCCGCCCAGCGCCCCCAAATCTCACATTACAAAACAAAGAGGTTCGCCATGCGCCGTCGTCATCTTCTCGTAGCCCTGCCCGCCGCGGCTTTAGCGCCACGCCTTGCCGCCGCGCAGGAATGGCCGCCCGGCCCCGTGCGCGCCATTGTGCCCTTCGCCCCAGGATCCGCCACCGATACGGTGGCGCGCGTCTTTACCGAGAAAATGCGCGACACGCTCGGCCAGAATGTGGTGGTCGAAAACCGCGCCGGCGCCAATGGGCTGATCGGGGCCGAGGCCGTGGCCCGCGCCACGCCCGATGGCCTGACCGTGCTGATCGGTACCAATTCCACCAATGCCGCCGCAGGGGCACTCTTCAAGCGAGTGCCCTTTGATGTGGACACTGCCTTTATCCCGGTCTCGACACTCGGTTCCGTCCCCCTGTTGGTCGCGGTACGGGCCGAATCGCGCTGGCAGAATCTGGCTGAATTGCTGGCCGAGGCGAAAACCAAGCCCGAGGGCATCACCTATGCCTCAGCCTCGTCGTCCCAGCAGGTTTCGACCGAGCTGATGGCGCATATGGCGGGGGTGAAGATGCTCCGCGTGCCCTATCGGTCCTCACCCTTGGCGGTGCAGGATTTGCTGGCGGGGCGGGTTGATTTTTTCGTGGCCGATCAATTAGTTATCCTGCCGCAAGCGCGCGAAGGGAAGCTGCGCATCCTCGGCATCACCTCGCCCCAAAGGTCCGCCATGCTGCCGGAGATCCCAACGGTGGCCGAAGCCGGGAACCTGCCGGGCTATCAGATCACCGCCTGGTTCGGGCTTTTCGTGCCCGCCGGCACGCCGGCCATTGCGGTTTCCCGCCTGAATGCGGCCGTGCGCCGCGCCGGGGAGCAGGCCGATTTGCGCGAAAGACTGTCTTCCGGCTTCGGGATGGTTGTTTCTACCTCCACCCCGGAAGAGGCTGCGGCTTTCGTCAAATCCGAGACCCAGCGCTGGACCTCGGCGATTCGCACCGCGGGCATCGAACCGGAATAGACATTCCGATAAATGTCAGGCTAGGCTGACAGTATGGCACGTACACCCAATGAGACGGCAGGGCCGCCGCCGTCCGACATCGCCGCCCTTTCCTTCGAGCAAGCGCTCGCAGAGCTTGAGGGGATTGTGCGGGAATTGGAAAGCGGCAAGGGCGCACTTGAAGCCTCGGTCACCGCTTATCAACGCGGTGCGGCGCTGAAGCGCCATTGTGAGGCGAAGCTCGCGGAAGCGGAGCAGAAAATCCAAGCGATTGTGGATGGCCCAGCCGGACCATCCTTGCGAGACGTGGAATAGAGCGCCGCATGTCCGCTGCCCCGCCCGATTCCGCCAAGGCCCTTGCTTCCGCCATGGCGGCGGCGGCTGCCGAAATTGATCGCGCGCTTGATGCGCTGATCCCACCACCGGAAGGCGATGAGGCGCGGCTCTTTGAAGCCATGCGCTATGCCAGCATGGGCGGTGGGAAAAGGTTGCGCGGTTTTCTGGTGCTGGAAGGTGCCGCGCAATTTGGCGTCGCACGCGAAGCAGCGCTGCGTGTCGCCTCGGCCATTGAAATGCTGCATGCCTATTCGTTGGTGCATGATGATCTGCCCTGCATGGATGATGATGATCTGCGCCGCGGCAAACCGACCGTGCATCGCGCCTTTGATGAGTCAACCGCCGTGCTGGCGGGTGATGCGCTGCAAACCCAGGCTTTTCTGGTCTTGAGCGAACCCGAAACCCATGCCGACCCAGCCGTACGGGCGGAGCTTTGCCGTGCCTTGGCGCGCGCGGCCGGTGCGCGCGGCATGTGTGGGGGGCAAATGCTGGATATGCTGGCGGAAGAAGCCGGACGCCCCTTGGAAGAAGCAGAAATCGGCCGGCTGCAATTGCTGAAGACCGGCAAGCTGATTGAATTTTCTGCTGAAGCTGGCGCCATTCTTGGCAAGGCACCCATCCAGTTGCGCCATGCGCTTTCCGCCTATGGCCGCGATCTGGGCGCTGCCTTTCAGATTGCCGATGACGTGCTGGATGCGACCGCATCAGCCGAGGAAACCGGCAAGCGCACCGGCAAGGATGCCGATGCAGGCAAGGCCACACTCGTTGGGCTTTTGGGGCTGGAACGCGCCAGGCTGCAAGCGGAACGGCTTGCTGCCCAGGCGCAAGATCATCTGGATGCTTTTGGGGAAGCAGCGGCGCATTTGCGCGCGCTGGCCGATTACACAATCGCGCGGAGAAGCTAAAGAATGAACCGTCCTGTCACACCGCTGCTCGATCGCGTTTCGATCCCAAGCGATTTGCGGAACTACTCCGGCGAACAACTCAAACGCCTGGCCGAGGAATTGCGCGCCGAGACCATTGACGCGGTTTCCGTCACCGGCGGGCATCTTGGTGCATCACTTGGCGTTGTGGAATTGACCGTCGCCGTACATGCGATTTTCGACACACCGCATGACCGGCTGATCTGGGATGTCGGGCACCAGGCCTATCCGCACAAAATCCTGACCGGGCGGCGCGATCGCATCCGCACGCTGCGCCAAGGCGGCGGGCTTTCCGGCTTCACCAAACGGAGTGAAAGCGAATACGACCCCTTCGGTGCGGCGCATTCTTCGACCAGCATTTCCGCCGGCCTTGGCATGGCGATTGGCAGCCAATTGCAGGGCAAGGATCGCCATGTGATTTCCGTGATTGGCGATGGGTCCATGAGTGCCGGCATGGCTTACGAAGCCATGAACAATGCCGGCGCTTCCAAGGCCAATCTGATTGTCATTCTGAACGACAATGACATGTCCATCGCACCGCCTGTGGGCGCGATGAGTGCCTATTTGTCCAAGCTGATTTCATCGCGCCCCTTCCTTTCCTTGCGCGATATGATGGCGCGGCTGGCCAAGCGCTTCCCCGCACCTTTGGAACGCGCCGCACGGCGCGCCGATGAATACGCGCGCGGGCTGCTGACCGGTGGCACGCTGTTCGAAGAATTGGGTTTCTATTACGTCGGTCCCGTGGATGGGCATGATCTGGACCATTTGCTGCCCATTCTGCGCAATCTGCGTGATCGGGATCAGCAAGGCCCAATCCTGCTGCATGTGGTGACGCAAAAGGGCAAGGGTTATGCGCCGGCGGAATCCGCGCCCGACAAATATCATGGCGTGGTGAAATTCAATGTCGTCACCGGTGAACAGGCCAAGGCACCGCCCGGTCCGCCTTCCTTCACCAAGGTCTTCGCCAATGCGCTGATCGCTGAAGCGGAAGCTGATGAGCGCATTGTCGCCATCAATGCCGCCATGCCATCCGGCACGGGGCTTGATTCATTCGCCAAGAAATTCCCGCGTCGGAGCTTTGATGTCGGTATCGCCGAACAGCATGCGGTGACTTTCGCAGCGGGGCTCGCCACTGAAGGGCTCAAGCCCTTTTGCGCGATCTATTCCACCTTTTTGCAGCGCGCCTATGACCAGATCATGCATGATGTAGCGCTACAATCCCTGCCCGTGCGCTTCGCCATGGACCGCGCCGGGCTGGTCGGCGCGGATGGCGCAACCCATGCGGGGTCTTTCGATATCGCCTATCTCGGCTGCCTGCCCAATATGGTGCTGATGGCCGCCGCTGATGAGGTGGAGCTGATGCATATGGTCGCGACCTCTGCCGCGATTGATGATCGGCCTTCCGCCTTTCGCTATCCGCGTGGTGAGGGTTTTGGTCTTGAATTGCCCAAGCGCGGTTCAGTGCTGGAACTCGGCAAGGGGCGCGTGCTGCGCGAAGGCAATGCGATTGCGATCCTGTCTTATGGGGCGCGCTTGCAGGAATGCCTGAAGGCGGCTGATGAATTGGCAACCCATGGGCTTTCCTGCACGGTTGCCGATGCGCGCTTTGCCAAGCCGCTTGATACCGCCTTGGTGGAACGGCTTGCGCGTGAGCATGAAGTCCTGATCACGATTGAGGAAGGTTCCATGCTCGGCTTCAGCGGGCTTGTCATGCATCATTTGGCGACGCGCGGGCTGATGGATCGCGGGCTGAAAATCCGCCCCATGTGCCTGCCGGATGTCTTCATTGATCACGAAGCGCCGCGCAAGCAATATGATCAGGCGGGGCTCAATGCGCCGCATATCGTGGCGACGGCGCTGGCGGCACTCGGCAAGGCAGAAATGCACTTGCCCGCGCGGGCGTGACGCGTCAGGCGCGCCACATCCCCCCACCATCCACATCCACCACCGTGCCATTCACATAAACGCCACGTGGGCTCGCCAGGAACACCGCCAGATCGGCGATTTCGGCTGATTCAATCGGGCGATTGAAGGGCAGGCCGGTGATGGTTTCCGCCCAGCGTTCCTCATCGCCGAATTTCAGCTTCGCATTGACGCGCGCCTGGGTGATCATGCGATCTGTCTTGGTCACCGCTGGATTGATGCCAACAACCTTCACGCCATTGGCCTGCGTTGCCGCACCCAAAGCCTGGGTGAAGGCAATCAGGGATGCATTGCCCGCGCCACCGCAAATATAGCCGGCTTTTGGTGAACGCCCGGCCATGCCGATGATGTTCACCACCGCGCCGGCCTTGCGCGCTTCCATCGCCGGCAGATAGAGCTGGCACAGATGAATGTAGCCAAATACCTTTAGGCTCCAGGCTTCCTGCCAGCGCTGGATGGAAATATCCTGCAAGCGCCCGGATGGAATGGCGCCGGCATTATTCACCAGCACATCAATATCCGGAAAGGCGGCGTGTAGCCTTTCGCGTTCTTCCACCTTCGAAAGATCAGCGGCGAGTGTTTCAACCCGCACCTGTGCCAAAGCGCGCACCTTATCGGCAGCGGTCGCGAGTGCCGCCGCATCGCGCGCCGAAAGCACAATGTCGCAGCCCTCCCGCGCGAAGGCTTCCGCGCAAGCGAGCCCAATGCCTTTTGATCCACCCGTGACAAGCACGCGCTTGCCGGCAAGTTGCATATCCATGTTCACACCACCAATTCAATGAGGAAGGGGCCCGGACGGGCAAAGCTTTGGCTCATCAGGTCTGCCACCTGATCAAGCGTGGTGGCCTGCGCCGCCTCCACGCCCATGCTCTCGGCCATTTTCACCCAGCCGATATCAGGATTACCGAGATCCATCATATCCATCGCCGTGCGGCCCGGATTGGCGCCGACATTGCGGTATTCGCCAAGCAGGATCGCGTATTTGCGGTTGGAAATGATCACGGTGGTCACCGGCAACTTTTCACGCGCCTGGGTCCAAAGCGATTGCACCGTATACATGGCCGAACCATCGGCCTGCATATTGATCACGCGCCGACCACCACCACCAACCGCGGCGCCGGTTGCCAAGGGCATGCCGCAGCCAATGGCGCCGCCCGTGATCTGCAACCAATCATGTGGCGGCGCGTTATGGGTTTCGGGGAAGAAGCCGCGACCGTAGGAGACACTTTCATCCGCAATGATCGCATCTTCAGGCATCAGCGCGCCCAATACACGCGCAAGCCCTTCCGGCGTTGGCGCGCCGCGCACCACTTCCGGCCGCGGGCCGCGATCCGGGATGGCGATGGCGGGCGCGTTCAATTCTACCGCCAGCGCGGCCAAAGCGACTTCGGCATTCTGTTCATAACGCGTCAGCACATGCACTTCAGCATTGGGCGGGTAATGCAGTGAAGGCTTGCCCGGATAGCCGAAAAAGCCGACCGGCGCCTTGGCATTCACCAGGATCAGATGCTCCACCCATTTCAGCGCATCAATCGCCTGGTCCACGTAATAGGGCACGCGTTCGAGGGCGATGCGCCCACGCCCACGCTGGGTGCGGCCGTTTGAGCCCTCGGCCAGCAGCCGCGCGCCGGTTGCCTCAGCGATGCGATAGGCGTGAAGCTGCGCGCCTTCACGTAGGCTCGGGCCGCCCAGCAGGATCAGCACATTTTTCTTCTCGCGCAGGATGCGCGCGGCGTTGCGGATGGCATGCGGGTCCGCTTCCGGCACGGCGGGCACCGGCAGGGCTGGCGCCACCACGCCGCCATCATTCCAGGCGGTATCGGCGGGCAGGATCAGGGTCGCGATCTGCCCTGGGGAGGTGCGCGCCGCTTGCACCGCCACGGCGGCATCAGCGCCCACCTTGGTTGAATCGGTTGAAGTCCTCACCCAGGCGGAAACGCCGCGGGCGAAGCCTTCGGTATCGGCGGTCAGCGGCGCGTCATAGGGGCGGTGATAGGTGGCGTGGTCGCCCGTGATATTCACAATGCCGGACCGCGCCCGGCGCGCATTATGCAAATTAGCCAAACCATTGGCCAGGCCGGGGCCGCAATGCAGCAAGGTGCAGGCCGGCTTTTCCGCCATGCGCCAATAGCCATCCGCCATCCCGGTCACGACATTTTCCTGCAAGCCCAGCACGCAGCGCATCCCCGGAATCCGGTCCAGCGCCGCCACGAAATGCATCTCACTCGTGCCAGGGTTGGAGAAACACACATCAACCCCGCTACCTATGAGTGTATGGACCAGGCTTTCCGCACCATTCATTGCCGACTCTCCACTTGGCGTTATGGGGCGTAGCCTGCGCCGAGGGGCGGCTTCGGGCAAGATGGGGCACTTGCCATGCGGTAATTTCGCCGTAATTTGCCTTCAGAAACACAAAGCGGTGAAAGAAAGCCGCCTCTGGGGGAGCTTTTCGGTCATGCCTCGTTTGGCCGTTGCCTTTTTTGCGTCGGGCTTTGCTGCGCTGCTGTGCCAGATTGTCTGGCAGCGGATGCTCGGCATTTTTGCCGGCTCTGACACGATTTCCGCCGCGCTTGTGGTGGGTGCTTTCCTCGCCGGGCTTGGCATTGGTTCGATCATTGGCGCCAAAATCGCCGATCGCATCACACCGGCGCGCGCGCTGATCGGCTTCGCGCTGGCAGAAACCGGGGTCGGCATTTTCGCCGTCCTGTCCAAGGCTTTTCTTTATGATTGGCTGGCGACGGATCTGGCCGGGGTGGTGGATGACCCGGCGATGATCTTCGCGCTCTGCTTCGCGGGGCTTGTGCTGCCAACCACGCTGATGGGCGCTTCCCTGCCACTTTTGGCGCGCGCGGTTTCAACCGCTTTGGACACGGTGGCGGAACGGATTGGCCTGCTCTACGGGCTGAACACCTTTGGCGCCGGGCTTGGTGCGCTGCTCGGTGGCTGGGTGCTGGTCGGCAATCTGGGCTTTGTCGGCGCGCTTTGGCTGGCCGCGGGGCTTGAGATTTTCGCCGCTGTCCTGGCGCTGTCGCTGCTCCCGCAGCTTCGTGGCGTGCCCCTGCCCGCGCCGAGCCCCGCCGCCAAGGCCGGCGATGCGCCCTTTGGCAGCCTGCCGCTCTGGTGCTTTCTGGTGTTCCTGTCCGGCTATGTGATTGTGGCGCTGGAAATCCTTTGGGTCCGCATCATGGGCCAGGTCGGGCAATACCACGCCTATCTTTTCCCGACAGTGCTTGGGATTTTCCTGTTGGCCGATGGGCTTGGCATGGCCTTCGCAGCCCGCATGGTGCGCCACTTGAAGGACCCTCGCCCGGCCTTTTTCATCACCCAGGGTGCCGGCTTTGTCCTGGCGGTGGTGTTGCTGGCCGCGCTTTGGATTGCCCTGCCGCTTTGGCCCATTGCCGATCTGATGGCGGTGGATCATTCGCGCCTGCATGGCGGGGCGCTCGCCATGATGATCTTCTTGGCCGTGGTCGTGGTGGGGCCGCCTTCCTTCCTGATTGGCATGACCTTCGCCTTTGTGCAGCGCGCGGTGCAGCAGGATTTGGCGAGTGTCGGCACGCGGGTTGGTTGGGTGCAATTGGCCAATATCGCCGGCAATGCGGCGGGGTCCATTTTCACTGGGCTGATTACGCTGCATTTTCTGGGTACGGCGGGCACGCTAAAACTACTGGCGGCACTTTCGCTGTTGCTGCTGCTGGGCTGGCTTTGGCATGGGGGGTGGCGGCGGCCTGTCGAAGGCGGCCTTGCCATTGCCTCCGCGCTCGCGCTCATGCTCATGCCAGGCAATGCTGGGCTTTGGTCGCGCATGCATGCGGAAGGGCCGGGCCATATGGTGGCCTGGGCGGAAGATCGTTCGGGTGTGGCGTTTTTCCGCGACAGCAAGGGCGCGGATGGTGTGGCGGAAGGCCCCTTCTTCATTCAGGGCTTCAGCCAGGGGCGCATTCCCTTCCTGTCCATTCATCAATTCCTGGGCGCGGTTGGGCCGCTGATCCATCCTGATCCGAAAAATGTGCTGGTCATTGGGATCGGCAGCGGCGGGACGCCCTGGGCTGCGGGCATTCGCCCGGAAAGCCAGATTCGTGCCATTGAATTGGTGGCGCCGGTGCTGACGGCGCTGGAAGAAATCGGCCAGCATTACCCGGATGGCCCCATCGCGCGCATGTTCAAGGACCCGCGTTGGCAGATGGAATATGGCGATGGGCGGCGCACGCTGGCCAAGGAAGACCAGCGCTACGACATTATTGAAGCCGATGCGATTCTGCCGCAGGGCTCACATTCCGGCTTGCTCTATAGCGCGGAGTTTATCGAACAGGCGCGGCGGCGTTTGGCGCCGGGCGGCCTTTACATTCAATGGACCCCAACGCAGCGCGCGGTGCAGACCTTCGCTGCCGTCTTTCCCCATGCGCTATTGCTGATGCCAGCGGGGGTCATGATCGGATCGAATGAGCCGATTCCCTTCGACCCGGCAAAGCTTGCGGCGGAATTCGCCAAGCCCGCGCATATCGCGCATCTGCTTGCCGGCAATCGGGAGTTCAGCGATTGGCCAAGCCTTTTCGCCGGCACGCCCCTGCAATGGCTGCCAGGACAGAAGCGGGAAGAGGCACCACTCACGGATGTTTTCCCGCGCGATGAATTCTACATCAATAATCCTGGCCAGGGCACGGATTATTATGTGCGCAGCCGAAACGGAGCGGGCCAGCGCCGAGCGGATGCGCGGTAGCGCTGCTGTCGGGTCTACCAACCCACGTCATCGCACCTCTCAAACATCCGCACTTTTCCATTAGCTCCTGGAACATCGCTTGTGATCAGTGTGAGCGTAACGTGTCATCATTTAAGTTTTTTCTAGCATAGCCTGTCATCCGAGTGCGTATCTTCTTAGAGGGCGGTCGTGACGTCTGTCGCTAATTATCGGGTAAGCCAAATTACGGTGCTGCCTACTCTACCCGGGTGGCCCTCATGTTCCATCGTCCCATGGCATTGACGACAAGATAGTATTCGCCGCCGCGGGGGACGTAGGATGAGCCGGGGCCGCTTCCCATCTGGTTCGCGACGATGTTGGGCATCGCTTGCCCGTGCACCTCGCCCGCCCGGTACAGGAAAACTTGGAAGATGTTGCCCGAGGCTTCCCACTTGAGCTCCCACGGGCCATCTGCCCGAAAGGGACGGGTCGTGGTCATCCCATTCCCTGACCATTGGGCCAGATCACCCGCAGGCGCTTGTTGTGGGGCAGGCGCTGGGGCCTCACGACGCGCGATCCGGTCGTAGCATGCGAGGCGGCGCTCCCCTTCCTCGATATGCACGCACTCGGCCAGTGCGCTCGGTTGGGGTGCTGGCTGAGGCCGTGGGCGGTCCTGGGCGTGGGCGATGCCCGATGCCAGGAGAACGGTGATCGCGGCGGAAAACTGCTTGAACATAACGTGTCCTTCCTGGCCTCAAGGCAGCTCAATGCGCCGAATGTCATCGAACCGGAAAATGAACTCCGGGGAGGTCATGGTGCCGCGGATGGTCATGCTCGGTTCGCGAACGCAGTCGGTCTGATCGGGAAAGAAGCGGCCGGAGAACCGGACCCAGTCGCCGTTGCGTAGCGTACCCATGACATTGAAGGCAGGGGAGCCGGGCTCGATGAGGGTCCGATCGCCGATGTCGGACAGCGCGTTGTTCCACGTTTTCACCGCGACGTCCGGGCCGATGCTGATCCTGAGGACTCCTTTGCCCTCATTGTTAGTCGACCGGGTGCTGACTTGGCCCACCCAATCTTGCACGACCGGTTCACGCCCCAGCGCGGTCGCGCAGATGGCCTGACGGCGCGCCGGACGGGTGGCACCCTGCGCGAACTCGTCGCGTCCTGCCGCGCTAAAGGTGGCCGTGGCGCTGTTAAC
This sequence comes from Roseomonas sp., assembly GCA_020249505.1. Classification (GTDB taxonomy): domain Bacteria; phylum Pseudomonadota; class Alphaproteobacteria; order Acetobacterales; family Acetobacteraceae; genus Neoroseomonas. The sequence continues at coordinate 37,482 of JADCFN010000037.1, read as the reverse complement.
CACGGAGATAAACTGCGTCTGAAGATCAGGCCGCCGCAGCAGCTCCTCGCGCCTCTTACGCGCATCTTCCTGGGCTGCCTGCTGCTCTGAGGTGATGGATGCGACTTGGCGGGCAGTGGGAGCCGGATTAGATGCCGAACGCTGTTCCGACGGTTCGCCGAGAAACAACCCGACGATGAAAAAAAGGCCAAAAGGCCGACGACGCCCTTGAGGATGGTCTTAATAATCTTCACGATTCTCTCCTCCCGCAGTTTTCAAAATATGCCCGACAACGGAGATCCAGAGCAATCATTCTGTCGCGGAATGATATTAATGTCGCGCTATGGTTAAACCGACACGTCGCGCCGGCCCATCACATGCCCAGCGCGCGGCGATAGAGATCGAGCAGCGTTTCCTGTTCTTCCACTTCCGCCGGTTCCTGCTTCCGCAGCCGGATCACCGCGCGCAGCACCTTCACATCAAAGCCGGCTGATTTCGCTTCGGCGAAAATATCCTTGATGTCGCTCGACAGCGCCTTTTTTTCTTCTTCCAGGCGTTCAATGCGCTCCACGATGGACCGCAGCCTTTCGCCGGCAATGCCGCCGACTTCCGTATTCTCTTGCTTGCTCGGCGCCTGGGCCATTCTGCGTTCCTCAGTGTGAAGGCCGGACGCTTTAGCCTTGGGTGCGCGTGCCATCAATGTTGCCCCTGCCCGGAAGATGCGAATTTCGCCTTCTGTTCGGCGCTCGCTTCCTTCTGATACTGCGCCTGCCATTCCTTATACGGCATGCCGTAGATGATCTCCCGCGCTTCCGGGTCGGTCAGCGGTAGGCCCTTTTCCTCAGCCGCAGCGCGATACCACTTGCTCAGGCAATTCCGGCAGAAGCCGGCCAGGTTCATCATGTCGATATTCTGCACGTCATTGCGCCCGCGCAGATGTTCCACCAGCCGGCGGAAGGCAGCGGCTTCAAGCTCTGTCTGGGTTGCCTTGTCGAATTCGGGCATGGGGGCCTCCTGATCCATCGCACCATAGATGGCCCATCCGGCGCGACTTCGCCATACTGGTCTTACAAAGGAAATTCGCCATGGCCTTTACCGATGCATCCGCCCGCGCCGCGCTCCGCCAAGTGTTCGACGCAGCCATAGCCAGCGCCGATCCGCGCCAGGTGCTGGCGCGGCATTTGCCGGAACGCCCGCGCGGGCGGGTGATAGTGCTCGGCGCCGGGAAATCCGCTGCCGTCATGGCTGCGGCGGTGGAGGTCGCCTGGCCCGATGCCCCGATCGAAGGCTTGGTCGTGACCCGCTATGCCCATGGCTACCCAACGCGGCGGATCAGGGTGCTGGAAGCCTCCCACCCCGTACCCGATGCCGCAGGGGCCAAAGCAGCGGCAGAATTGCTGGAAGTGGCGCGCGGCGCGGGCGCGGATGATCTGGTGTTGTTTCTGGTCTCGGGCGGCGGGTCTTCGCTGACCACCCTGCCGGCCCCCGGCCTGACATTGGATGACCTGATTGCGGTGAATAAGGCGCTGCTGGCTTCCGGCGCCACGATCCATGAAATGAACTGCATCCGCCGGCATCTTTCCGCCTTTTCCGGGGGGCGCTTGGCCACCGCCGCACATCCGGCACGCGTCGTCACACTCGCCATTTCCGATGTGCCGGGGGATGACTCGAGCGTGATTGCCTCCGGCCCCACGGTGCCGGACCCGTCCAGCTTCGCCGATGCGCGTGCCTTGGTGGCGCATTACGGGATGCAGCTACCTTCAGCAGTGATGGCGCATCTGGAAGCAGGGGCGGAGGAAAGCCCGAAACCCGGCGACCCGCGCCTTGGCACGCCGGATTACCGCTTCATCGCGACCCCCGCCATGGCCTTGGAAGCTGCGGCCACCGCCGCGCGCGGGCTGGGCCTGACGCCGCTGGTCCTGGGTGATGCTTTGGAAGGCGAGGCGCGCGAATTGGGCACCGCACTCGCCGGCATTGCGCGTTCCGCCGCAACACATGGCCACCCCCTGCCCGGCCCGGCCATCCTGCTTTCAGGTGGGGAGACCACGGTCACTATCCGCAACCCCAAGCCCGGCCGAGGCGGGCGGAATGGGGAATGCTTGCTCGGCTGCGCGCTTGCTTTGGCCGGGGCGCCCAACATCTGGGCCTTAATGGGCGACACGGATGGCATTGATGGGTCGGAAGACAATGCCGGCGCCATCGCCACCCCGGATACGCTGGTCCGCGCCCGCGCCGCCGGGCTTGATCCCCGTGCGCTGCTCGCTGGGCATGACAGCTACCGGCTGTTTCAGACCCTGGGCGATTTGGTGATGACGGGGCCGACTCTGACCAATGTGAATGATTTTCGGGCCTTGCTGATAGCTTAACTTTTAAAAGTTAAGTCACGCGGGTTTTGGGTGGTATTTCAACTTAATTTTGCTAAGATACCGCCATGCGCGACCCAAATCTTGAAGCTCTTCTCGCCCGTCGTGGCACGGTCAAGCAGATCGCCGCCGCCTTGGGCATTTCCACCGCCGCCGTCTCCCAATGGAAGCGTATTCCGGAGGATCGTGTTCCGGACATCGCCAAGGCGTTGAACTTACCACCGGAAAGCCTGCGGCCCGATTTGGCGCCCACCCCACCCCATTCTGAACCAATGATAGGAGCGCCCCGCATGGTGGCCCGCCCCGTTCTGCGCCGCCGGCGCCGCACCAAAATCATCGCAACGCTGGGCCCCGCCAGCAGCAGCGCTGAGATGATCGAAAAGCTCCACCGCGCCGGCGCCGATATCTTCCGGCTTAATTTTTCCCATGGCAGCCATGAGGATCACGCCGCCCGCATCGCCACCATCCGCGCCGTGGAGGCCAAGGTGGGCCGCCCCATCGGCATTCTCGCCGATGTGCAGGGGCCGAAGCTTCGCGTCGGGCGCTTCCAAGCCGGGCGGGTGCAGCTGCAATCAGGCCAGAGCTTCAAGCTTGATCTGAACCCCACCCCTGGCGACGCGAGGCGCGTCAATCTGCCGCATCCAGAAATCATCGCCGCAGCGCAAATCGGCACCACGCTTCTATTGGATGATGGCAAGCTCCGGCTGCGTGTCACGCACAAGCGCCCCGATCATCTGGAAACCCAGGTGGTGGTGGGCGGCCCGCTATCTGACCGCAAAGGCGTGAATGTGCCCGATGTGGCCCTGCCCATCCCGGCGCTGACGGAAAAGGACCGCGCGGACCTTGCCTTCGTGCTGGACCAGGGCGTGGAGTATATCGGCCTTTCTTTTGTGCAGCGCCCGGAGGATGTGGCGGAGGCCAAGGAAATCGCCGCCGGGCGCGCCTGGATCATGGTGAAAATGGAAAAACCCCAGGCGCTCGAAAATCTGGACGCCATCATGGCGCTGACCGATTGCGTCATGGTCGCGCGCGGTGATTTGGGCGTGGAACTGCCGCCGGAAGAAGTGCCGCTCGCGCAAAAACGCATCGTGCGCGCCGCCCGCGCCCTCGGCAAACCGGTTGTGGTGGCAACCCAAATGCTGGAAAGCATGATCACCGCACCAAGCCCAACGCGCGCCGAGGTTTCCGATGTTGGCACGGCGGTATTTGATGGTGCGGATGCGGTCATGCTTTCGGCTGAGACCGCCGCCGGGCAATACCCCTATGAAGCGGTGAATATGATGGACCGCATTGTGGCACGCGTGGAACAAGACACAGACTGGCGCCGCCTGACCGATGCCGCGCGCCCGCCGCCCGAACATTCCAGCGCCGGCGCCATCGCCACCGCCGCGCGCCAGGTGGCCGAGACAATCGAGGCGGAGGTGATTGCGACCTTCAGTTCCACCGGGTCCACCACGTTGCGGGTCGCGCGCGAAAGGCCGCATTGCCCGATCCTGGGGCTGACCACCAGCGCGGGTGTCGCGCGACGCATGGCGCTGATCTGGGGCGTGCATCCGCTGGAGGTGAATGAAATCCATTCCATGACGGAAATGGTGGCACGCGCGACCCGCGCCGCGCAGCATGAAGGCTTCGCCAAAAGCGGGGATGAGGTGGTGGTGACGGCCGGGGTGCCCTTTGGCACGCCGGGGACGACCAATGCGTTGCGTGTCGCGATTGTGAAGTAGCGGCGGCGCCAAGTGATCCCAGCGGCCAGGGCTCCAGAATAGGCTTTCTGGTCTGTTCCTGGCGCAAAATGCACCTCCAAGGGCCTGATTTGCGTGGAATTTGATCATTTCCGGCCAAGGCCGCGGCATTTGCATATTTTTCGGAAGTATTGCGCCCTTGTAATTCAATCGCCCCTGGGCAATTTGGCCTCCTGGATCGGTGCTCTGGCCGATCTACGGGAGAACAGGGAGTCACGAATGAAGTTCAAGTTTATTGCGGCCGCCGCGGCGGCCTTCATGGCTTTTGGCGTGGGCGAGGCCCTTGCCGGCCGCGATTTGGACCAGATCCGCCAGCGCGGCACGCTCCGCTGCGGCGTGCAGGGTCCGTCCAACCCGGGCTTTGGGGTGCCGGATAGCCAGGGCCGCTGGGGCGGCTTCAATGTTGAAGTCTGCCGCGCCATCGCCATCACTATCTTGAATGACCCGAGCAAGGTGGAATTTGTCCCCGTCACCACGCAAAGCCGCTTCCCGGCTTTGTCGTCCGGTGAAGTGGATGTGCTGTCCAACAACACCACCTGGACGCTGACGCGCGATTCCAATGTGAACCGCTTCAACTTCCCGGCCATCACCTTTTATGACGGTCAGGCCATTATGGTGCCGCGCCGCCTGAACGTGACCAGCGCGCGCCAATTGAACGGCGCCACGGTTTGCGTGCAGCCGGGCACGACCACGGAACTGAATATCGCCGATTACTTCCGCGCCAATAATCTGCGCTTCACCCCGGTGGTGATCGCTGATCTGGATGAAATTCGCCGCGCCTATGATAGCGGCCGCTGCGATGTTTTCACCAATGACTTCGCCGCCCTTGCCGCGCAGCGCACCTTGCTGACGCGCCCGGCGGATCACGTGATCCTGCCCGAGCGTCTGTCCAAGGAACCGCTGGCCGTCACCGTCCGTCAGGGCGATGAGGAGCTGACGAATATCGTTGCCTGGACCACCTTCGCCCTGATTGATGCCGAAGAAATGGGCATTACCCAGGCCAATGTCGAACAGATCGCCACCACCGCGACCAACCCGGTGATCCGCCGTCTGCTCGGCGTTGAAGGCAATATGGGTGAGAGCATTGGCGCTGCGCGTCCTGACTTTGCGCGCACCATCATCCGCACCTTCGGCAATTATGGTGAAATCTTTGAACGTCACCTCGGCACCAGTACGCCGCTCGGCCTCGAGCGCGGGATGAACAATATCTGGACTCGCGGTGGCCTGCTCTATGCGCCGCCGGCGCGCTGATTTTTGGGCGTGACATAATGACGCGCGCTGTCATGGCGCGTGGCCATTTTGCGGGGTGGCGGACAATGCAACTGGCCGCCACCCTTTCCTGCCTTATGTCGCCGATGGAATCCGCTGCATGAGTTCCTCCATGTCCACACCACCTTCGCGCGGTTTCATCCCCTCGGCTGGGTCGCGCAGGGGTTTGCTGATCCAGGCGGGGCTGCTTTTTGCGGTGGTCTTTCTCGGCTGGTGGTTCTGGTCCAATGCGCAGGCGAATATGGCCGCGCGCGGCGTGCAATTCGGCTTCGGTTTTCTGGATCGTTCCGCCGGCATCCCTATTGGCGAACATCTGATCCCATATGCGCCGGCCGATACCTATCGCCGGGCGCTCACGGTCGGGCTGTTGAATACGCTGCGTGTCGCCATTGTCGGCATCGCGCTCTGTACCGTGTTTGGTATTTTGCTGGGCCTCGCACGGCTTTCATCCAACCCGCTACTGCGTGGCCTGGTCGGTGGGTATATTGAGGTCATTCGCAATACGCCGCTCGTGCTCCAACTTGTCTTTTGGCACGCGGTGTTGTTGCAGCTTCCCTCCGTGCGCCAGGCGCTTAATCCGCTGCCGGGGGTGTTTCTGTCCCAGCGCGGCATGAAGATTCCCGGATTGATGGCGGATACCGCGCTGCTGGTGTTTCTGTTGGCCGCCTTGATTGGCGCCATTGGCTGGTGGCTGCTGCTGCGGCGCGAACGCGCGCGCCAGATCGCGACCGGGGATCGACGTTCCACCCTGCTGCCAGGGCTTGCCATGCTGATCGGCCTGCCGGGCTTGGCCTTGGCGGTTGGCTTCGTACCCATCGTGGAATGGCCGGAATTGGCCGGCTTTAATTTCGAAGGCGGGCTGGCGCTATCGCCGGAATTCTTCGTGCTACTGATTGGGCTGGTGGTCTATACCTCGGCCTTCATTGCTGAGATTGTGCGTTCAGGCATTCAAAGTGTCCATAAGGGGCAATGGGAAGCGGCGCGCGCCCTTGGCCTGCCGCCCGGGCGTGTCATGCGGCTTGTCATCCTGCCGCAGGCGCTGCGCGTCATTATCCCGCCGCTGACTTCGCAATACCTGAACCTCACGAAGAATTCCTCGCTCGCCATCGTCATCGGCTATCCGGATCTGGTGAGTGTCGCCAATACCTCGATCAATCAGACTGGACAGGCGATTGAGGTTATTACGATCTTCATGGCGGTTTATCTGATCATCAGCCTGATCACCTCGGCACTGATGAATTGGTATAACGCCAAAGTCGCCCTGTTGAAGGAGCGTTGATCCGATGCAGGCGACAACCACAAGCGCGCAAGCCGCGCCGCGCGGGCCAAGCTTCCCGGAACGGCTTCAGGCTTTCCTGAAGGCCTGCTTTGCCGGGCCGCTCAATACGCTGATCACGCTGGCCTGTATGGCCGTGCTCTATTTCGCGGTGCCGCCCTTCTGGTCCTGGGCTGTGACTAATGCGACCTGGGATGGCAATGCGCAGGCCTGTCGCGCTGCCGGTGGTGCCTGCTGGGCCTTTGTGCGGGAGAAGTTCTGGTTCTCGATCTTCGGCCTTTATCCGTTTGAAGAACGCTGGCGCCCCGCGACCATGATCGTGATCCTGGTCGCCATGGTGCTGCTTTCCACCATCCGGCGCTTCTGGGGGCGCTGGCTGCTATTGGGCTGGGCTATTGCCGCGCCCACCATGTGGCTGCTGATGCAGGGCGGCGTATTCGGGCTGCCCTTCGTGCAGACGCGTCAATGGGGCGGGCTTGCCATCACCGGCATCATCGCCGTCTATGGCGTCGCGCTTGGCTATCCGCTGGCCATCCTGCTGGCGCTTGGACGGCGCAGTGAATTGAAGCTGGTGCGTTGGTTTTCCACCGCCGTCATTGAATGCGTGCGCGGCGTGCCGCTGATTTCGCTTCTGTTCATGGCAGCGATCATGCTGCCACTATTCATGCCGCAGGGCGTGACCATTGATCGGCTGATGCGCGTGCTGGTGGCCTATACGCTGTTTACCGCGGCCTATATGGCGGAAGTTGTGCGCGGCGGGCTGCAAGCCATGCCCCGCGGGCAATATGAAGCGGCTGATGCGATTGGGCTGAGCTTCTGGCAGAAGATGCGCCTTATTATTCTGCCGCAGGCGCTGACAATTACCATTCCATCCCAGGTCAACACCTTTATCGGCCTGTTCAAGGATACGACCCTGGTCGTGGTGATTGGCGTGTTTGATTTCTTCACCACGCTCCGCGCCGCGTTGGGCGATCCGAATTGGCTCGGCTTCCCGACCGAGGCGTATCTTTTCGCCGCTTTCGTCTATTTCGTGCTATGCTTTGCCATGAGCCGTTATTCGCAATCGCTCGAGAAATCACTCAGGCCAGGGTCGCGGTAGGCGCATGCGCGCCTAATCGCGCCGCATCATGCGCGTAAGCGCCGCCACTGGCAGCAGCCCCACCAGGACAATCAGCACAGCCGCGGTTGATGCCTCGGCCAGTCTTTCATCAGACGCCAGATTATAGACACGCACCGCGAGCGTATCGAGGTCAAAGGGCCGCACGATCAGCGTTGCCGGCAATTCCTTCATGGTGTCAACAAATACCAAAAGCCCAGCGGTCAGCAGCGCGCCACGCGCCAGCGGCACTTCCACTTCGCGCACTGCCTGGCCAGGCCGCCGGCCCAAGACCCGCGCCGCATCGGTGTAGGATGGCTTGAGCCGCGCGAGGCCCGATTCCACCGTGGAAAGCGCCACCGCCAGAAAGCGCACCAGATAGGCGAATACAAGCGCCGCCATGGTGCCCGACAACAGCAGCCCGGATGAAACGCCAAACCGCGCGCGCAGCCAGGAATCGAGCGCATTGTCGAACAACCCAAAAGGCACCAGCACACCAACCGCAATCACCGAACCGGGCAGCGCGTAGCCAAGCGATGCCACCCGATTGGCAATGCTGCGCGCGGGCGATGGATAAAGCCGCGCCGCCCAGGCCATGCCGGCGGCCAACACTACGGCCAGTAGGGCAGTCACGCCAGAAAGGACCAGGGAATTGCGCGCATAGGGCAGATAGCGCCCTGGGCTGAAGGGGTCGCCCGCTTGCACCATCAGCCACAGCAAAGCACCGGCCGGAATGACAAAACCGATCACAAGGGGCAGTGCGCAGGCACATAGCACCAGGCCTTCCCGCCAGCCGGAAAGCCGCACGGGGCGAAGCGCCGGGTGGCGCGTGGTGGTGGGGTGAAAGCGCCGCCCGCCGCGCGAAAAATGCTCCAAGGCCAGCAGCAGGCCGACACAGCCAAGCAGGGCAACGGCAAGCTGCGCCGCGGCCGGGCGGTTATCCATACCGAACCAGGCTTCATAAATGCCGGTGGTGAAGGTTCTTACCGCGAAATGTTGCACCGTGCCGAAATCAGCCAGTGTTTCCATTAGCGCCAACGCAATCCCAGCCGCCAAGGCAGGGCGCGCAAGCGGCAGGGCGACATGCAGAAAACTCCGCGCCAGCCCGTGGCCCAGCGTGCGCGATGCCTCAATCAGACAGACGCTTTGCTGCAAAAAGGCCGCGCGGCAGAGCATGTAGACGTAAGGGTAAAGCACCATGGCAAGGATCAGCGCCGCGCCGGGCAGGCTGCGGATTTCCGGGAACCAATATTGCCCGAAGGAAAGCCCGGTGGCGGTGCGGAGCGTGCTTTGCACCGGCCCGGCCACATCCAACAGCCACGTATAGACATAGCCGCAAAGATAGGCGGGCATGGCAATCGGCAGCAGCAGCGCCACTTCCAGGAAGCGCCGGCCACGGAATTCGCAGGCCACCACCAGCCACGCGGTAACGGCGCCCGCAGAGCCAGCCATGGCCGCCACGAGCAAGGCCAGCAGGGCGGAATTGCCCAGCATTTCGGGCAAGGTGGTGGCCACGATATGCCGCCAGACCTCCCCCCCGGGGGCGGCAGCGGTCACCAGCACGGCCAGGATTGGCGTTGCCATGGCGCAAGCGACCAGCAAGGACCCCCAGGCCCAGGCGGGGCTGCGGCGCCTGGTGGGCATGGCGGCAGGGGTTTCGGTGGCGGCGCTGGACATTTCGAAGCCCCCTATCACGGGTGCGGCTGGGGGGCGAGGCGCCGCGCCCTATCTTCGGACCGGCGCGGTGCCTGGGTTGAAGCCATCCAGCGTCCAGTAATAGGCGGCGGCGCTGGAACGCAGGCTGCCGATGCGCGGCGCGCTCAGATCCAGGATCACCACAATCACCGATGTCCACATGCCAATCAGCAGCACGGACAGGAACGGCAGGGAAAGCCCGCGCAGCCCCAATTGATAGCCCAGCGCGCCGATGCTCAGTACCGCAATGCCCATCAGCAGCCAGACCAATTGCTGCGGCATGGTTTGGCTGAAGGCAAAGCGTTCGGCCGTTGAACTGTCAAAGACCTCATTCGTGGCGGCCATGAGCGAAGATGAAATCGCATCCGGCCTTTCGCGCACGATGGCCGTGATATGCTCCCAAATACGGTTTTGCAGCGCCGAGGTCTGGTCATTGATCGCGCGCACCACATCACGATCGGCCATCCGCGCGGATGAAATCGGCGCGGAGCTTGGTATATTCTTCAAGCAACTTGGCCACCTCCTCACCGCGCGGATGGCCGATCGCCTTGGCGCGCAGCCAAGCGGTGCCGAGCGCATTGGCTTCCGCGAGCGTGCCCTGGCGGCGTTCTTCAAAGCGCGAGGTAGCGAAGGAGAGCGTGAGCGCCAGCACAAAGGCGAGCAGGCCAAGCATGCCGCCCACCACCACGCCAACGCCTTCCGCCGGGGCGCTCCCCTTAACGGCAGCGCGCCGCCCGAGCCATAGGCCGAGCCGCTCAGCCAGCCATTGCATACCGAACAAAAGCAGCCAGAAGGCCAGCAGGCTGAAGGCCAGGATTTCACCAAGGATGGTCATTGGGCGGTTCCCTCCGCGCTCAAGAAATCAAACCCGGCAAGGGCATGCACCTGTGCGATGGCTTCCAATTCCGCGACCGAGACCCATTCATCCGCGCCGCCCATATTATGCGGGGTTGGTCCATAAACCACGGTCGGCAGGCCGGCCATGCGGAACCAGCGCGCATCGGAACCGCCGACGCGCATATTCACGGCCACAGGCTCACGCAGCACTTCCTCGGCCACCTGATGGACATGGCGCACGATGGGCAAGGCAGGGTCGGTGTGGTTGGGTTCAAAGCAGCGCAGCACGCGCCAGGTGATGCCCGGCAGCGCATCCAAGGATTTATGCAGTTCGCCGAGCAGTCGCGCGCTGGGCACGCCGACCGGCAGGCGGATATCACAGGCCGCACGGGCCGATGCCGGCACCAGATTGGGTGAGGCGCCGCCTTCGATCCGCCCGATATTCACCGTGACACTGCCAAGCACCGCGGCTTCTCCGGCGCCTGATAGCGCCTCACTGATGCCGCGCGCGGCGGCGATGGCGGCAGTCACAGCGGGCGGCGCTTCAGGCGCCATGGCGCGAAGCGCGGCTACCGCATCCAGGGCAGCACGCAGCCGGTCAATGGCGTTGTCGCCCAAATGCACATGGGCGCCATGGGAGGCACGGCCTGCGGCCTCAATCTCGATCCAGACAAAGCCCTTTTCGCCGAAGCGCAGCACGCGTGGGCTGCCGGCATCGCCGATGATCACACCATCAGCCTGTGCAAGCCCCGGCACATTGTCCAGCAGCCATTTGGTGCCAAGCGGGCCCATGCTTTCCTCATCGCCCGCCAGCGTCAGCAGCGCTTCCCCGCGCCAGGCGGTGCGATATTCAGCGAGCAAGGCAAAGGCCAGCATGGAAGCGGCGATGCCGCCCTTCATATCGGCGACACCGCGCCCGTAAAGCCGGCCATCACGCAGGAGCCCGCCCAAGGGGGGCACGGTCCAGGGCAAAGCCTCATTCACCGGATAGGTATCCAGATGGCCGTTATAGGCCAGCAGCCGCCCCGGCCCAGCGCCTTTGATGCGCGCGACCAGATTGGTCACCTGCGGGTCGGTTTCATGCAGGGATATCTCGGCCGCCGGCGCCAGGGCGCGCAGCATCTCGGCGGCTTCGCGGGCAGCGGCGCGCACATCCCCTGGCGGGTTGGGGGAGGCGATGGCGGTCAGGCGCTGGGTAAGTGCAACCACCTCTGGCGCGCGTCGGGCGGCGGCGGTGGCGAAAGCGGCACGTATGGAGGCATTCATAGGGGCTACCCTGCGGGGCTGCGTAAAAGCTGGCAAGCGGAAAGCGGCTTGTAATCCTGGCGCATGCGGGCATATCCGCCCCGGAAGGGCATTCGGGCGGCCGCAGTGGCCGCCCCGCCGCCCCTGGAGAGACCCCATGCGCATAGATGCCATTCCCATCGGCAAGGACCCGCCGAATGATGTGAATGTGATCGTTGAAGTCCCGATCGGTGGCGAGCCCATCAAATACGAGATGGATAAGGCCGCCGGCACGCTATTCGTGGACCGCTTCCTCCATACCCCCATGCGCTATCCGGGCAATTACGGCTTTGTGCCGCACACGCTTTCCGAAGATGGCGACCCGATTGACGTGCTGGTGGCCAATACCCGGCCCATCGTGCCGGGTGCGGTGTTGAATGTGCGCCCCGTTGGCGTGATGAAGATGGAAGATGATGGCGGCGGGGATGAGAAGATCATCGCCGTGCCATCCCCCAAGCTGACCCAGCGCTATGTGCATGTGCATAACCACACCGACCTGCCCAAGATCACCATTGAGCAGATCCAGCACTTCTTTGAGCATTACAAAGACCTGGAGCCCGGCAAATGGGTGAAATTCATCGGCTGGGGCGACGCCGAGGAAGCCCGCCGCCTGATCCGGGAAGCGATTGAACGGGCCAAATCTGCCTGAGGAGCCAGCCGGGGGTTAAGGTTTTCGGGGGCAGGCCCCCTCCCCCCGTTGCGCCCTTTCTTCTCCCCTTCTAAGGAAAGTTCAACGAGTCCGGCGCGGATACCCCGCGCCGGTCGCCATGCCGGCGCGCGGCGGCCCGTTCCGCGCCACGAAGGGGGAGTCTAAGCTTTGTTGACCTTATCGCTGATCCTGGTGATCGCGCTTGGGGCGTTGTCCATCGCCTATGGTGTGATCACTGCCAAGGATGTGCTTTCGCGCGATCCCGGTACGCCGCGGATGCAGGAAATTGCTCTCGCCATTCAGGAAGGCGCCTCGGCCTATCTGAAGCGGCAATACGGCACCATCGCCATTGTGGGCGTGGTGCTTTTCGCGCTTGTTGCCTGGCGCCTTGGCATTGCCGTGGCCATTGGCTTTGCCATTGGTGCAGTGCTGTCTGGCGTGGCTGGCTTCATCGGCATGAATGTTTCGGTGCGCGCCAATCTCCGCACCGCCCAGGCCGCGATGCAATCGCTCTCCGCCGGGCTGGATGTCGCCTTCAAATCCGGCGCCATTACGGGGATGCTGGTGGCGGGCCTCGCGCTGCTTGGCGTGGCCGTTTACTTCTTCATCCTGAGCGTGCTGGGTGGCTTTGCCCCCAATAGCCGCACGGTGATTGATGCGCTGGTTGCGCTTGGCTTTGGCGCTTCGCTGATTTCGATTTTTGCGCGCTTGGGCGGCGGCATCTTCACCAAGGGTGCGGATGTGGGCGGCGACATGGTGGGCAAGGTTGAAGCCGGCATCCCTGAGGATGATCCCCGCAACCCCGCCACCATCGCCGATAACGTTGGCGATAATGTCGGCGATTGCGCCGGCATGGCCGCTGACCTTTTTGAGACCTATGCGGTGACCATGGTGGCCACGATGGTGTTGGCGGCAATCGCCTTCGCCGATCCGGGCAATATGGTGCGTGGCATGATCTATCCGCTCGCGATTGGGGCGGTTTGCGTGGTGACTTCCATCATCGGCACCTATTTCGTGAAGCTGCCGGCGAATAATTCCATCATGGGCGCGATGTATCGCGGCTTCATCGTGACCGGCATCTTGTCCTTGATTGTGCTGCTGCCGCTGACCTATCTGGTCTTTGGCTTTGGCACGATGACTGCGGCTGGTACCAGCTTCAATTCTTTCGACCTGTTCCTTTGTGGCGTGGTCGGGTTGGCGGTGACCGGGCTGATTGTCTGGATCACGGAATACTACACCGGCACGGGCTACCGCCCGGTGCAGGCGATTGCCGAAAGCTCGGTCACGGGCCATGGCACGAACGTGATCCGCGGGCTTGCGGTTTCGATGGAAAGCACGGCGGTGCCGGCGCTGATCATCATCGCGGGTGTGTTGATCACCTATGCGCTGGCGGGGCTTTACGGCATTGCCATTGCGGTCACGACCATGCTGGCCTTGGCCGGTTTTGTGGTGGCCTTGGACGCTTTCGGTCCTGTTACGGATAACGCGGGTGGCATTGCCGAAATGGCTGGCCTGCCCAAGGAAATCCGCCAGACCACGGATGCGCTGGATGCGGTTGGCAATACGACCAAGGCGGTCACCAAGGGCTATGCCATTGGTTCAGCCGGTCTTGGTGCACTGGTGCTGTTTGCCGCCTATACGCAGGATCTGAACTACTTCGTGCAGAATGCGGCGCAGTACCCGTATTTCCAGGGCGTTGGTACGCTGACCTTCTCACTTTCCAGCCCTTACGTTGTGGTTGGCCTGCTGTTCGGTGGGTTGCTGCCTTATCTGTTTGGCGGCATGGCCATGACAGCGGTTGGCCGCGCGGCGATGAGCGTGGTTGAAGAAGTACGGCGCCAGTTCAAGGAAAAGCCGGGCATCATGCAGGGCACCGACAAGCCGGATTACGGCCGCGCGGTGGATATGCTGACCAAGGCGGCGATCAAGGAAATGATCATCCCGTCCATGCTGCCGGTCTTGTCCCCGCTGGTGGTGTATTTCGGCATCAATGCCATCGCCGGTAAGGCTGCTGCCTTCGAAGCGCTGGGCGCGATGCTGCTGGGTGTGATTGTGACTGGCTTCTTCGTTGCGGTTTCCATGACCACCGGTGGTGGCGCCTGGGACAATGCGAAGAAGTACATTGAAGATGGTCATCATGGTGGCAAGGGCTCTGAAGCCCATAAGGCTGCTGTGACGGGCGATACCGTTGGCGACCCATACAAGGATACGGCGGGCCCGGCGGTGAACCCGATGATCAAGATCACCAACATCGTGGCACTGCTGTTGCTGGCGATGCTGGCGCATAGCTAAAGTCTTGGCGGGGTCCGGGGTGGCACGGCCACCCCGGCGGAGGTTCAGGAGGCGGAGCCTCCTGAATTTTCTTATAATTTTCCGCCCTTGCGGCCCGCCATGGCACCAAGGCGTAGGCGCAGCGCATTCAGCTTGATGAAGCCCTGCGCATCGAATTGGTCATAAGCGCCCTGGTCATCTTCAAACGTCACATGCTTCATGGAATAGAGGCTATTGGGCGATTGCCGCCCCGTGACGATGGTATTGCCCTTATAGAGCTTGAGCCGCACGGTGCCTGAGACGCTGTGCTGGCTTTCATCAATTAGCGCTTGAAGCATGCGCCGTTCGGGCGCGAACCAGAAACCATTATAGATGATTTCCGCATAGCGCGGCATCAGGCTGTCTTTCAGATGCGCCGCTTCGCGGTCCAGCGTGATGCTTTCCATGGCGCGGTGTGCGACATAAAGGATGGTGCCACCCGGGGTTTCATAGCAGCCGCGGGACTTCATGCCGACAAAGCGATTTTCCACCAGATCAAGCCGGCCAATGCCGTTTTCCTTGCCAAGCGCATTCAACCGCGTGAGCAAGGTTGCGGGTGACAGGCGCTCGCCATTGATGCCAACCGCATCGCCGCGTTCGAATTCAATGGTGATTTCGGTGGCGCGGTCCGGTGCATCCATCGGGCTGATGGTGCGCTGCCAGACCATTTCATCCGGCGCGTCCCAGGGTTCTTCCAGAATCTTGCCTTCGCTGCTGCTGTGCAACAAATTGGCGTCTACGCTGAAGGGTGCTTCGCCGCGCTTGTCCTTGGCAATCGGGATCTGGTGTTCTTCCGCAAATTGGATCAAGCGCGTGCGGCTGGTCAGGTCCCATTCGCGCCAGGGGGCGATCACCTTCACATCCGGCTTCAGCGCGTAATAGCTGAGTTCAAATCGCACCTGGTCATTGCCTTTGCCGGTTGCGCCATGCGCGACCGCATCAGCACCCATGGCTTCGGCGATTTCAATCTGGCGCTTGGCAATCAGCGGGCGCGCGATGGAGGTGCCGAGCAGATACATGCCCTCATACAGCGCATTGGCGCGGAACATGGGGAAGACGAAATCGCGGATGAATTCTTCCCGCAGGTCATCCATGAAAATGTTCTCGGGCTTGATGCCCAGTAGCAGCGCCTTGTCGCGCGCCGGCCCCAATTCCTCACCCTGGCCGAGATCGGCGGTAAAGGTGATGACCTCGCATTGATAGGTGGTTTGCAGCCATTTCAGGATGACGCTGGTATCCAAGCCGCCAGAATAGGCGAGCACGACCTTCTTCACATCTTTGACGCGCATGATTTTTCCCTTGGGAAGTGCAAGATAAGGGGGCGGTATGCCCCTCACCCGCAGCCAGGGCAAGCGGGGCTTGCGGCGGCGTCCCCGCCTGGGGAGAATGAGGTTTCAGCTACGGGGAGTTCTGGCATGGCAGCCTGGAAGGGCCTTATCGCGGCGGTTGCGGGGCTGCTTGGGCTGGTCCTGGCGCCGCTCAGCCACGCCCAGGCGCCTGCGGTGCCCATTCTGGAAGCGCCGGCCATTCTGGGGTTGCCCGATACCAGCCATGCGAGTGTCCGTCGCTTTCTGAACCTGAATACGCCGCGGGTGCTGGCCTTTGGGCCGAATGGCGCCTTCGGCTGGCAGGCGGGCGGAGGCGACGCGGCCTTTGTTGAGCAAACCGCGCTGAGCAATTGCGAAAGGCGCGCCGGCGCTGGCGCTTGTACCATCGCGCTGCGCGATCTTGCGATTGTGAAGCCGGGGCGAGAATGGGCGCCGAGCCCGCCACCCGAGGGGGTGGCCATCACCTCTGCCCATCACACGACGCTGCCGGATGAGCGTTTCATTTGGTGGGGGCCGGAACAGGCGCGCGGCGTGCTGGTGTTTGGTCATGGGAAGGAAGCGGTAACCGACTTACGCGGGCGCCAGCCGCAAAGCTGGACGCGGCATTTCAACAATGCCGGCTTCGATGTCTGGCGTTTTGACCGGGAACCCAATGCCGATAGCGCGCGCCGCGCGGCCGCCTGGTTGCGCGATGATTTGGCGGAGCTGCGCGGGCGCGGCTATCGGCAGGTGATTGTGGCGGGGCAATCGCGCGGCGGTTGGAATGCGCTGATGGTGCTGAACCGCGCAGGCCTTGCCGATGTGGCGATTGCGATTGCCGCCGCCGCGCATGGCCGCCCGAGTGAGGACAACAACCGCCTGCATGCGCAAATCGCGGAATTGGAGGCGTTGTTGGCTGGGGCCGCCAATGCACGCCGCACAAGGCTTGCCATTGCGGATTTTCGCGATGATCCCTTCATGGCGGAACCCGACAAGCGTGCCGAGGCGCTGCGGCGGCAACGTGAACGCTTCGGTGGGTTTTTGCTGATTGACCGGCCGGAGGGCATGACCGGCCATAGCGCGGGCGCCAGTACGCCCTTCAATGATCGTTACGGCGCCTGTCTTTTGCGTTTTGCCACAGCGCCGCAGCCGCCTTCGAGTTGTTGAGGGGTGGCCCACCCGCAAAGCACGCCTTAGGATGAACGTCATGACCATGACCTATCGGGTTGAGGCCTATAACCTCTCTCACGCTTCCGAAAATCGCATTCATGATGATGCGACGGCGCAGCGCTTTGGCTTCACTGGCGGGCTGGTGCCGGGGGTGGAAGTATTCGCTTATTGCTGCCACCCGGCGGTAGAAAAATGGGGGCGCGATTTTCTGCGTGCGGGAGAGATTGCAGCGGGTTTCCAAAAGCCGGTTTATGATGGGCGCATCGCGACCGTAACGGCCACGCCCGAAGCCGATGGTCTGGCGCTAGCGGTGGAAAGCGAAGGTGTTGCCTGCGCCAGTGGTTGTGCGCGCGTGCCGGAAACGCCGCCGGAAGCCGTTTCCCTGGCCGATTGGCCAGCGGCATCACCGCCCGACACGCGCCCCAAGGCGAGTGATGAAAGCCTGGCACCTGGGCTTTGGCTTGGCGCGCGCGTGCTGGACCTGACGCCGCAAGTGCTGGCGGATTATCTGCGCGATGTGCGTGAAACCACACCGCTTTATGCGGAACAGGGCCTTGCCCATCCTGGGTTGGTGCTTCGCATGTGCAATTGGCTGCTCACGCAAAATGTCGTGTTGGGGCCTTGGATTCACATTGGCAGCAAGTTGCGCTTTCATAGCGAAGCGCGGCTGGGTGAAAGCATGACCGCGCGCGGGCGCATCATCGCCAATAGTGACCGCAAGGGGCACCGGATTGTCACGATTGATGCGCTGGTGCTGGCGAATGGCGCACGCCCCGTGGCGCGCGTGACTCATGACGCGATTTGGCGCCCGCGTCAGGTGGCGGAGGCCGGGGGATGAGCCTTTCCATCCGCAGCATGACGCAGGGCGAAATAGGCTTGGCGCTGGATTGGGCCGCCGCTGAGGGCTGGAACCCTGGCCTTGCTGATGCCGCCTGCTTCCACGCTGCGGACCCAGGCGCCTTTCTTATGGCGGTTTTGAACGATGTGCCGATTGGCTGCATTTCCGCGACCGATTACGGCGCTGCCTTTGGCTTTATCGGCTTCTACCTCATGCGCCCTGAATTTCGCGGCAAGGGCTATGGCATGGCCTTGTGGCGCGTGGCCATGGCACGGCTGCAAGGCCGCGTCATTGGCTTGGATGGCGTGGTGGCGCAGCAGGCGAATTATCGGAAATCCGGCTTCACTTTGCTGCATCGGAATATCCGCTATGGCGCCGCGGCACCGTTCATGCCGCCACAGCCGGGGCCTCAGCCCATGGAAGTGACTGCGCAGCACTTCGCGCAAATTACTGCCTTTGATCGCCGCTATTTTCCCGCGCAGCGAAAAGCATTTCTGCGCCAATGGCTGACCGCGCCAGGGCATATCGCCCTTGCGCTTATGGATGCGGAGGGTGTGCAAGCGCTCGGTGTACTGCGCCCTTGCCGTGAAGGTTCGAAGATAGGTCCGCTTTTCGCCGAAACGTCCGAAGCAGCACGCAGGGTTTTCGCAGCCCTGCTCGCCAAGGCGCCGGCTGGTCCGGTTTTTCTGGATATACCTGAACCGAATACTGAAGCGATTGCGATAGCGCAGGATGCGGGCATGGCGCCCGCCTTTGAAACCGCGCGCATGTATGCCGGGCCCGCACCAGGGCTGCCGCTCGCGCAGATCTACGGCATCACCAGTTTTGAATTGGGCTGAGGCGCTTCACGGCTGCACGGTGCGCTGCAGCCTTTCCACCACAAACCCTTCCCGCCGCGCAATCGCCACCGCCGCCGCGTAATCCGCTTCCGCCATCACCGGCGCGCGCGACAAGATCCAAAGGTAATCCCGCCGCGGCGCACCCACCACGGCCCAGCGATAATCAGGATCAAGCCCAATAATCCAGTAATCGCCAAAGAAGGGCCAGAAGAAGCTGACGCGCAGCCGGTCATTTCCGGGGCTGGCACTACGCGCAATGGCGGTTGCGTTGCGCATCGCCCCATCGGCGGCGGCATTCCGGCAGCGATTGAGCACATCCACCGCACCATCGGGGCGGAGCGTATATTGTGCCGTGACCGCTTCACAGCGCACACGACTGCTATCCTGAAAACTGGTCGGGAAGCGCGCGGCTTCATGCCAAAGCCCGGCGTAGCGCGCGAGATCAACCTGCCCCACGGTGGCCGGCGTATTCGGCCCAGGCTGGGTCGCGCAGGCGCCAAGCGCCAATAAGGCAACAAGCAAAAGATGGCGCATCTCATTCCCCCGGAATGCTGCCCTTGGGCAGCGACAACACGTGATCATAAATCACCCCGGCAGTCGTGATCCAGATATCTCCGCGCCGCGCGGCGATATGTTCCAGCGCGCGGCGCAAATGCCGCAGCCGATAGGGTTGGCCCACCAAATAAGGATGCAGCGCGATTCCCATCACTTGCGGCGTGCCATCGGCGATCTGCCGGCGCCGTTCCTCAAAATCATCAATCACCATATCGGCGAAATAGGCCGCGCCATCCTTGCGCCCGATGATGGAGGGAATGTCATTCACCTCCTGCGGGTAGGGGATGGCGAGCAGCTTGCCGGCGCGGGTCCTCATCCAGATAGGCGCATCATCCGCGCACCAATTGAGCGTATAGCGATAGCCCGCTTCCACCAGCAGATCAGGCGTGGTGCGGCTTTCCGCAATCCAGGGGGAAAGCCAGCCGCGCGGCGCCTTGCCTTCATGCTTGGTGATGGCGGCGGTACTCTCAGTGATCAGCGCGGCTTCTTCGGCTTCCGGCAGGATGGATTGGCGTTCCGAATTGGTGCGACCATGGCCCGCGATTTCATCGCCACGCGCACGATGTGCTGCGACTAGGGCGGGCGCGTAATCATACATGGCGCTGTTCAGCAGCACGGTCGCGGGCATTTGCATTTCATCAAAAAGGTCAAGCAGCCGCCAGGCGCCCACGCGATTGCCGTAATCCCGCCAAGCGTAATTCAACACATCGGGCTGCGGCCCGCCGGGCGCCAGCTCGGCCCCCAGCCCCTCACCAAAGGCGAAATGTTCAAGATTTAGGCCGAGATAGACTGCAAGCTTCGCCCCGCCCGGCCAGGCATAGGGCATGCGATCCCGCCAAGGGTGATAGTCATAGCGTCCATGGCTCGGCAGCATTGCGGTGATCCTTTCGCGTTCTTGTTTGGGGGCGCGGATTAGTTTCGGCAAGGGTGCGGGGCTTGCCTGCCGCGCCGCAGCGGGCCAGCCTTCCATCTGATCAGGGAGGAAGGATCTTATGAAAATCGGCGCTGCCATGTTCTTCACCGATTATTCCATGACGCCCGGCGAATTGGCCGTGGCCTTGGAAGAGCGCGGTTTTGATAGCCTCTGGGCGCCGGAACATTCCCATATTCCGCTGGCGCGCACCGCTTCCTATCCGGGCGGCGGCGCCTTGCCGCGCGAGTATTATGAGGTGATGGACCCTTTCGTGACGCTGACTGCCGCCGCAGCCGCTACCAAGACATTACTGGTGGGAACTGGCATTTGTCTGGTGGTGCAGCGCGACCCGATCCAGACCGCGAAGGCTGTCGCGACCATTGATCAAGTCTCTTGCGGGCGCTTCCTGTTCGGCGTCGGCAATGGCTGGAACCAGGATGAGATTGAAAACCACGGCACCGTCTTCGCCTCGCGTCACAAGCTGGCCCGCGAACGCATTGAGGCGATGAAGGCGATCTGGACAGAAGCCCAGCCAAGCTATGCCGGCGAATTCGTCAATTTCACGCCGATGGAAACCGG
Organism: Roseomonas sp.; assembly: GCA_020249505.1. GTDB lineage: Bacteria > Pseudomonadota > Alphaproteobacteria > Acetobacterales > Acetobacteraceae > Neoroseomonas. The sequence goes on along the minus strand of JADCFN010000037.1, from coordinate 16,781 downwards.
CCCGAAGCCGCTGCAAAAGCCACATCCACCGATCATCGTTGGCGGCGCCTTTCCATGGGGTGCGAAGCGCGCGGTGCGCTATGGTGATGGCTGGATGCCGCATCGTGTGCGCAAGCACTATGCCGATGTGGGTGCGCTGATTCCGCAATTCCGCCAATTGGTGGCCGAAGCCGGGCGCCGCGAAGAAGATTTGCCCATCACCATCTGGGGCGTGAAGGAAGACCGCGACGCGCTACTGGCGGACCGAGACCTTGGCGTTGCGCGCGTGGTGCTGAGCCTTGCTTCCGCCAAGCGTGATGAGATTTTGCCGGAATTAGACCGCTGGGCCGCGCTGATCCGCGACGTCGGCTAAAGCACCGTCTCCGCAGCCAAGCGCAGTGCTTCTTGCGTGGCACCCGTCAGCACCAGCGTATTCAGCTTGCCCTCACGCGCCGCCGCCTGCCAATCGCGCAAGCGGGCGCGCACGCGATCTGCGGGACCAACCAGCGCGATTTCATCCACCAGCGCATCCGGCACCGCGGCAATCGCTTCCTTGCGATGGCCGGCCAGAAATGCCTTTTGGATCGCCGCTGCCGCATCCGGAAAGCCAAGGCGCTTGCAGTAATCATTGTAGAAATTCTTGCCCACAGCACCCATGCCGCCGATGTAAAGCGCCAATTCCGGCTTCACCGCATCGCGACAGGCTTGCAGATCATCGCCCAGCCTGATCTTCGTATAGGGCGCGATATCAAAATCGCTTAAGGCGCGTGGCGTGGCGGCCTTCGCCATGCCTTCCAGCGTTGGCTTTATCACCAGGTCAGCCTTTTCCGGCGACATGAAAATCGGCAAATTGCCGTCGGCGATTTCACCCGCCAGCCGCATGCCACCTGGCGTGATGGACGCGCAGTAAAAGCGCATCGGCTTGCCATGCAGAATGCTCTTCAGCGGCTTGCCAAGCCCTGTCGCGTCCGGCCCGTCATAGGGAATGCGATAATGCGTGCCCTGATATTCCAAGGGCCTTTCGCGCGCGATGATGGCGCGCATGATGTCAATATATTCACGCGTCCGCACCAGCGGGCTGCCATATGCCTGCCCGTGCCAGCCTTCCACCACCTGCGGCCCGGAAGGCCCTACCCCGCACAGGAAGCGATCCCCGGAAAGGGATTGCAGCGTCATCGCCGTGGAAGCCGCACAAGCAGGGCTGCGCGCCGGCATTTGCATAATGCCTGTGCCTGCCTTGATTTTTGTGGTTTGTGCCAGCACCCAGGTGATCGGCGTCACGGCATCAGACCCGTAGCTTTCGCCGCACCACACCATGGTGAAGCCAAGCCTTTCGGCTTCCAGCACCAGCGCCATATCAACGGTGCCGGTCATGCCAAGCGTCATGCCAAGGCGCATGGGTCAGATCCTCGCCATCACCGAAGTGCGGAAGCTTTCCATCTGACCCAGCACTTTTTCAACGGTGGAACCCAGGAAGTTGAAATCAATCGCCGAGACTCCCAGCGCGCGCAGCGCGTGGATATCTTCCACAATCTGCTCCGGACTGCCTGAGAACAAATGCCGTTCCCCATCACCGGCCAGGGCCGGCAATTCCGCACCAAATTTTTGCACGCGGAGCGATAGCCCGACCGCAGCAGGGTCCCGCCCGGCCTCGGCGGTCAAACGGCGCAGCTTGGCAACGGCTGCCTTGTAGCGGGCCAGGCTATCCAGCGGGAAAGCCGGATTCGTGCCGATGGGATACCAGGCGTCGCCCAACCGCGCCGTGCGCCTGAGCGCCGGGCCGCTTTCGCCCCCTACCCAAATCGGCGGGCCGCCTGGCTGCACGGGCTTGGGTTCAAAACTGATCTTGTCGAAGCTCACATACTCGCCCTGAAAGCGCGGATCGGCTGCCGTCCATAATTCCCGCGCCGCCAGGATGTATTCATCCGTCACCTTGCCACGCGCGGCAAAATCTGGCGCGTCGAGTGCTTCGAATTCCTCCTTCAGCCAGCCCGCGCCGATGCCAAGCGTAAGGCGACCATTCGAAAAGATATCAATCGTGGACAGGATTTTCGCTGTCAGCACCGCCGGGCGATGCGGCACCACCATGACGGAGGTGACAAGCCGCAGCGTATTGGTGCGTGCGGCGGCGAACATCACCTCGGTCAATTGTTCATGCCGCCCACCGCGCGCGCCGGCGGGAAATTCGCCATTATCCGAATAGGGGTAGATGGCGTGAATATCAGTCGGGATCACCACATGGTCGCTGAAGGTGGCATAGGCATAGCCCATGGCCTCACCGCCCTGGAGAAGCCGCGTAATCGCCTCAGGCGTGGCGAGCGGGCCGGCAGTTGGGGCGTTGAAACCGATTTGCATTTTGGGCCTCCCATCCCCGCGCATTGCATCTGGCGCGGCCTTCCCACACGATGGGGCCAGGGGAAGGAGGATGGCAAGGGTGCAGGACAGGCTGGAACGAACGCCACTGGCGGAATTGATGGAAGAAGCGGCTGCTTTGCGCGATGCTGGCCATGGGCGCGTCATGTCCTATTCGCGCAAGGTCTTCATCCCACTGACCAAGCTCTGCCGCGATGTCTGCCATTATTGCACCTTCGCCGAAAAGCCGCGTGCGGGGCGGGCCGCGTATCTTTCGCCCGACGAAGTGCTGGAAATTGCGCGCGCCGGCGCCAAGGCAGGTTGCACCGAAGCACTGTTTACGCTTGGCGATAAGCCCGAATTGCGCTGGCGCCAGGCGCGCGACGCCTTGGCGGAAATGGGCCATGCAAGCACCATCGAATACCTGGTGGCCATGTGTGATTTGGTGCTACGTGAAACCGGGTTGCTGCCCCATGCCAATCCCGGCGTCATGGATAGGGCAGAGCTGCTGGCGTTGCGCGATGTGACCGCGAGCCAAGGCATCATGCTGGAAAGTACCAGTGAAAGGCTTTGCGCGCCCGGCGGCGTGCATCATGGCAGCCCCGACAAGCACCCGGCCATCAGGCTTGCGGTATTGAACGAAGCGGGTGCGGCGCAGATTCCCTTCACCACCGGCATTCTGATCGGCATTGGTGAAACCCGCGCGGAACGTCTGGAAGCCTTGCGCGCCATATCCGAAAGCCACGCCCGCTATGGGCATGTGCAGGAAGTCATCATTCAGAATTTCCGCGCCAAGCCCCGCACCAAGCGCGCCGATGCGGATGAACCCGATTTGGATGATCTACTGTGGACCATTGCCTGCGCGCGCATCATTCTGGGCGCGCAGGCGAATATCCAAGCGCCACCCAATCTTTCGCCTGGCACCTATCCGCGCCTGATCGCGGCCGGCATCAATGATTGGGGCGGCATTTCGCCGGTGACGCCGGATCATGTGAACCCTGAAGCGCCCTGGCCTGCGATTGCGACATTGGCTGAGAAAACCGCGAGCATGGGCAAGGTGCTGGTGCAGCGCCTGCCGGCCTATCCCGCCTATCTGCGTGCGCCGCGCGAATGGTTTGCGCCGCGCATCGCAACCGCGCTGCTGCGTGCGAGTGATGCAGCCGGCTTTGCGCGCGGTGATGATTGGTCTCCGGGTGCGCTCACTCTGCCGCGCCTTGCTGCGCCGCTATTGAACGCGGCTGATGCAGGGCTGGCGGCGTTGGTGGAGCGCGCCGCGCAGGGCGAAAGGCTTGATGCGCCGGCAATTGAAACGCTGTTTGCCGCGCGGGATACGGATCAGGCGCATATCATGGCGGCTGCGGATCGGCTGCGCCAGGCGGTTGCTGGCGATACCGTGCGCTATGTCGTCAATCGGAACATCAACTATACCAATATCTGCAGCTATCGCTGCAGCTTCTGCGCCTTCAGCAAGGGCAAGACTCATGAAGCCTTGCGTGGCCCGGCCTATGATCTCGATCACGCGGAAATCACCCGCCGCGCCAAGGAAGCCTGGGCGCGTGGTGCGACCGAAGTCTGCCTGCAAGGCGGCATCCATCCGGATTATACTGGCGCTACCTATGAAGCGATTTGCCGCGCCATCAAGCAGGCCGTGCCGGGTATGCATATCCACGCCTTCTCGGCGCTTGAAATTCATCAGGGCGCGCGCACGCTGGGGCTTTCGCTTTCTGCGTTTCTGGCGCGGCTGCGCGATGCCGGGCTTGGCACTTTGCCCGGTACGGCAGCAGAGATTCTGGATGATGAGGTGCGCGCCATCATCTGCGCGGATAAGGTGAATACAGCCGAATGGCAGGCCGTGATGCGGGCTGCGCATGGGCTCGGCCTGCGCAGTACAGCGACCATCATGTTCGGCCATGTGGAAGCGCCCTTGCATTGGGCGCGGCATTTGCTGGTGCTGCGCGATCTGCAAGCGGAAACCGGCGGCTTCACTGAATTCGTGCCGCTGCCTTTCGTGCATATGGAAGCGCCCATGTATCTGCGCGGCCTGGCGCGCCGCGGGCCAAGCTTTCGTGAGGCGCTGTTGATGCACAGCGTTGCGCGGCTCGTGCTCCATCCGCATTTCACCAATATCCAGACAAGCTGGGTGAAGATGGGCCCAGAAGGTGCGGCGGTGGCCCTGCAAGCGGGGGCGAATGATTTGGGCGGTACGCTGATGAATGAGAGTATCAGCCGCGCCGCCGGCACTGAACACGGCCAGGAATTCCCGCCCGAGGCGATGGAACGCCTGATCCTTTCCACCGGGCGGCAGCCAATGCAGCGCAGCACTATCTATGGCGCCGTTACGCGCGAACGCGAAGACGCTTCGCGCAGCGCCGAGCCTTTATTGCCCATGGTGCAGACCGCGCCGCGCAAGCGTGTGTTATTGGCGGGGGATTAAGCCAAGCGACTGAGAATACCGTTTTGCGCTAGCCACGCCAGGGTTTGCGTGTCCGCGGCTTCGGGAATGCGTGCAAAGCGCGCGATATCAGTGGGATGATCAATATCCATGGCAATGCCCGGCAGGCGTAGAATTTGCGGCGTGATGCCCGCCGCGCCTGCTGCGGCCAGATGCGGGAAATAGCTATCCTCACCAAAGCGTAGCCGCACCGCATCGGGTGGTGACATCAGGATGGCGTTCGAACCCTGCTCATCATGCGCGGGTGCGATGATGAAAGCGGGCGCGGTGCTTGCTGCGGCAATCAGCGCCTCAACCTCAGCCGTTTTCACCGCGGGAATATCGCCGGGTAGCGTCAGAATGGCGGCGATACCCTCCGCCCGTAACACCGATGCCGCCGCTGTCACCGCGCCGGTATGCCCTTCCCGTGCGCCTTCCGTGATAATCCGCGCATCATGCGCCTCGGCCAGTGCTTGCGCCCAAGGATCAAGCGTCACCAGCGCAATACCTGCCAGACCTTGCGCGGCCGATAGTGCCGTCAGCACATCGCGCAACATCATCTGCATCAGCGCCAAGCGTTCTTCGGGGGACAGCAAGGGCGCAAGGCGCTGCTTTGCCTCCACCATCTCCTTCACCGGCAAAATGGCCCAGGGCTTCATCTAAGCGAGTCAATCGCCGTCAAGACCTGCCGCGCAAGGGCCATCTTGTCCGCCAGATCGCGCATCAGCGTCGCCGCATAGAACACGCGCGGCGTGATGCCTGCATCATCATCGCCATGTTCCATCACGAAACCATCCAGCAAATCGCCATAGCGCGCGGCAACGGCGGCGGCACTTGGAGGGATGCCAAGCGCTGCAAACATGCGCGCGGTTGGTCCTTTCACCGCCTGGCCGGCAATGATGGGCGATACCGCCACCACCGGCGCGCCCGATGCGGCAATGGCATCACGCAAACCAGGCACGGCCAGGATGGGTTCGATGCTGATGAAGGGATTGCTTGGGCAAATCACAATGCCGCGCGGTTTTGCGCGCAGCGCTTCAAGCAAAACGGGCTGCGGGCGCGCCTGTTCAACACCAGCGAAGTTCACCGCGCGCGCCAAGGGTTCAGCGCGCAGCCGCACAAACCAATCCTGAAAATCAAGCCAGCCTTGATCCGTGTTGATTTGCGTGCGCACCGGATCATCACTCATCGGCAGGATGCGCGGGCCGATGCCGAAGCGCTGGCGTACATCATCCGTAATGGCTGAGAGGCTTTCGCCGGCGGCGAGACGATGGCTCCGCAGCACATGCAACGCCAGATCGCGATCACCCAGGCGAAACCAATCCGCCCCGCCAAGCGTGGCGAGGGTTTCCATGAAAGCCCAGCTTTCATCCACCCGCCCCCAACCAAGCTTGGGATTATCCAACCCCGCCAGGGTATAGAGTAGCGTATCCGTATCCGGGCAGATGGTGAGCCCGTAATGTTCAAAATCATCGCCGGTATTGGCGATGATCAGCAACTCCTCCGGCGGCAAAATGCGCGAAAGGCCAAGTGCCAACTTCGCCCCGCCAATGCCACCGGACAGCGCGATGATCACTGGAATAGATCCTCCTGCGCGGGGCGGAGCAATTCGGCGGCGGGGTTCACGGCGCCAGACCAGGACAAACCGCGCAACAATACGGCTGGCTGACCCTCAGCACCCTGCCCCATGACCAAACCTGCTGCGGCGGCGATTTCATCGGCGAAGCCGGTGATGCTGACCATCAGCGTGCGGCCAAATAAATCGGGCTGGCCACGCAAATCGCGCAGTGCCGGCAACCCCGCCGCGCCAATCGCAACACCCACCGTCCCGCGTCGCCAGGCGCGGCCGAAACTATCCGTAATCACCACGGGCAGACCAAGCCGCGCAGAAAGCGCTGCCGCACTCCCGTCAGGATCGCGCGGCAGAAGCAACGCATGGCCATCAGCGCCGATATTGGATTGATCAATGCCTGCATTCGCCATCACAAAACCAAGCCGATGCTTCACGATAATCAGGTTGGGCCGCGCACGCACCACGTATTGCGATTCACAAAGGATTAGCTCGACCAACCGCGCATCCTTGCCGGTCTGCTCGGCCAAATCACGCGCTGCTTGGGATGGCTGAACGGACGCCAGCGCAATGCTTCGCCCTTCCGCCTTGCTCACGATTTTCTGCGCAACCGCCAGCACATCGCCAGGTTCTGGCATCAAGCCAGCGCGCGTCATGGCGTCTTCCAATAACGGCGGAAGATCATCGCCCGCCCGCACCATGGGCAGGCCAGGCAGCGCAAAAAGCTGAAGGCTCGGCTTCAAGCGAAGCGGCGGCGCAGCAGTGGCAGCACCTGCTCCCCATACAGCCGCAAAAACCGCGCCTGATCCGGCCCGGGCGCATGAAACACCAAATGCCGGAAGCCGAGGCCGACGTAATAGCCGATACGCTCCACATGTTCTTCCGGATCATTGGAAACAATCCAGCGGCTAGCCGCGCGTTCAAGCGGCAGCGCATCGGCAAGCCGTTCCATTTCCATCGGGTCTTCCACCGACATTTTTTCTTCCGAGGAAAGCGCCAGCGCCGCCCAATGGCGCGTATCTTCCAAGGCGCGCTGCTTGTCCGTATCGAAGGAAACCTTCACTTCAATCATGCGATCATAATCGGGTTTCGGCGCCGCCGCTGCTTCCAGCCCCGCCACTACATTCGGCAGCAGCGTTTCGGTGTAAAGCTCAGGCTTCTTGCCGCTGGTGCAGATAAAGCCATCGCCGGCACGCCCGGCATATTTCGCGACCATGGCGCCGGCAGCCGCAACATAAATCGGCACAGGGGTTTCGGGCCGATCATAAATGGTGGCGTGTTCCGTGCGGTAATATTGCCCCTCAAAGCTCACGCGATCTTCGGTCCAAAGCTTGCGCATCAATTGCACGGCTTCGCGCATACGCGCGAAGCGTTCCTTAAATTCCGGCCAGGGCTGACCGGTGGAAGGCACCTCATTCAGGCCTTCACCTGTACCGATGCCCAGAATGACGCGACCGGGAAACATCGAACCAAGCGTACCAAAAGCCTGCGCCACAATCGAAGGATGATAGCGAAAGGTTGGCGTCAGCACGCTGGTGCCCATCACAAGCCGCTGCGTGCGCGCCCCAAGCGCGCCAAGCCAAACCAGCGAATTCGGCGCATGGCCGCCCGTGTGTTTCCAGGGCTGGAAGTGGTCTGAAATGAAGCAGCTATCGAAGCCCATCTCTTCGGCCAGCACGCCGAAATCCAGCAATTGCGCCGGCGCGAATTGTTCAGCGGATGCCTTATAGCCGAGCTTCAACATGGCCATCACGTATCCGCCAGCGCGGCAAGCATGGCGTCCCGATGCGCGGTATCGCCATCATCCGTGACGGGTTGGATGCAGACATGCGTTGCCCCCGCCGCGAAATGCGCGCGCAGTCCGGCCTTCACGCTGGCGGCATCACCATGCAGCACCATAGCATCAATGAAACGATCACTGCCGCCATTGGCCAGTTCCGCTTCGCTGAAACCAAGCCGCAGCCAGTTATTCACGTAATTCGGCAGCGCCATGTAGCGGGCAAGCTCTCGCCGCCCGAGCGCGCGGGCGCGCGCCAGATCGGTTTCAATGCAGACCTTCTGTTCCACCGCCAGCACCTTGCCCGCGCCGAGAATAGCCGCGGCCTGCGCGGTGTGCTCCGGTGTCACATTGTAAGGCACGGCACCATCCGCTGCACTGCCGGAAAGGGCCAACATTTTCGGACCAAGAGCCGCCAGCAACACCGGGCCTTCCAGCGTATCAGCACCCGCTTTGCGCAGCCCATCCAGATAGCCGCGCATGGCCGGGATGGGTTTTTCATAGCGATGGCCGCGCAAGCCTTCCACCATCGGGATATGGCTGACACCAAGCCCAAGCGCGAAGCGCCCGCCGTGCAGCGCATTCAGCGTGGCAAGGCCGCGGCGCGCGGTGAAGGCATCCCGCCCATAAATATTCGCAATAGAGCTGCCGACCACCAGCTTCTTGCTATTCGCTAGCAGAAACCCCGCCAGCGCCATGGATTCATAGCCACGTGATTCCGGATACCAGAAGCTGCCATAGCCAAAATCTTCCACGCGGTTCAACAAGGCGCGCAAACCCGCCGCATCCAGCCGATCCGTGGAACACCAAACGCCCAAACGACCGAATTGCATGATTGTGATCCTTTTCCGCGTAACCTGGTTCAGCCGTAGGTTTCATCAAGCGCCTGAAAGCGCGGCAGATCAACCAGGGCGCTGAATTCCGCATAGCTCATCATGGCACTCGCTGCCTTGGCTGGCGTGCCATCACGCTTCAGCACGGCCAAGGCATCCGCCACCGCGCGTGCAGCGGTGAATAGCGCCGTCATCGCATAGAACACCACAGCGAAGCCCATTTGTTCCAGATCACGCATGGTCAACGCCGTGGTTTCATTGCCATCTACTATGCTCACCACCTTGGGACCTGGCACTTGCCGCGCCACAGTCTCAACCTCGGCGATTTTCTTGAGACCATCAACGAATACCAGATCAACACCGGCATCCTGATACATCAGCGCGCGGCGCACAGCTTCTTCCGGGCCAATCGCCGGCATGGCATCCGTCCGGCCAATAATCAGCGGCCCATTCGCAGGGCGGGACGCGATGGCGCATTTCAGCCGCCGGACATTTTCTTCCGCCGGGATGAGCCTGATGCCCGCCAATTGGCCGCAGCGCTTTGGCGCTACCTGGTCTTCCAGATGGATCGCAGCAACGCCGGCCTGCGCATATTCTTCAACGGTACGCGCGATATTGGCCGGGCCGCCATAGCCCGTATCCGCATCGGCGATGATCGGAATGCTCACCGCGCGGGCCATATCCCGCGCATGGGCGGTCATTTCCGTCTGCGTCAGCAGCCCGATATCGGGCCGCCCGAGCCGAGACGCCGTGGCGCCAAATCCGGTCATGTAAATCGCCTCAAAACCCGCCTGCTCAATCAGCCGCGCGGTCAGGCTATCGGGCGCGCCGGGGGCCGCGATGATGCCGCCAGCCTTCAGGCGTTGGCGGAGCTTTTCTGAGACACTCAAGGTATTACCCCCAAAGAGGCGCAATCAAGCACCTAGGAAATCCTATAGTTTCCGACTTCGCCGCATTTGTGAAGAGGCTCAGAAAAAGGGAAGAAGGCCATGAGATTGAGCGGCCCGGTTTCTATTCACCCCACTTTTCCAGGTAGGTAGCATAGCTTTCAAGCCATCGGGGCGAGGTAAAATCTCCGCGGCTGCGGTGGGTAAGTGCCAAGGCCTCGCATCCTAATTTAAGGCCTGCAACCCGCGCGCTACGGCAGAAATCCAGATCATAAAAATGAAAATCAAATCGCGGGTCAAAACGCAGGGAATTGGCGCGCAGGGTGTCTCGCCGGACTGCCAGGAAGACGCCATCAAGTAACTCACACTCGGCCGGTGTAGATCCGTAATAGGCTACCTTTCCAAACGGTGCTTCCCCGTGGGCAACCGCACCAGCGAGATTTTCCCTCGTATCCAAAACAACTTTATCCCCCATGAGCCTTATGAAGGCCCATGAAGGCTGGCGCGGCACGCGCCGACGATTGCCAGCAAGGCCAATAACATCGAAAGATTGCAACCCGGCGATGATGCGATCAGCAAAGAAATGATCATCAATCCAGACATCATCGTGAATGAAGACTAGGATTTCGGCTGCCTGCGGCGCGTCAATCGCCGCGTTATAAATCACTGGCAGGCCGGCCCGATTTTCAAAAGCCAAGCGTGGATGAATACGCTTATCGAAAGCAAGGCGCTTGAGTGACGCGCCAAGCGGCGCTTGCGCCAAAAAATCATCATGAGAAAGCCGGGTCGCGCTGATGACGTTGATCATAACCACAGTATAACGTGAACGCTTCGGACAAAACAACTTGGACTTTGCTGGCACCATCCTTTGGCCTCCAGCCCTTTAACAAACCTTGCGATCTGCCCTTTGAACAGGTGCGGTTTATTTTTTTCGCCGGCCTAATGGTATGATGTATTGTGATCTCTCCCAATCCAAAACGGCCTCTGTGCATCACTCGTTCTGTATTTAGTGGCCGATTCACGCTGCTGTTGGGAACTGACAGCAGCGACCGGACTACGAGCTGCAGATCTGGCAAGCCGATGCACACTGATGACAGGAAACGACGCTAGCCTTTGGACCACTATCCTGTCTGGCAGCCATGAAAAGCCGCCCGCATCCAGTGTGCTTGAACCGGAAGCGGCGCTTTGCCTGATGGCTTTCAGCGCCACCCTGCCCTTTGCATAATCCGCAGCGCTTCCGGCGCCAGCGCGCCGTAGCGTTGGGCGTTCAACTGATCAGCGCGGAAACTGCCAAGTGCTGTCAGCGCGGGATGTGGCGCGACCCCCGCCACCACCGGATATTCGAAATTGCCATTGGCGAATAATTCCTGCGCGCGCTGGCTGCTGAGATATTCAATGAAGCGCAGCGCCACGGCCTTATTTGCAGAACTCCGCACCACGCCAGCGCCCGAGACATTCACATGCGTGCCGCGATCACCCGGCGCCTGATTGGGGAAGATCACCCCAATACGGACAAACAGCGCCTTTTCCTGTGGGTTGGATGAGGCACCAAACCGCGCCAGGTAATAGGTATTGGCGACTGCCAATCGCCCGACGCCCGCGGCCACCGCCTGAAATTGCGGCGTGTCACCGCCCTGCGGCTGGCGCGCCATATTGGCCACTACGCCGCGCGCCCAGGCTTCTGCCGCTTCCGCGCCATTGGCCAAAAGAATGCTCGCCATCAGGGAAGTATTGTAAGGATGCGCGGCTGCGCGGATCAGGATCTGCGCGCGTTGTGCCGGCAGGGCCAGATCCTCATAGCGCGCCAGGCCTGCGGGCACGCCGCGCTGGCGATCATACATGATCACGCGTGCGCGGCTGGAAAGCCCATACCATTTGCCATCCGGGGCGCGCATGTTTTCCGGAATGCGCGATTTCAGGATCTCGCTTTCCGTTTCAGCCAAAACCCCGGCATCCACCGCCCGCGCAAGCCGCGCCGCATCCACCGTTATCAGCACATCGGCGGGGCTATTCGCCCCTTCGGATTGAATGCGCGCGATCAACTGATCCGCATCACCTTCAATCAGTCGGATGCGAATGCCAGTTTCCGCGGTGAAGCCCTCATACAGCGCGCGATCCGTATCATAATGGCGCGACGAATAGAGATTGAGCGCGCGTTCCTGCGCCGCGACCAGGGCAGGCGCGGCGAGTGGGGCAGCAAAGGGCAGGGCAAGAAGTGAACGACGGCGCATGGTGACCTCCTGGGGGGCATATACTGCAATTGCGAATTAGTCGCAATATCAAAAAATGTAACACGCCAAGATCAGGCGCAGCGCCCAAGGCCATGCCAGGGCTTGAGAAGCCACGGACCGCGTCGCATAAGGCAGGGAATAGCGCTGATCTTCAAAGCCCAGAGTGAGTTTGCCCTTTGCCCAAAACGCCCTTGGCAGCCCCTCAAGCCAAAGCCGCCGAATCCGTGACGGGTTCGCGCATTGAAACCCTGTGCGTGGCGCAAGGGCTGAAGATGACCGGCCAGCGCCGCCTGATCGCGCAGATCTTGAGCGAAGCCGAAGATCATCCGGATGTTGAGGAATTGCATCGCCGTGCCTTGCAGCGCGACAGACGGATTTCAATCGCCACGGTCTATCGCACGGTGCGCCTGCTTGAAGAACGCGGCATTCTGGAACGGCGCGATTTTGGTGGTGGGCGGGCGCGGTATGATCTGGCGGATCGCGGCCATCATCATCATCTGATTGATGTTGAAACCGGCCATGTCATTGAATTCGGCGATGAAGCGCATGAAGCCTTGGCGCAAGCCATCGCAGAACGCCTTGGCTATGATCTTGTGGGACATAAGCTTGAATTATTCGGCCGAAGGCGCGCGCCGGCCGCAAAGCCAAAACGGCGCAGCAGCTAGCCAGGCGCCCTTCGTGAAGCAAAGCACCAGATAAACTCAGGAGAGTTGAATGGTACGACAAACCTCCCCTTCCATTCGCCGTTGTGAAGCCGCGGTCATTACCGCCTATCGGGAACTGCGCGACATTGGCGCCGATGACCCTCAGGCCTTCAATGCCTGCACAACGCTCTACCGCATCCACCATCCCGAAGCGCCGCTCAGTGAGGCGCGGCGCCTGGTGGCGGAATGGATTGATTTTCACATCATCCGCAAGGATGCGAAGCTGGTGCAGCCGGATTGCGGCTGTGGCGAACAGCATCCGTCATGAACAAATGCCCCGCGCGGCAGCGCCGGCGGGGCTTTGGTCACGCAGCTGACGTCAGCCCTGCAAGCCGCGGAGGAATTTCGCCCGCGCACCGCCGCCCGCCATCAGGAAGGCGTGGTCTGAACCGCTCAACAAGAAGCGCGCGCCAAGGGCGATATACTCCGAAGCATTCTTCTCATCATAAACGCCGCCCATGCCCATGACCTTGCCATGTGTCTTGCAGGCCGCCGCCACCTTGGCATAGGCGGCACGCACATCGGGGTGACCGATCTGCCCGGCAATGCCCATGGAGGCCGTGAGGTCCGAGGTGCCGATCATGAGGCAATCCACCCCCGGCACAGCGGCGATGGCATCCGCATTGGCGACCGCTTCCGGCGTTTCGATCATAACGGTGACCATGATCTGTTCATTCAATTCCTTCTGCGCCGCCGCGGTATCCGCAACCTGGAAGGCATATTGCGCCGGCGGGCCGCCCCAGGAACGCTCACCCAAAGGCGGGTAGCGGAAGGCGCGCACCACATCGCGGGCCTCATCAGCATTATCAATATGCGGCACCACCACACCCATGGCGCCATTATCCAGGCAGCGCGTGCCTTCAAACAGCGCATCCTTGCAGCAGCGAACAATTGGTGTGACGCCCTGCGAAAGCGCGGCCATGGCCATGCGCGTCGCGTCATCCACGCTCATCGCGCCATGTTCCATGTCAATGAACAGCCAATCAAAGCCCGATGCCGCGGCAATCATGCCAACGGCCGGCGTGCGCAAATGATGCACGCCAAAGCCAAGGGCGAGTTCGCCCTTTTCCAAGCGGCGGCGCGCGAAATTAGGAGCGAGTGGCATGGGGTTTCCTCTTTAGAGTTGGTCGCTAAGCGCAGCATGCGCCATGCTGCGGGTCAATCCTGCATGATCAGGGCGAGCGCGGTTTCCAGCCGATCCGCCTCCTCGGCTGGCTTGTCGCGCCTGATGCGCGCAATGCGCGGAAAGCGCAGCGCCACGCCTGATTTATGCCGGGTGCTGCGCTGTGCGGCATCAAAAGCCACTTCCAGCACCAATTCCTTTTCCACTTCCCGCACGGGGCCGAAGCGATCCACCGTGTGGTTCCTGATCCAGCGATCAAGCCAGGCCAATTCCTCATCCGTATAGCCGGAATAGGCCTTGCCGATCGGCACCAATTCGCCGTCTTCGCGCCAAACGCCAAAGGTATAGTCCGAATAGAAACTGCTGCGCTTGCCATGGCCGCGCTGCGCATACATCAGCACCGTATCAAGCGTGAGGGGCGCGCGCTTCCATTTCCACCACTGCCCTTTGACGCGCCCGGGCAGATAGGGGCCATCGGCGCGCTTTAGCATCAGGCCTTCAATCGCCGCATCGCGCGCGCCATCGCGTAAGGCTTGCAAATCGCTGATCTGGCTGAAGGGGATGATGGCGGAAAGATCCATGCGCTGCGGCTGCTGGCGCTGATGCCAGGCTTCCAGCCGCGCGCGACGTGCAGAAAAGGCCAGGGAGCGCAAATCTTCCGTGCCATCGAACAGCATATCGTAAAGCCTGATTGCCACCGGATAATCGCGCTGCATTTTGGCGGTGACGCTTTTACGGTTCAGCCTTTGCTGCAAATCAGCGAAGGGTGCCACTTCACCATCCCGCAGCACGAGCAATTCACCATCCAGCACAGCATGAAAATCCAGGCTTGCGATGATTTCAGGAAAGCTGGCGGAAATATCCTCGGCCCCCCGGCTCCAGAGCCGCGCACCGCCCGGCCCTGAGGTGACTTGGACGCGAATGCCATCCCATTTCCATTCCGCGCGATAGGCAGCGGCATCTAGCGCGGCGAGATCGGCTTCTTCCAGAGGATGCGCCAGCATTAAGGGCCTGAAGATGGGCGCCGTGCGTGCGTCAGGCTGCGGCGCGCGGCCCTCCAGCCAGGCGAAAAGCGGTTCATAGGGCGCGGGGATGGCGTGCCAGGCTTCCTCAATCGCCTCCACCGATGTGCCGGACCATTCAGCAAGCGCCACGCGCGCCAGCCGCGCCGAAACCCCGACCCGCAGCCCGCCGGTCAGCAGCTTGATCAGGGCCAAACGCCCACTCGCATCGAGTGTATCGAGCCAGCCCGCGATCAGCGCCGGCACCTCGGCTTTCGGCGTGCTTTCCAAGGCAGCGATGATGTCCGAAAGCGTTGGCGGCGGCGCATTCACGCCGGCACGCTTCGGCCAGATCAGCGCAATGGTTTCCGCGAGGTCGCCGACATAATCATAGGAAAGCCGGAACAGCTCGGGGTCGACCCGCGCCATGGTGATCTCTCGCAGCATCGCCGGTTTGGCAGTGGCGAGCTTCAGGCTTTCCGTAATGGCGGCGAGGCCGAGGCCGCGTTCGGGATCGGGCTGCCTGGCAAACCATTGGCCAAGCAGCGCGAGCTTGGCGTTACGGCCAGGGGAAAACACTAGCCTTTCCAACAATTCAGCGAATGCCGGGAGAGTCATGGGCGCGGTGTTCTGGTTTCATTCCCCTTTATATGAGCCACCAGGTGCTGGGGGTCCAGGTGCCCAAAAAAGGACATTCAGGGGCCGAGGCCCGTACCCTTCAGCCGCTACAAGCATAAAGACCCAATTGCCATGGCTTCGCACCTACAATCTATCATCATGTACGTCGGGCTCGGCAGATGGGGGCTGTGCGTTCACCAAGGCCACGCCGAAAACCATCAAGACGGGGATTGAACACCTACGACATTCCCCTGACAGTGAACGCATGTGAACCAAGCCTCAGACGGCTTTGGGTTTGGCTTTTTTGTCTGGGTAATCACTTTGTTTTTGTTGGGCTTCGGCATGCCCCCAGTAAAGGCGCAGCGAGGCGTCCGCCCGCCCCTGCTGCCCCCCCTCACCCCCTTCTCACCCCCCAATAACAAACCCCAAACACCGCCAAGCCCCCCAGCACTGAAGCCGCCACATAAACCACCGCCAACCACGGCGCCCTTTCCCACAGCACGCCGGTTTCCAGTGAAAAGGCGGAAAAGGTCGTGAAATCGCCAAGCAGGCCCGTCACCAGCAATAGCCGCGCCTCACCGGAAATACCCAGCGCGCCAAACACGCCGATAAGCGCGCTGCCGATGATGTTCACCGCCAGCGTCCCCCAGGGAAAGCCCGCGCCAAACAGCACCACACCCGCGTGGGAAACCAGGTAGCGCAGCACGGAACCCGCGGCACCGCCCAAAGCCACCAGCAGTAAGGACAGGGGCGAAAATGCTGTGCCCATCAGCGCTTCCTTTTGCGGCGCAGTTCCGCGAAGCGCGCCAGGCGCTCGGCAACCGCAGCCTCAGCCCCGCGATCGGTCGGGCGATAGAAAACGCGCCGGCCCATTTCCTCGGGGAAGTAATCCTGGCCGGAAAAGCCCCCCTCTGCCTCATGGTCATAGGCATAGCCGGCGCCATAGCCAATTTCCTGCATCAGCTTCGGGGCCGCATTCAATATGTGCTTCGGCGGCATCAGGCTGCCGGTTTCCCGCGCGGCGCGCATTGCTTCCCCAAAGGCCAGATAAACCGCGTTGGATTTCGGCGCGGTCGCCAAATGCACCACAAGCTGCGCCAGCGCCAATTCGCCTTCGGGTGAGCCCATACGCTCAAATTGACCCCCGGCCCCGCGATTTGGCACTGAGCAGGGCGTGGTGACGCTTGTTCCAGTCAGTCGCGGGGATGAGGATACGCTCTGGGCCGTTGTGGCAACCGTGGGGCGCAAAAGCCGCGTGGCCGAGGTTTTCCGTTC
>JADCFN010000036.1 GCA_020249505.1 Roseomonas sp. | reverse complement strand
TGGCCGCCTTGCGCTGCGTGGTGAGGGGTTGGCGCGGGCGAAGCACGCGAAGCGCGGCGGGTGAGGGTAGGGGGGCGCGCCTGATCCCTTGTTTTACCCCGGCCCTGCTGGGCCGGGGTGCTGGAAAGGGTTGGTGAGGCTTAGAGTTCGTCCAAGATCATGTTTTTGCTGATTTGGTGAGCGCGCTGGGCAATGGTCTGTGCATCTGAGTTTGAGTTGATCGGATGTTGGTATACCTCTGATGGGCTCGTAGGCTGGTCGCTGCACTAAGCCTTATGGCTCCGTGCCCCAGTCTCGACGCACGTCGAGGGCATATACACGTCCGATTGAATCAAGACTTGTGCAGATCGCCGGGTACTCCACGGAACGCTCAATCGCGTACTCCCGGTCACACACACCAACCACCATAGCCGCTTCCAGCTCACTTTACTGGCGCAAAAGTCACCATCAATCAGCGGAGGCTCAAGGTGGGGAACAGGCAGCGGTTACGTCTCGGAAAATCACGCGCAATTTGTAAATAATGCGCTTTTGAGCGCCGTCTTCGCCGCAATCCCGCCATGCCCGCCATGGCGCCGCCGTAAAATCCCTGAAAATACCTTGCATTTGTCCTAAGGCCGCCTTGCCGGCGGGGTCATATCTCCAGGCGCACAGTTCAACATAGGAGGACAAGATGCGCTACATGATGAAGACCTCACTTCTCGCCACCGGCCTTGCTTTCGGGCTCACGGGTGCGGCGCTTGCTCAGGGGACGGCCAGCACCGCCCCCGCCCAGGGCAGCCGCCCCGCCGCTCAGGCGCCGGCAGGGGCCAAGCCTGGCGAAGCCACCTCTGGCCAGGTGCGTGGCCATCAGGGGAACGGCCAGACCCGCGCGGTGACGCCGGCGGCCCCCTCAGGCGGTGCCACCCGCTGACCTGAACGCAAAACCTGCGGGCGGCTAAGCCGCCGCCCGTCGGTAAGCTGCAAGGCCCGCCCTTAATCGGGGCGGGCTTTGTCGTTTTAGGGCGCCCTCAGCCCACTCTGACGATTGACGTTTCGCAAGGCCCGGACGCACATTCCCACGATAGCAAGACCCAAATAGGTGGAGGACCTAGGCATGGCTGATGAATTGATCGCGCTGAAACCCGAAATCGTCGCCAAGGCGCGTGTGACGGAAGCTGAGCGCGCCACCATGTATGACGCGGCGGCGAAAGACCCCGAAGCCTTCTGGCGCGATGAAGCCAAGCGCATTGCCTGGATGAAGGCGCCAACGAAAATCAAGAACACCGATTTCAACGGCAATGTTTCGATCAAATGGTTTGAGGATGGGGTGCTGAATGCCTCCGTGTCTTGCCTGGATCGGCATTTGGCGACGCGTGGTGATCAGGTAGCGATCCTCTGGGAAGGCGATGATCCGGCCGCGGATAGCAAAGTCACCTATCGGGAATTGCATGCGCGTGTCTGCAAGCTGGCCAATGCCATGCGCAAGCTTGGCGTGAAAAAGGGCGACCGCGTTTGCATCTATCTGCCGATGATCGTGGAAGCGGCCGTCGCGATGCTAGCCTGTGCGCGCGTCGGTGCTGTTCATTCCATCGTCTTTGGTGGATTTTCGCCCGACAGCTTGGCGTCGCGCATTCAGGATTCCGAATGCGTCATGCTGATCACCGCCGATGAAGGTCGCCGCGGTGGCCGGCGTGTGCCGCTGAAAGTGAACGCGGATGAGGCGCTGCTGACTTGTTCGTCTATCAAGAACGTCATTGTGGCCCGCAATACCGGCGGCAATGTTGAGATGATGTCCGACCGCGATCATTGGTGGGATGCGATCACCGCTGGCCAGCCTGAGACTTGCGAGCCTGAGCCGATGGGTGCGGAAGACCCGCTGTTTATCCTTTATACGTCAGGCAGCACGGGCAAGCCGAAAGGTGTTCTGCACACTACCGGCGGCTATATGGTCTGGGCATCCTATACGCATGAAAAGGTTTTCGATTACCGCGATGGTGAGATCTATTGGTGCACCGCCGATGTGGGTTGGGTGACCGGGCATAGCTATATTGTCTATGGCCCGCTTGCGAATGGCGCGACCACGCTGATGTTTGAAGGCGTGCCGAGCTGGCCCGATTCCGGGCGCTTCTGGCAGGTGGTGGCGAAGCATAAGGTGAATATCTTCTACACGGCGCCGACCGCGATTCGTGCCTTGATGCGCGATGGCGAAGCGCCAGTGAAGAAGCATGATCGTTCGAGCCTCCGCATCCTGGGCAGCGTGGGTGAGCCGATCAATCCTGAAGCCTGGCTTTGGTATTACCGCGTTGTGGGTGATTCGCGCTGCCCGATTGTGGATACCTGGTGGCAGACGGAAACCGGCGGCATTTTGATCTCGCCGCTGCCCGGCGCGGTCGCGCAAAAGCCCGGGTCAGCCACGTTGCCCCTGCCTGGTGTGAAGCCCGCTTTGGTGGATGGTGAGGGCAAGTTGTTGGAAGGTGCGACCGAGGGGAACCTCGTGATTCTGGATAGCTGGCCCGGGCAGATGCGCACGGTTTATGGCGATCATGAACGCTTCGTGCAGACGTATTTTTCCACCTTCAAGGGCATGTATTTCACCGGCGATGGCGCGCGGCGTGATGCGGATGGCTATTACTGGATCACGGGGCGCGTGGATGATGTGATCAATGTCGCCGGCCACCGCATGGGCACGGCGGAGATTGAAAGCGCGCTGGTCGCGAACCCGGCGGTGGCAGAGGCCGCAGTCGTTGGTATGCCGCATGACATCAAGGGCCAGGGCATCTACGCCTATGTTACGCTGAAAGCGGGTGTTGAGGCCACCGATGTGCTGCGCAAGGAATTGGTTGCCTGGGTGCGCAAGGAAATCGGCCCCATCGCGACGCCAGATGCCATCCAATGGGCGCCTGGCCTACCGAAAACCCGTTCCGGCAAGATCATGCGCCGCATTCTGCGCAAAATCGCCGCGAATGAGGTGGATGGGTTGGGTGATACCAGCACACTCGCCGATCCGGCAGTGGTGGATGAGCTGGTGGCGAATAGGGTGCGATAGCGCCAGCACTTTGCGCGATGGCATGAAGGGTTACCGATGCAAGACAATACGCGCCTGACTGGCAAAGTCGCGATCGTCACTGGCGCTGGGTCGCGCAATCCCGGCGCAGGGGCCACCAATATCGGCAATGGCCGCGCCATTGCGGTGCTGATGGCCGCACGCGGCGCCAAGGTGCTGCTATTGGATGTGGACCGCGCCGCGCTTGAAGAAACCGCGCATATGATCGCGGCTGAAGGCGGTGTTTGCGCCATCGCCGAAGCCGATGTTTCGAAAGCCGATGATTGCGCGGCAGCGGTGGCGGAAGCCGTCCGGCTCTGGGGGCGCGTGGATGTTTTGGTGAATAATGTCGGCATCAGTGGCCCGGCGGGCAATGCTGAAGGCGTGGACCCGGAAGCCTGGGATTACGCCATGCAGGTCAATGTGAAATCCGTCATGCTCATGGCGAAATATGCCGTGCCGGAAATGCGCAAATCGGGCGGCGGCGCGATTGTGAATCTGTCTTCCGTCGCTGGTCTGCGCGCGGGCCATCCGGGCTTGCTCTACGCCACCACCAAGGGCGCCATTGTGCAAATGACGCGCGCCATGGCCGGGCATCACGGCGCGGATAATATCCGCGTCAATGCGGTGGCACCTGGCTATGTCTATACGCCCATGGTGGCGTCGCGCGGCATGACGGAAGAATTGCGCCAGCAGCGCGCGCAATCAGGCATGTTGAAAATCGAAGGCAGTGCCTGGGATGTGGCGGAAGCCGCGTGCTTTTTGGCATCACCTGCCGCGCGCTGGATAACGGGCCAGACCCTGCCGGTGGATGCCGGGCGTTCAGCGGGCAATGCCGCTGGTGCATCGCCTAAGCCGGCGGGGGCGCTGCGGTAGATTAACCGTGATGGTCAAGCCACCCTTGCTTGCCATTTTCCAGGCAACCGCCAATCCAATCTGTTCCCCCTTGCCCTCCTGCGGGCAGGCGGCACCAAAGATATCGGTCGAAGCCTAGCGCTGGTCCCGTGGCCGCGGGTGATGCCATGCTTCAGGCCAATGCGTGCTTCGTCCGCGAACCAGACCTGTTTTGTGCCAGCTTCAAAGCTCTGCTCGCGCGCGATGCCCGCCAGCGTGGCGGGGAAGTTTCTTTAAACGCATCAATGGCACCTTCAGCCTGCGCATGATGGCGCGCGCGGGCTGACAGCCTCCGTTAGCCCATCGCGCGCAATTTCCGGCTCAGCGTTTGCAGCAATACCAAGACGCGAAATTCCTGACACAGCCAATCCCCCAGATCACAAAGCCGCCAGCGCCTGGCGATGGCTATCGGTGAGTATCGGTCCTGGCCCTGAGGCTTTGCGGGAAGCCGCTGCCGACCATATCGCGCGGAATTCGGCGCACTCGAATTACGGCGTTGATGTAGCTGGCTCCAACGCCTCAAACGGCAAATCCATCCAGGCCAGCGCGCCACCCTTGCCTGCGCCCGTATCCAGGAAAATCGCGCGCCCACCAAGTGCGCCGCGCATTTCATGCGGCCGCCCATTCGTGGAACGATTGTCATGCCCGACATAGGCCGTGATGCCATGGGGAATGCGCCCGACCCAGCGCGTCGCGCGCATGGGGTAGCCATCCGGCCCGCGCTGGCCGGTCACCTCTCCATAAAGGGCGCGTGACAACGGGCCATCGGGGCGGCGCACTCCGGCATCCTCGGGCGGTGCGCGGAACAGCATCGCATCATGATAGGCGGCATGGATGAACATGGCCTGCCCAAGGCGCAGCCAGGCCGGCGCACGGGCAATCTCGGCCACCGCGCGTTCCGTCAGCGCAGCACCATCAGGGGCAGCCTGCAATTGTTCCAAGGTGCGGCCAAGTCCCTCCGGCGCCACGAACAGCTTGGCACTCGCATGGCCAATCAGCGCGCGGCGGAGCTTATGTTCGTGATTGCCCAACAGGAAAATGCCGCGCCTGGCATCCAGCATGGCAAAGGCGCGGCGCAGCACGCCGGGGCTGTCCGGCCCGTAATCCACCAGATCGCCAAGCTGGATGACGAAAAGGCCAAGCGATTCAGCGCCGGCGATGGCCGCGTCAAAAGCCTCGGCCTCACCATGGACGTCACCCACCACGCGCAGCCCGGAAAAGCCCGCGCGGCGCAAGGCCGCGGCGGTGATCATGCTTTGCGCAGCCCCGCAAAGGCTGCCAAGGCGCGTGCCCGTCCGGTGGCAAGGTCAATCACAGGCTTTGGGTAAGTCTGCCCAAGCGTCACGCCAGCGCCGCGCAGGATCATCTCCGGCGCCTCAAAGGGCTTATGGATGAAGCGCGCGGGCAGCTTGGCCAATTCCGGGCACCAGCTGCGGATATACTCGCCCTCGGGGTCGAATTTCTCGCCCTGCAGCACCGGGTTGAAGATGCGAAAATAGGGCGCGGCATCCGCCCCGCAGCCGGCCACCCATTGCCAGGACGCGCTATTGGCCGCGAGGTCCGCATCCACCAGCGTATCCCAGAACCAAGCCTCGCCTTCCTGCCAGGGTTGCAGCAAATGTTTCACGAGAAACGAAGCCGTGATCATGCGCACGCGGTTATGCATCCAGCCGGTCTGCCAAAGCTGGCGCATGCCGGCATCCACAATGGGGTAGCCCGTCTGCCCGCGCTGCCAGGCGCGGAGCAGCGCCGCATCCGGCGCCCAAGGGAAGGCTGCGAATTCGGCGCGCAAAGGCGCTTCGGGCATTTCCGGCCGGTGCCAGAGCAGATGATGCGAAAACTCCCGCCACAGCACTTCCTTGAGGAAGGTCTCGAGCCCCGCCCCACCCTTGGGCACCGCCGCCCGCGCCGCGACCCAGACCTGACGCGGCGAGATTTCACCGAAATGCAAATGGGGCGATAGGCCAGAGGTCCCGCCCTTGGCTGCCGGTTCATTCCGCCGATCCGCATAGCCATTGACGCCTGAGGCAAGGAAATCGACCAGCCGCCGCGCCGCCCCCGCTTCCCCCGGCTGCCAAACCGCGCCAAAGCCCGCCGCCCAATCAGGTTCAGGCGGGCGCGGCAGCAGGCCAAGGGCAGAAATGTCCAGCCCGGCTGGCGCGCCACCCGCCAAACGCAAGCGATCAGGCGCCGGGATTGGCGCGGCCGGATCGCCAAAGCCGAATAGGGTGCGAGAGAAGGGCGTATAGACCGCATAGGGTTTGCCCGCCCCGGTGCGCACTAGATGTGGTTCATGCAGCAGGGCAGACCGATGCAGTACCAGCTTCCGCCCCGCGCCTTGCAGGGCTTCCGCCAGCTTGGCGTCGCGCGCGCGCGCCCAGGGCTCGGTCAGGCGGCCGGCGTGGATTTCATCGGCGCCGATCTCGGCGGCCAGCTTGGGCAAAAGCTCCAAAGCCGCGCCGCGCAACACCAAAAGCGGCGCCCCAAGCGCCTTCAGGTCGCGCGATAGTGAGGCAAGGCTGTGATGCAGCCACCAGCGGGAAGCACCGCCCTCCGCCCAGGTGCCGGCGGCGTCCGGGTCCAGAATAAAGACCGGCAGGATGGGCCGATCGGCCACGGCATGCAGCGCCGGGTTATCGGCAAGGCGCAAATCCTGGCGGAACCAGACAAGGGCGGGCTTGGGCATGACCTGCATGTAATGCCTGCACCGCCCGGCTGAAAGCACCTGCTTCGGTCAGAAAGCAGGCGCCTTCCGATCTTCCGCGCGAAACACCTTGCGGCCAGAGGCCTTGATCGCCTCATGGTTCTGGTAGATCCACCAGACTGCCTCCACCACATCGCGCTTGAGCGGCGTGGTGGCATCGCCCGAAATTACGCTTTCCACATCAAGCGCTAGGATTTTGCGGCTCAGCGCGACCCTTTCCGCATCATTGTCAATGACGCGCAGGGCCGCAGCAATATACTCTTCCTCATTCTTTGCGATCAGCCATTCCGGCATGCCAAGCCGGCGCAACATCATGGAATCAAGACGCGCGGGCAAATCAGGCCCCTCAAGCGTAATGAGCGGAATACCCTGACGGAATGAATCAACAACGCCATTCAGACCACCAAAGGGGAAGGGACTGAGATTGACATCACACGCATTAACATCCGCCAGGTAATCATTGTAGCGCTTGATCGGATAGACCGTGCTGCCCGGCAAGTATCGGTTGAACAAGCGCTGCGTTGACAGGAATTCAAGGCCGCCAACATTCGGAAAAACATGGAATTCCACCGGTCGGCGTGCGTTTTCCCTGATCCTACGCAAGACGCCTATGAAATGCGGATTGAGCTTCAGCAGGTTGGATGGCAGCGCAACGCGCAGGGGATTTGCGATTTCGCGAATGATGGGCTGCAGCGGCGTGTAATGCGGTGATCTTTCGAAAACCAGGCTATCATCAGGCAGCAGCACCAATTGCTCAGACAGAAGGTCGGGGTCCCCGACAAATCCTTGTTCCGTAAAATAGTAGTCCATCGTATCGCAAAAAGTGGAAGCGCAATGGCCCAGCCCCACGAATTGAATGGGTGCCAAGCGCAAATTCGCCAGCACTGGCCCCCAATGCCGCATGCCGACACTTAGGTAGAAAATCATGTCGGGGGCTATGGATTTGATATCTTCCACAATCTTGTTGAAATAGGTTGTACCGCTCTCGCGCTTGAAGATGCGTATCTCATCAAACAGCGCCTGCACATGGGCATCAGCAGGGGCACCCTCGGTTACCAGCACCAGCCGGAAACGCTGGCGCAACTGGCGCAGATATTGCCCGAAATAGCGATACTGCACGTGGTTGGAATGCATGATCTCGGCCGCCACCAGCAGGGTCGGGCGCGGCTTCAGTGCCCGGATCGGGGGCAGCGCCGCATCGCTGAGGCCGATACTCTCCCCCCAAAGGCGCAACACGCGGTTGAGTACAGGCTTGATGGCGTGCTTGTCGCGCGCCCCGGCATAGGAACAGAGCATCCAGGCCGCCGAGAGCAGCACCAAATGATCCACCGAAAGCGGCAGCGGCACGGGCTTGAGCCGCCCGGCGAGGCTCACCAGTTCTTCGCGTCGGCGGTGCCCGGCTTCCGTCAGGATGGGCTTTTGCGACACCAGACCCATTGCCACCAGCAGCGCGAGCGGCGCGGGTGCTTCCAACAGGGCGGGGACATCAATAGGCAGCGCCGAATCCATGGAAAACAGCAGCCAGGCTTTGGCAAAGGCGTGTCGGTCTTGCTGAAAAAGGCGCCGCAGCCCGTCAGTATCGCCAGCGCCCAGCATGCGCAGGATATGATCTGAACTGCCAAAGCCGCTCATGGCATGTATGTGATCCAAAACGCGGCCAATGGCCGCCAGGCGCAGCGCGACACTGTCATTAAACGCAATGGCGGGATCGGTAAGAATGCGCGCCATGGCGGCAGCGAGCCGTGTTGCCAGAACCTCAACCGGTTGGGGCGCCTCTGGCGTCGCGAGTTCTTCAAGGCTGGTTCCGGCGGCCATCCGCCGTACCGTCACCAGCAGCAATTCCATTGCCCCGGCCGGGTTGCGCGCGGCGGCGAGTTCAAGGCTGGCAAGGGCGCTTTCGGGCATGGAGGGCTCGGATATTGCCAGAGGTGAAAAAGGCTTATGGGCGGCTGAAATCAGCGTGTCCGCCCGGCCCAATATCAGCCAAGAAGCGTGATCCAGCTTTCTGAATCACGCTTCTGCGCCGGCATCACTTATTTCGGCGCCACCACCATGACCATCTGGCGGTTTTCGAGCTTGGGCATTTGTTCGACCTTGACCAGTTCCGTCAGGTCATTGCGAATTCGTTCCAGTACCTTCACACCCAATTCCTGGTGCGCCATTTCGCGGCCACGGAAGCGGAGTGTCACCTTCACCTTGTCGCCTTCGCCGATGAAGTTCCGCATCTGCTTCATCTTCACATCGTAATCATGGTCATCGATGTTCGGGCGAACCTTGATTTCCTTGATTTCAACGACCTTCTGCTTCTTGCGCGCCTCATTCGCCTTTTTCTGCTGTTCGTATTTGTATTTCCCGTAATCCAGGATCTTGCAGACAGGCGGCACTGCGTTGGGCGAGATTTCAACAAGGTCTAGGCCCACATCATAAGCGCGGATCAGCGCTTCGCGGGCGGACATCACGCCGATCATCTCTCCGGCGTCATCAATCAGGCGAACCTGAGGGACGCGGATTTCATCATTGATACGCGGGCCTTCACGCGCGGGGGCCTGCTGGGCGGCGGGCATAGGGGGTCGAGCTATGGTACTCTCCTGTCGTGGTTGTCAGAACAACGCAATTATGGGCTTTTGGGCGGCGCGCCGCAAGTTTTGCCCGGGGTTTTCGGCCCCGGGGGCGCCAAATCTTGCCAAGCTGTTGCCTTATGCGCGCAGGTCAGGCGGCGTCGCCTCGGCCGCCAACAGCGCCACGGCATCCGAAAGCTTCAGCGTTTCCTGATCCCGGCCGGGCAGGCGGCGGAGCACAATGGTGCCTTCTTCAGCCTCTCGCCGGCCAATCACGGCCAAAACAGGCACGCGCTGGTCGATATGATCTACCACCTTGCGGTTGATTTTCTCGTTTCTGATATCGAGCGAAACCGCCACCCCGGCCTTTTGTAAAGCCGCCGCGGCCTGGCGGGCGAAGGGTGCGGCTTCATCCACAATGGTCGCCACCACCACCTGAACGGGGGCGAGCCAAAGCGGGAAGCGCCCGGCATGCTCTTCGATCAGAATCCCGAGGAAGCGTTCAAAAGATCCAAGGATGGCGCGGTGCAGCATAACGGGGCGGCGGCGCGAGCCATCTTCGGCGACATATTCGGCATCCAGCCGCTCCGGCAGCACGAAATCCACCTGCAGCGTGCCGCATTGCCAATCGCGGCCAATCGCGTCGCGCAGCACGAATTCCAGCTTGGGGCCGTAGAAGGCGCCTTCGCCAGGGTTCAATTCATACTCAACGCCGGCGATACGACAGGCATCCTTCAGCGCACCTTCCGCCTGATCCCAGACCGCATCCGTACCCGCGCGCCGCGCCGGGCGGTCAGAGAATTTCACGCGGAATTCGGTAAAGCCGAAATCGCGATAGATGGAAGACAGCAGCGCCACGAACCGCACCGTTTCATCAGCGATCTGGTCTTCAGCGCAGAAAATATGCGCATCATCCTGCGTGAAGGCCCGCACGCGCATGATGCCATGCAAGGCGCCCGAGGGTTCATAGCGATGGCAAGCGCCGAATTCTGCCATGCGCAGCGGTAATTCGCGGTAAGACCGCAAGCCCTGATTGAAAATCTGCACATGGCAGGGGCAATTCATGGGCTTCAGCGCGAGCACGCGATCCTTTTCATCTTCGTCTTCCACGCGCGCCACGAACATGTTTTCGCGGAATTTTTCCCAATGGCCGGAAGCTTCCCAAAGCTTCCGATCCACGAGCTGCGGCGTCTTCACTTCCTGATATTCGGCAATATCCAGGCGCCGACGCATATAGGCTTCCACGGTGCGATAAAGCCGCCAGCCCTTGGGGTGCCAGAAGACCGAGCCCACCGCTTCATCTTGCAGGTGAAACAGCCCCATTTCCTTGCCGATCTTGCGGTGGTCGCGCTTTTCCGCTTCTTCCAACTGCAACAAATAGGCGTCGAGTTCCTTCTGGTCGCGCCAGGCGGTGCCGTAAATCCGGCTGAGCATCGCGTTGCGATGATCGCCGCGCCAATAGGCGCCGGCCACTTTCATCAGCTTGAAGGCGGTGCCGATATCGCCGGTGCCGCGCATATGCGGGCCGCGGCAGAGATCTGTCCAAGCGCCTTGCTTGTAGATGCTGATGATTTCGGATTTCGGTAAATCCTGGATCAATTCGGCCTTGTAGCGTTCACCCTTGTCGGTGAAGAAGCGAATCGCATCCTCACGGTCCCATTCCTCACGCATAAAGGCATCATTGCGCGCGATGATTTCGCGCATCTTGGCCTCAATCGCGGCGAAATCCTCGGGCTTGAAGGGCTCATTGCGCGCGAAATCGTAATAGAAGCCGTTTTCGATCGAAGGACCGATCGTCACCTGCGTGCCGGGGTAGAGCGCCTGCACGGCTTCCGCCAGCACATGGGCGCAATCATGGCGGATCATCTCAAGCGCTTCGGGATCGCGGCGCGTGATGAAACGCAGCTTCGCGTCGTGTTGAATGGTCGCGGAAAGATCGCGCAGCTTGCCATCCACTTCCATGGCCAGCGCCGCCTTGGCGAGGCCGGGCCCAATGGCGGCCGCGATAGTGGTGCCCGTCACCGCGCCGTCAAATTGGCGGATGGAACCATCGGGCAGGGTAATCGCGGGCATGAACAGCGTCCTATGGGTTGCAGAAGGGCCGGACCATGGGCAGAGGCCTCTTCCGGGTCAAGCCGTTACGGCGGGTGATGAGATCAATTCCTGAAGTGCTGCCTCTACTTCAGCAGGGGGCAGGGCGGAAAGGGGCTGGCGGCGCAGCACCGCCACGCAGGGGCCGCGAGGGGCGCAAAGCGCGGGGTCGCTATCCTCACCGAATAGGGCAAGCGTCGGGCAGCCGGCCACGGCAGCCAAGTGTGTGGGGCCGGTGTCATTGCCAATGCAAAATGCAGCGCGACGGGCGAGCGCGGCGATATCGGCGAAGCTGGTCTTGCCCGTCAGGTCGCGCGCGCCGGCGGCTGCTTGCGTGATGGCGGCACCGAGGCTCGCCTCAGCCGGGCCACCCAGGATCACTGCGGGGACATCAAGCGCCGCCGCCAAGGCGCCGAAATGCGCGACCGGCCAACGCTTGGCCGGGCGGCTGGGGGAGGCACCAGGGATCAGCAGCGCGAAACGCTCCGGCAGGTCAAAGCGCGTGATATCCGCATCCAGCCAGGCCAGCTCCGGTGCCGGGAAATGGCTGATGCCGGCCATTGCCAATTGCTCCCGCTGGCGTTCGACCGTGTGCATGAAATCGCGGCGCGGATTGGCATGCGGGTGGGAAGCGCCGGCGGCAATGCCGGACCATTCCACGCTGCGCCCGACCAGCCAGTGATAGCGCGAAGACCGGTCAGAGGTCTGCAAATCATAAACCCGGTCAAACCGCGCCGCGCGCAACTGCCGCGCCAGCGCCCAAAGCGCGGCGAGGCCCCTTGGGCGCCCATTCTCCCAAACCTGGTCAAACCAGGGCGCCTGGCGCGCGAGGGGCGCGAAGGGCGGCGTGGTCAGCAGCGTGATCTCGGCCCCCGGATGATGCGCCCTGATCGCCGCAAAAGGCCCAAAAGCCTGGGCGAAATCCCCAAGCGCGCCGAGCTTGATCACCAGGATGCGCGGCGTCATCCGATCAATTCCCGATAAACGGCAATGGTTGCGGCCTGCATGGCTTCTGTCGTGTAGCCGGACAACACCGCTGCCCGCGCCCTGGCGCCAAGGGCGGCGCGTTCTTCGGTCGGCATGGCAAGCGCCTTGCTGATCGCTTCCGCAAGCGCTGCCGCATCGCCGGGCGGGGTGCGCCAGCCCGTGACACCCTCGGCCACTGTTTCGCGCGGCGCGCCAAGATCGCTTGCAATCACGGGCCGCGCCATGGCCTGGGCTTCAATCACGGTGCGGCCAAAGGCTTCCGCATCGGTCGAGGCATGGATAACGACATCCGCGAGCATCAGCGCCGCCGGCATGTCATTGGCGTGGCCCACCAGCCGCACGCGGTCTTTCAGCCCCAGGCTTTCGATGCGCGCCAGCAATTCCGCCTTGAACGCCGGGCGTTCTTCCGCATCGCCCACCAGCAGGGCAAGCGAATCGCCGGGTAGCCGCGCCATCGCCTCCACCAGCACCATTTGGCCCTTCCAGCGCGTGACCCGCGCCGGCAGCATGATGATCAGGCGACCATCAGGTAGGCCCCAGGCAGTGCGCAATTTTTCGATTCTTTCGGCACTCACCAGGGCCGGATCGAAACGCCTTGGATCCACCCCGCGCGGGATCACGCGCAACCGGGCTTCTGGCACCCCATGCCGGGCGCGGATCAGATCGGCGATGAAATGGCTGATGGCAATCACGCGGTCGCCTCGCGCCATCACGGAATTGTAGAGTCGCTTGCCGGGAAAACCCTCATTATAGGCGCCATGATAGGTGGTGACGAAGGGCAGGCCCGCGCGCCGTGCCGCCATCAGTGCCGACCAGGCGGGTGCGCGGGACCGCGCATGGATCAGCGCCACCCCTTCCGTCCGCATCAGCGCGCCGAGTGCCGCCGCATTGCGCCAAATGGCCAAGGGCGATTTGGCGGTCAGCGGCAGGGTGATGTGCTTGGCGCCCAGCTTTTCCAAGGCCGGCACCATCTCCCCGCCCGCAGAAGCCACAATGGCGCGGAAGCCGGCGGCGATTTGCGCCTCGGCAATTTCCAGCGTGCCGCGCTCCACGCCCCCGGAGCGGAGCGCGGGCAGCACTTGCAACAGGGCAGGGGGTGGGCCGGGCATGGCGCAGGGTTAGCGCGGAATGGCGCCAAGGGCGACCATCGCGCGCGACAAAACCCCTTGCAGCCGGGCAGGAGGGGCGGCAATGAAGGCGCCGTGACCCTCTATTACGCCGCCATGGTGCTGCTTTCGATCGGCGCCTTCATCCATTCCAAAAGCCCGGCGCCGGAAATGCGCCCGGAATCCGAAGCTGCGTCCACCTTTTGGCTTTGGCTGTCCCGCGCGGCCTTCGTGACCTGGATTGCGCTGATTGTCTGGGGCTTCCGCGAATTGCATTGGTCCCAGCCGGTGGCGGCGGTGATGGTGTCCTTGGTGGGCAATGCGGTGATTGCCATGCGCGGCCCGCGCAATGCGTGGCCTTTGCTGTCCATGCTGTTCAGCGGCCTTGGGCTGGCCGCCGCAGCGATCATTCTATTCGGCTGGGACCCGCCGGGTTAACCCGCCGGGATCAGCTTCACGCGCCTGCCATCCACCCCAAGCGCCAATTGGCCAGACCGCAGCGCCAAAGCGGCTTCCCCAAACACTTCCTGCCGCCAACCATGCAGCGCCGGCACATCATCCTGCCCACTCGCCAGCTTTTCCAGATCATCGCCGGAAGCAAGCAGGCGGGGCGCCACATCATGCTCCTCAGATTTCGCGGCCAACAGCACCTTCAGCAGCGCCACCAGCGCGGGGGAGGGCGGTGGACCCACCTTTTCCTTCTGCAATTGCGGCAATTCTTCTTCGCGGAGCGCGCGGGCGAGGCGTATGGCGGCAAGCAGCCCCTCACCAGACTTGCCCTTGGCGAAATTCTCCGAAATGCCGCGCGCGCGGGCCAGTTCCCCGGCGTTATCCGGCATGGTGGCGGCGATCTCCAGCAGCGTATCATCCTTCACCAGCCGCTGGCGCGGGATATTGATGCGCTGGGCCTCACGCTCCCGCCAGGCAGCGATGGCGCGCAAAACGCCCAAAAACCGCCGGTTTGACGTGCGCGGGCGGAGCTTTTCCCAGGCCGTGTCTGGGTCGGTCAAATAGGTCGCGGGGTCGGCGAGTGCGGCCATTTCCTGCCCGACCCAATCAATCCGGCCTTCCCGTTCGAGCCGCAGCGTGAGGGAGACAAAAATCTTGCGCAAATGCGTCACATCCGCCGCCGCATAGGCCAATTGGCTCTCTGAAAGGGGCCGCGCGGACCAATCGCTGAAGCGATGCGCCTTGTCTATCTGCACCCCGGCGAGTGACCGGCAGAGCGAATCATAGGATGCCTGATCCCCGAATCCGGCCACCATGGCGGCGATTTGCGTATCGAAAATCGGGTAGGGTACGGCGCCGAATTTGAGCAAAAAGATTTCCACATCCTGCCGGGCGGCGTGAAACACTTTCACGACATGGGGATTGGCCATCAATTCGCCGAGCGGGCCCAGATCAAGCCCCGGCGCCAGGGCATCAACCTCGGCCACCTCATGCTGGCCGGCCAATTGCACCAGGCAAAGCTCCGGCCAATAGGTCCGTTCACGCATGAATTCCGTGTCTACGGTTACGAAGGGCTCATGCTTCAGCCGGTCGCAAAGCGCGGCGAGGCTCCCTGTATCGGTGATCAGGGTGGGGGTTTGTTCGGCTGCCGGGGCGGCATGACGGCGATTCATACCGTTTTCTTACAGGGGCAGCGGCGCCTGGGAAAGCGGTGGGGTTGACATAAGCCACGCCCTGGGGCGCTTTCCCCCGCCTTTCCCGCCCCTAAGGATGAATTTTCGCCATGCATGCCTATCGTACCCATCATTGCGGCGCGCTCCGCGCCACCGATGCCGGCTCCACCGCGCGGCTTTCCGGCTGGGTGCACAGGAAGCGCGACCATGGCGGCTTGCTGTTCATTGATTTGCGCGACCATTACGGCATGACGCAATGCGTGGTGGCGCAGGGCTCGCCCGTGCTGAAGCTTTTGGAAGAACTCCGCCCCGAAAGCGTGATTACGGTCACCGGCGATGTGGTGCCGCGCGAAGCAGGCACGGTGAATGCCAAGCTGCCGACGGGTGAAATTGAACTCCGTGTGCGCGAAGTGGAAGTGCAATCCGCTGCTGAAGTGCTGCCTATTCAAGTGGCGGGTGATGCGGAATTTCCCGAGGAGTTGCGCCTGCGCTATCGCTTTTTGGATCTGCGGCGGGATCGCCAGCATCGCAATTTGATGCTGCGCAGCCAGGTGATTTCTTCCATCCGGCGGCGGATGATTGATCAGGGTTTTACCGAATTCCAGACGCCGATCCTGACGGCTTCAAGCCCCGAAGGCGCGCGGGACTTCTTGGTGCCAGCCCGGCTCCATCCCGGCAAATTCTACGCGCTGCCGCAGGCGCCGCAGCAATTCAAGCAATTATGCATGGTGGCAGGGTTTGACCGCTACTTCCAGATCGCGCCCTGCTTCCGGGATGAGGCTTCGCGCGCGGATCGTTCCCCAGGTGAATTCTACCAGCTTGATTTCGAAATGTCCTTTGTGACGCAGGAAGATGTCTTTGCCGCGATTGAACCGGTGCTGGCTGGCGTGTTTGAGGAATTCTCTGATTGGACCGGCACCAAGCGCGCCGTGACGCCGGCACCCTTCCCGCGCATCCCCTATCAGCAGGCGATGCTGGAATATGGTTCGGACAAGCCTGATTTGCGCAACCCGATCAAGATCACTGATGTCAGCGCGCATTTTGCCGGTGGCGGCTTTGGCTTGTTTGCGAAAGTCACCGCATCCGGTGGTGTGGTGCGCGCCATTCCGGCGCCCGGCGCAGCGGGCCGCCCGCGGTCTTTCTTTGATGGGTTGAATGAATGGGCACGCGCGGAAGGTCAAGGCGGGCTTGGCTATATCGCCTGGGATGCGGATGGCGCGAAGGGGCCGATTGCGAAGAACCTGGAAGCGGATCGCGTCGCCGCCATCGCCGCCGCCTGCGGGCTTGGCGCGGGTGATGCGGTGTTCTTTGTCGCGAACAAGGAAGCCGATGCCGGGAAATTCTCGGGCGCCGTGCGCAACCGCATCGGGCGTGATCTGGGGCTTTTGGAAGAAAACGCCTATCGCTTCTGCTGGGTCACGGATTTCCCGATGTATGAACGGAATGAAGATACCGGCCAGATCGAATTCAGCCACAACCCGTTTTCCATGCCGCAAGGCGGGCTGGAAGCGCTCAATTCCATGGACCCCTTGGATATCAAGGCTTTCCAATACGACATCGTCTGCAACGGGATTGAGCTTTCATCGGGTGCCATCCGCAACCATCGCCCGGATATCATGATCCGCGCCTTTGAAATCGCGGGCTATCCGGCGGAAGAAGTGGAACATCGCTTCGGCGGCATGTTGAATGCCTTCCGCTATGGCGCGCCGCCGCATGGTGGCTCGGCCCCCGGCATTGACCGGATTGTGATGCTGATCGCCGATGAACCCGCGATCCGCGAGGTGATCCTGTTCCCCATGAACCAGCAGGCGGAAGATTTGATGATGGGTGCGCCGGCCCGCGTGCCGCCGGAACGGCTCAAGGAATTGCACATCAAGTTGGATCTGCCGCCGGTGAAGGGTAGCAAGCCGGGCTGATCGGACACCGCGAAATTTTATTGTGAAAGATCAATTCTGACCAGCCGGAATCGGCTATGTTGGGAAAAAGCGGCCCTTGCCGCCCGGAGTATCCGATGCGGTTTTCTGCTCTTCTTGCCCTTGCGCTGATCCTGCCGGCCACGCCTGGCCTGACCCAGGGTGCGAAGGATGCGCCGGCCGCCGCCGCGCCGCTGGCGCCGCTCACGGCCCGTGCGCTGGCCTCCCATCGCGGGATTTACGACCTGACGTTGGATCGCGCTCGGGAGAATGCCGGCATTGTCGAGGTTTCCGGCGCCATGCTCTATGAATTGATTGACGCCTGCGAAAGCTGGGCGACGCGCCAGCGTTTTTCCATGACGCTGCGCAACCGCGAAGGCACGGAACTTGAAACCGGGTCCGATTACGCCACGCTGGAATCCATGGATGGCCGAACACTGCGCTTCAGCCTGGTTCAGGTAACGCAGGGCGCAGTGAGCAGCCGCGTTGCGGGGCAAGCCGAACTGGGCGCCGATGGCAGCGGTGTGGCGCGCTATAGCGAACCGGAAGCGAAGGAATTGCCCATCCCGCCCGGCACGCTTTTGCCCAATACGCATACCATCGCTGCGTTGAATGCCGCGCGCGCTGGCCAGCGCCTGCTGGTGGCGCCGATCTTTGACGGTACCTCGGCCGATGGCGCGCAGCAGACGACGACATTCCTGTCGCCCTGGCAGGGGCCGCAGCAGGTGGCGAATTTGCCAAGCCTTTCTGCGCTTGGATCATCGCGCATGCGCATCGCCTTTTTTGAGCCCGGTGCAGATCAGGCCGGTGGGGCGAGCACGCCATCCTATGAAGTGTCTCTCCGCTATTTCGAAAATGGTGTGGCGGATGACATGATAATGGATTTCGGCGATTTCACCGTGCGCGCCAAGCTGGTGCGGCTGGAAGAAGCGCCGGGCGGCTGCTGACCAGACTCATACCCGCCGCAGGTTCCAAAGAAAGGGGTTCGGCCCCTGCAAGACGCCCGTCAGGTCGCGCCGGAAGGCGGTGCGAAGCCGGAACAGACCAGTCGGCGCAAAGGGCAGCGATTCCCAGGTGATGCCTTGCAAGCGGCGCATCGCCGCATTCTGCGCCGCCTGATCATCGGCATTGATCCAGGCTTCCACCTGTGCTTCCGCATCCGCATCTGTTGGCCAGCCATGCCAGGCGGCTTGCCCATTCATGCGAATGGCGAAGCTGACGGCGGGATTGGCGATGGTCGCCGCCGGGCCATTGGTATTGTGCAAATGCCAGCCGCCTTGCGCCGGCGGATTGCGGTTATTGCGCCGCGCCAGAATGCTCGCCCAATCGGATTCAATCGGCTGCATATTCACGCCCAATCTCCGCATCAATTCCACCGTCAGGCGGCCTTGCTGCGTGACGGCAGGGAAATCGCTCGGGTTGATGTGGATGATGGGCTCGCCTGCGTAACCCGCTTCCCGCAAGGCCACGCGCGCGCGTTCCATCGCCGCTTCACCGCGTGCGGCGGGCGGGAATTCCACTACGCCTGGCAGGCCGCAGGGGAACATGGCGTGGCATTCCTGCCAGTCTCCTGGCAGCGCCACCGCCGACATGAAATCCGATTGCACAATCACGTCACGAATGGCGCGGCGCACGCGCACATCATTGAAGGGCGGGTGCAGATGATTGAAGCGCAGAAAACCCAAAAACCCGTTCGGGTCATAAATCTGCGTCTGCGTATTGCGGTCCCGTTCCAGCACCGGCACCAGATCGGGCAGCGGGTATTCGATCCAGTCAATTTCTCCGGTGCGGAGTGCCGCAGCCGCTGTGCCGCCATCCGGGATCCAGATCATTTCCAGCCGGTCGAAATACACGCGCTTGCCACCGGAAGCGGCTTCGGCAGGTTCATCGCGCGGCACGTAAGCGTCATTGCGCGCATAATGGCTGCGGGCACCTTGCACATATTCATTGGCAATGAAGCGCCACGGCCCGCTGCCGATCATGTGTTCCAGGCCAAGCGACCGATCACCGGGATTATTCGCAATCCGTTCCGGCATCATGAAACAGGGTGAGGCGCCGGGTTTGGCCAAAGCATCAAACAGCGCGGGGAAGCGCCGATGCAGGCGGAATTCGATGGTGCGATCATCAGGCGCGGAAAGTTCGGCGGTCGCGCGCATCAGGATTTGGCCGAAGCCATCGCGGCTCGCCCAACGGCGGATGCTGGCCACGCAATCGGTAGCGCGTACGGATTCGCCATCATGCCAGCGCAGGCCATCGCGCAGGCGGATTTTCACGCGCTTGCCGTCATCTTCCACGCTATGCCCTTCCGCCATTTGCGGGCGCGGCTGCAGCGCGCGATTGGCGCCATAGAGTGTGTCAAACACGCAATAGGCATGGGTTGTGATGATGGTGCTGGGGCTGAAGATCGGGTCCAGATTGGCGAGTGCCGCCTGCGGCATGAAGCGCAGCGTGCGCGCGCGGCTGGGCTGGGCCAGGGCAGGGCGCGCCAAAGGCGCGGCAAGGGCTGCGGCCAAAAGTGAACGACGATACATCCCCAATTCCTTCACTTCCTGTCGGCCAACGCGGGGAAGGGGGCTTTGGCCTGGGCTGCGCCAGCCCCGGTAGGGGCAAAACGTGAGCGCGCAGGCGATGCACCCTTCCCTACGCCGGTCCGAACCGGGTCAGGTTCCAGGGGTCGCGGGTGAAGCCCGCCTCTCAGCCCCAAAAGGGCTCCCCCAGGTGTCTCAGGCACTTAATTGCGCCCTCAGGCAGGCTTGCGCAAGTACGGCGGTGGCGCGGCGGGCGTGCAACGGGGTAGAAAGGGCGTAACATTCGCCAAAGGGAAACGCCCATGTCCAGCACCACCATCCTGCCACCCGTCATTCGCCTGCATCCCGGTGATGGCGTGGTGATTGCGCGCATTCCACTCACGCCCGGCACGGAAGTCGCCCCCGGCATTAGCGTCGGCGAAAGGCGCATCCCGCCCGGCCATAAGGTTGCGATCCGCCCGCATGCGAAGGGCGAGCCCATCAAGCGCTATGGCCAGATCATTGGCTTTGCGACGGATGCGATTGAACCTGGCGCCTGGGTGCATACGCATAATTGTGAAATGGGCGATTTCGCGCGCGATTACGCCTGGGGCCAGGATGCGAAGCCGACTGATTATGTGGATGTACCGGCCAGCTTTATGGGCATTCGCCGCGCCGATGGGCGTGTCGCAACCCGCAATTACATCGGCATCATCACATCGGTGAATTGTTCCGCCCATGTCGCGGAATTGATTGCACGCCAGTTTGAGAAAAACCCGATTACCGGCGATGATCCCTTGGCAGCCTGGGGCAATGTGGATGGCGTGGTGGCGCTGACGCATAAAACCGGCTGCGGCATGACCATGGATGAACCGCTGCGGCTGCTGCGGCGGACCCTCGCCGGTTTCGCGCGGCATGCGAATTTTTCCCATGTGATTGCGATTGGCTTGGGCTGTGAAGTGAACCAGCTTGGCCCCATGCTGGAAGAACAGCGCCTGACCGGGCGGCTGCGCAGCATGGATATCCAGGATGCCGGCGCGCGCGCGACCGTGATGAAGGGCATTGATTTCGTGAAGGAAGTGCTGGCGGAATCCAACACAGCCAAGCGCGAAGCCGTCCCCGCATCGGAACTTTGCGTGGCATTGCAATGCGGCGGTTCGGATGGTTATTCCGGCATCACCGCCAATCCTGCCTTGGGCGTGGCGTCTGATCTGCTGGTGCGCCATGGCGGCACGGTGATCCTTTCCGAAAGCCCGGAGACCTATGGCGCGGAACATTTACTGACGCGCCGCGCTGTTTCGCGTGAAGTGGGCCAGAAGCTTGTTGATGTGATGCATTGGTGGGAGGATTACACCGCCCGCCAAGGTGCCGAGATGAATGCCAATCCCTCGCCGGGCAATAAGGCAGGTGGGCTCACGACCATTCTGGAAAAATCGCTTGGCGCCATGGCCAAGGCCGGCACCACCAATCTGGTGGAGGTTTATCGCTATGCCGAACCCGTTACCGCCAAGGGTTTCGTGTTCATGGACACGCCTGGCTATGACCCGGTGGGGGCGACTGGCCAGGTGGCGGGCGGTGCCAATCTGGTGTGCTTCACCACCGGACGCGGTAGCGTTTTTGGCATGAAGCCTGCGCCATCCATCAAGCTTGCCACCAATACCACCATGTATGATCGCTTGTCGGAAGATATGGACATTAATTGCGGCACGGTTCTGACGGGCGGTGAAAGCGTGCAGGCATGCGGTGAGCGCATTTTCGAATTGATGCTACACACCGCTTCCGGCGAGCCCACAAAAAGCGAAGCGCTTGGCTTCGGCGCGCAGGAATTCGCGCCCTGGATGCTGGGAGCCACCATGTGACTCGTGCTGACGCCAAGCGAGAGGTTCTCCGCGTCGCGCAAGCTTTGGATCAGGCGGGCATGATGCCCTCCAAATCCGGCAATGTCTCGGTGCGTGATGCCAAGGGTTTCATCATCACGCCGGCTGGCCTGCCTTATGCGCGGACTACGGAGGCGGATCTGGTGACGACGGGCCTGGATGGCAGCCCGCTTGGCCGTGCGAAGCATCGGCCTTCTTCCGAATGGCGGCTGCATGCGGCGATTTACGCCGCGCGGCCTGAGGTGATGGCCGTGGTGCATACGCATTCCCCGCGCGCCACCGCGCTTTCCTGTGCGCGGAAGGGCATCCCGCCCTTGCATTACATGGTGCTGCTGGCGGGCGGGCCGATTGCGTGTGCGGATCACGCCACCGCGGGCACGCAGGCACTTGCGGATAACGCACTTCGCGCACTTACCGGAAGGCGCGCGGTATTGCTTGCCAATCATGGTGTGGTGGCGGTGGGGGCGACGCTGGTTGCAGCGCATGCGCTGGCCTTGGAGGTTGAAAACCTCGCAGGCCAATATCTCGATCTATTGGCGGCGGGGTTGAAGCCCGTCCTGCTGACGGAAGCCGAATTGGCCGAAGCGGCCAAGCATTTCGCGGGGTATGGGCGGGGTTAACCGTTGAAAACTTCAAAAAACCACAAAGTATACAGCGTACCCAGAACGAAAATCGCGTAACTAAAAATCGAAATCCCCCAAGTGAAAGGCGCAGGGACGAATACCGATGAGCGAGCTTCCCGTAAAAATTTTGAAAAGCTAAATCGCCAAGGTATGAATCTACGGCAACCTATCAATATCAATAAGAAGAATTGCGGCATAATAAAGAGCCAAGCTACAATTTTGGAAATAGAAGAGAGCCACGGAGCGTTTAGTTGTAGCCAGACGCC
Organism: Roseomonas sp.; assembly: GCA_020249505.1. Taxonomy (GTDB): domain Bacteria; phylum Pseudomonadota; class Alphaproteobacteria; order Acetobacterales; family Acetobacteraceae; genus Neoroseomonas. Next base: position 1,675 of record JADCFN010000036.1, on the reverse strand, counting down.
TAATAATGAAATGAACGGACCCACGAAATAGAAACTAGCGAAGGCAATTTGAGACATGGGCGTGGGTTGATGCGTAATTTTTTTGCGAGGCTCGCGATTCCGACGACCAAAACTATTCCGAAGACCAAGAGTAGAAACTGCAACGCTTCGGGCTGCGACAATGCTCGCGAGAATAGAAAAGCGTGGGGGTCTACCTCATGGCGACTCATTTCCTCGGCCTCGAAGTGAAAGATATCGTGGGCGCTCGGCTAAGGACAGCCAAGGCACCTACGGACCATGCGGATTCTATAAAGTTTATGCTAGTTCGCAATGAGATAGGCCAATTAAGCGAAGCCGCTACTTGACGCCATGGCCCTGCACCGCTCTGCCTCGCAATCATGCAGTGATTCGCGCTCGCCGCCAAAGCGTGCGGGGCGCGGCGCTGATCCTCCCCGCCAGCTTTCCTGGCGGGGAAGTCGAAGATCACCAGCGTCTGGCTATCAGGCAGAAGCAACAAGTTTCTGCGTCTGCTCACCAAGCCCGGCAATGCCAAGCTTCATGGTCTGGCCGGCCTTCAGGAAGATCGGCGTCGGCTTCTTGCCAAGCCCAACACCCGGCGGCGTGCCGGTGAAGATCACATCGCCCGGATTGAGCGTGATGCATTGGCTGACATAGGACACAATCTGCTTCACGCCGAAGATCATGGTCTTGGTGGAGCCATTCTGTTCGCGCACGCCATCCACATCGCAATACATGGAAAGATTCTGCGGATCAGGGATTTCATCCTTGGTCACCAACCAGGGGCCGAGCGGGCCGAAAGTGTCAAACCCCTTGCCCTTATCCCAAGCGCCGCCGCGTTCCGCCTGCCATTCACGCTCAGACACGTCATTGCCAACGGCATAGCCAGCGACATGATCAAGCGCCTGATCTTCCGAGACATATTTGGCGCGTGTGCCGATGATGATGCAAAGCTCTACCTCATAATCGGTCTTCACCGATCCGCGCGGGATCACCACGTCATCATTCGGCCCTTGCAGCGCATTGAGCGATTTAAGGAAGACAATCGGTTCCTTCGGGATCGGCGCGCCGGTTTCCGCAGCGTGGTCGGCATAGTTCAGCCCGATGCAAATCAAATTCTTCATGCCCGTGACGGGCGAGCCAAGGCGCGGATTGCCGGCAACCTTGGGCAGGCTATTCACATCCACCGCGGCAATCTTGGCCAGCGCGGCGGGGGAAAGCACATCACCGGTGATGTCGGGCACAACGCCTGAAAGATCACGAATGGCGCCGGCGGCATCCAGAATGCCCGGCTTTTCCTGGCCCGCAGGGCCGTAACGCAGCAGCTTCATCTAATAAGCCTCCCTCAATTGGAACGGCGGGCACGTACATGCCCGAAAAACGCCAAGCCAATGCCGCCAAAGGCCAGCGCCTGAATGCTGTTGAGCGGCAGGGTCACCGCGCCCGCAGCGAGCAACAGCGCGATCAGCATGGCAATGGAGCCCAGCATCATATAGGCGGGCATCGCCATATCCTCATTCATGCCGGCAAGCACCACGGCACCCATCGCACCCGTCATAGGCACGGCAAATTCACTGGCCATTTCATTCTCCTTCAAAAAGCGCGGTAGGGCTTCCTACAATGTCCAGCCGCCGTCAATCACAAGGGCCTGGCCGGTGACGAAAGCGGCCTCGTCCGA
>JADCFN010000035.1 GCA_020249505.1 Roseomonas sp. | reverse complement strand
TTCGGCTGCGCCAGTAACGCGCGCATGAACTCCGAGGCCACGTCGCCTTGCAACAGGCGGTCGCGGTTCTTGGTGAAGGTCGTAGCGTCCCATACAGGGTCATCAACGCCAAGGCCGGCGAACCAGCGAAACAGAAGGTCAAAATCGATGCGCTCGACCAACTGCCGCTCCGAATGGATCGAGTAGAAAGGCCGCAACAGCAGGGCGCGGATCAGTCGCTCCGGCGGGATGGATTCCCGACCAAATGGCGAATACAGCGCGTCAAAGGCTGCCGAGAGATCAGCCAGCGTGCTGTTCACAAGGCCGCGGATAACCCGCAGCGGATGGTCAGGACGCACCCGCTTTTCAAGATCAACATAGCTGAACAAGGAACCAGCCACCGCGTTATTGCCACGCTTTGAAACGCCACGAAATGCAAAGACAGTGAATCATAAATGCAGAGACTGGGCGACGAATTTCAGCAGCCTGTTAGGCGCGGCGGATGCCCTCACTTGACGGAGATGTCCGTTGCTTCTGCCTTCTTGCCCATCAGGGTCTCTCGGATTTTGTTTTCCAACCATTCCAATATTGGATCAAAGGCGTACCCCAAGGCAAAGGCGAAAAGCGGCAGTGAGAAGGTGATGTTCTGCAAGGTTAGACTGTTCGGGTTGATGACATCGCCACCACCGGTCCAAACCAGGCCCAGCAATCCCCCCAAGGCAACTGGCATCAGCAATCGGGCAAAGGTGGCCATGCCTGCGTCTTCAAGTACGGATTGCGCCTTCTGCCGTTGACGCAGACGCAAAAGATAGATGGAAGCGCCAAGCAAGGCCAAAAGGGCTGGCAGGATATGGTTTGCCATCAGCGTCAGAACCGTCACCGTGCGACGTTCCGAACGCTGCCAGTGATATGCGGGGGTTCCTTTGCTTTCCTCATCGGGTGCCAGAACTCTGCAAGCGCCATAATTCAGGGCCATTGAGTCGCCGTTATCCTGAGCCCCAGCGACCAAGGGCCGAATGATCCAAAAGGTTGCCCAATCCTGCGTCACATTGCAGTTCCATGTCCTGAGACGGTCGAACAGGATTTTCTCGCGGGCCTTTTGTTCCGCAAGCGCGGAACATAGCCCTTCGGCTTGAGGTGTTTTGGGCGCCTGATGAGGCTTGTCGCCCGTCAGATTGCATAGCGGGCCTGGTGCTGAATTGTCCGCCCCCTCCGCCTTCGAGACACGCTCAAAATTTTCGTCCCTTTGCAGAAGGTTGAGGCGACCATAGACCTCATTTGCACCCGCTTGTGCCTGTCTTGTCTGGTTTATAAGGCTGCGTGCCTCATCAACCCGCCAAAAGACAGCAACAGAAAAAAACATGGCTCCAAGAAGCAGCAACAAGAGAAACAGATCAAAAGAGCCCAGAAGACCTTGCCGCGAATTGCGGATCGTTTGCGGGGTGACCGGCGCGGCAAGCCGCGAAAGCGAGTCCACAAGCAATACAAGGCTCCGTAATCCATCGGGAGCAGCAGCGATTTCCGCCGTAGATTGCCGCAAGGGTTCAAGCGAAAGGCTCTCTATGCCCGTCTTGGCTGCACCAGCCTGGACGGCATTTCCTTCACCAGTCGCCGCGATGAAGCGCCTTTCGGTCCGCTTGGTCAAGTGATCAAGCAGCAACAACCCATCACGCTGTAATTCTTCGATCTGCCGCAGCAAGGCGATGGGAGGCTTCCGGCAATAGGCCGGGTCAAGCTCATAATTAGGCGATGTAACGGCGGCTTCTGACATGGCTCAATTCCCCCGGGTGGAGGGCACCCTGTGCATGAGTCTAGGCTTTGTCCATTCAGATACGCAATGATTAAATCCTTGTCAGAAGCGCAACGCTGCCGCGACGCCAAGGCGCCGCCCTATGCAACCGGCTTCTTGCCGCCGCCCATCGGCGTCTCCCGCACAAAAACAGGCAAGGCGTGACCGGGCAACCGCCCGCGCAGCGCGGCCATTAACGCGATGCCATCGGCTTCCGGTACCTGAAACCGCGCCGTGCCGGGGGCGGGGTCCAGGCTATGCAGGTAATAAGGTTTGATGCGGTTGCAGATCATGGCGCGCAGCAGCGCTTCCAGCGCCGGCACATCATCATTCACCCCGCGCAGCAGGACCGATTGCCCAAGCAAGGGTACGCCCGCTTCCGCCAAGCTGGCCAGTGCCCGCGCCGCATCAGGCGTGAATTCACGCGCGTGATTGGCATGCACCGCGATGAAAACCGGCTTGGCCTGACGCAGGGCCGCCACAAGTGGCGCTGTCACCCGCGCCGGATCGGCTACCGGCACACGCGTATGGATACGCAAGCTTTCGATATGCGCCATACCCGCCAGCCGCCCGAGGATTTCCCCAAGCCTGCGGGCGGAAAGCATCAGCGGATCGCCGCCGGTCAGGATCACTTCCCGGATAGCGGTATTGCCTTCAAACCACAGAAGCGCATCCTGCAATTCCGCTTCCGTGAGCAAGCCGCCATCTGGCCCCACCTTTTCGCGGCGAAAACAAAACCGGCAATAGACCGGGCAGGCGAGCAAAGGCTTCAATAGCGCGCGATCGGGGTAGCGATGCACAACACCCTTCACCGGCGTGAAGGGCGTTTCCGCGGTCGGGTCTTCCAACTCATGCGGGGCAGAGATCAGTTCCGCTGCATCGGGGATATACTGCAGCCCAATCGGATCGGCGGGGTCGCCCGGCTTGATCAGCGCGGCCATGGCCGGCGTGATGGCGGTGGCGTAGCGCGCGGCGACTGCTTCAAGTGCGGGCACGGCCTCGGCCGGTACCAGACCAGCGCGCGCCAATTCCTGCGGGCTGCGCAGCGTACGGCTCTGGTCCTGGGCGATGGGCTGGGGCATAGGCTCAAGCGACTATACCAGCACCGAAAGCGCAGCAATGCCCCTGGCCCCCTGGCACCCGGAAGCCTTCGCCGCGCGGCTGCCCTTTCTGGAACGCCGCGCAGCGCTTACCGTAGCGACCCGCGCCTTTTTCGCGGCGCGTGGCTACCGAGAAGTGGAAACTCCCGCTTTGGTCCCCGCCCCAGGGGCCGAGGTGCATTTGCGCGCCTTCGCCACGCGGTATGAGGCGCATTTGGGCCAGGGGGCGTCGCGTGATCTATGGCTTCGCACCTCTCCGGAATTGGCGCTGAAGCGGCTATTGGTGGCGGGCGCGGGGCCGGTGTTTGAATTGGCGCGGGTTTGGCGGAATGGCGAAACCTCGCCTCGCCATGCGCCGGAATTCACCATGCTGGAATGGTATCGCCCAGGCCTCGGCTTTGAGGGGCTGATGGCCGAGACCGAAGACTATGTCCGCGCCGTCGCGCCACAGATCGTCGCGCATGGCGCGGTGACCACCGATCTCAGCCTGCCGTTTGAGCGCATCACCATGGCGGAAGCCTTCGCCCGCTGGTGCCGCGGCCTTGATATCCTGGCGACCGAGGGCGATGCCGCGCGCCTCCATGCCGCCGCCCAGGGCGCCGGCTTTGCGACGCGCGCTGATGAGGGGTGGGAGGATCTGTTCTTCCGCCTGCTGCTGGAACATATCGAACCGAATCTCGGGCGTGGGCGAGCGAGTTTCCTGACGCATTGGCCGGCGCCGCAAGCGGCCCTGGCGCGGCGCGACCCGGCGGACCCGCGCGCCGCACTCCGCTTTGAGCTTTTCGTGGCTGGCCTGGAATTGGCAAATGCCTTTGATGAGTTGACCGACCCCGCCGAACAGCGCGCCCGCTTCATCGCCGATACCGCAGAGCGCCGCCGCATCAGCGGTGAACATGGTTGGGAGGTTGATGAGGATTTCCTGATGGCCCTGGAACACGGCATGCCGGCCACCAGTGGCATCGCGCTCGGCTTTGATCGGCTCGCGATGCTCGTTTCCGGCGCGCGCGAGATTGGCGATGTGCTGTGGCTATAGCCAGCCTATCCCGCGCGGCGCAGCGTTTCCAGCATCGCGGCGCTGTATTCCCGCGGCAGGGCGTAAAACACAAAGACATAAGGGTCTGATGCTTCAAATACCGATGGATCGGGCGAAGCGCGCTGCATTGTCGCGCGATCCAGATCGGCCATGGGGTGCCAAGCGCCTTTCAACTCAAAAAACACATCATAACCCAGCGCATCCAGATAGGCCGGCACAGCATAGGTGCTGCCCTGGCGGTGGCGTTCTTCCACTTCCAAAGTCAGTACCGGGCGGCAGCGGAGCAAGGTTTCGCGCGCGCCGCGTAGGATTTCGTATTCTGCGCCTTCGGCATCCAGCTTGATGGCGGTCACATCGGTAAGCGCGAAATCATCCAGGGTGCGCATCGGCACGGTGAAGCGTTCCACGGTGACGCGGGCCGAGACATGCGCCGCGTAATCCTTGGCGGTGCTCGCCCATTGTTCCTGCGCCACCCCATCCAGCACCGGCATGGCAAGGGTGATGCTGCCCTCATGATCGCCAAGCGCCAGATGATGGCATTCCACATTGGCCGGTGCGGCGCCAAAGGCGGCCCGGAGAGCGGCTTGCAGCCTGGCATAGGCGCTGGGCAGAGGTTCAAAGGCCAGCACGCGGCTGCCAGGCAGGCGCGCGAGGGGGATGGTCAGCAGCCCATCATGCGCGCCGATATCCACCAGCGTGCCTGGGCGATGCAGCAGGCGATGGAAATTTTCCTCATTCATGACGAATTTTTCCCCTTTGGCCCTTGGCTTCGCCTAAGCTTCCCGAAACAGGCTCCGGGAGCGAAACATGCCGATGCGTCTTTGCCAGCTTATCTATACCTCTCGCCCCTTCGGCTTCAATGCGCCGATGCTGGATGATATTCTGACCATGGCGCGGGCGCGCAACGCTGAGAACGCGATTACCGGCGCTTTGATCTGCCGCGCCGATATGTTCATGCAAATGCTGGAAGGCCCGCGCGCGGCAGTGACGGAGACCTTCGGGCGCATCCTGGCTGATGATCGCCATGTGGATGTGGCGCTGCTGCATGTGGGCGATACACCGGAGCGCCTCTTCCCCGATTGGACCATGCGTGATGACCCGCCGCAAAGCTGGATGTGGAACCAGGCGGAAGTGCGCGAAGGCGCGATGCAGGAAGCGAGTGCGGCTGCGGCCTTTTCAGTCTTCCGCCGCTTGTCGCGCCTGCCGCAGGAACGGCGGGCTATCTGAGAGGCTAATCAGCCGTCCAACCACCATCCACCAGCAAGGCCGAGCCCGTCATCAAGGCGCCGGCATCACTCGCCAGCAGCAGAATGGCGCCCATCAGATCCTCCACCTGGCCAACACGGCCAAGCTTGATCTTGGCTTCCACCTGTTCCCGAAAGCCAGGCGCGGCCAGGAAGGGTTTTGTGAGTGGCGTTTCGATGAAGGTGGGGCAAAGCGTATTCACGCGAATGCCATGCGGCGCCAATTCCACCGCCATGGCTTTGGTGAGCCCCTCAATCGCCCATTTGGAAGCGCAATAAATCGTCCGATTGGGCGCGCCGACATGCCCCATCTGGGATGAGACATTGATGATGGAACCAGGCCGCTTCGCGGCCAGCAGGCGCTTTACGACCTGCTGCGCCATGAAAAACGCGGCACGGACATTGAGCCCCATCACCACATCGAAATCATCCAAAGTCACATCAATGAAGGGCTTCGGGCGATTAGTGCCGGCGTTGTTCACCAGAATATCGAAGGGCTCTGCCCCGGCGATGGCGGCTTGAGTTGCATCAAGATCCATCACATCCAGCACCAGCACGCCTGCCGTACCGCCCTTTGCGCGAATGGCGGCTGCGGCGGCTTCAACCTCATCGGCGGTGCGGGCCAGCAAGGTCACGTGCGCGCCCTGATCAGCGAGTGCCGCAGCGGCGGCCAGGCCAATGCCGCGGCCCGCGCCGCTCACCAGCGCGCGGCGGCCATCAAGCCGGAAGGAAGGGGTGCGGGGCAAATCCATGGTGGCCATTCCTGAAATGTCGTTTCCGTTGGTATCACAGGCCAAGCGCGGCGCGCCAATCCGCGAAGCGCACCAGCCGCACGCCCTGCCGCCGCGCGGCACGAATGTCGGCAGCACTTGGAAAGCCGCAATAGGGCAGGGGTGGTGCAAGCGCGCCTTCAGCCTTGCCCGCCGCGAGTGCCTGCAAGACATCGCTGATCATCGGCAAGGCCGCGTCATGCAGCAGCCGCGCGGCGGTGGAAGCGGAAACGCCCGCAGGCAAGGCATGGGCGCGCTGCGCCAGCACTTCTCCGGCATCAATGCGCGCGGCGATTCGATGGATGCTGACACCCATCGCCCCCGGCCCGTCCTGCAAGGCCCAAAAGGCTGGGATGGGGCCGCGATGGCGCGGCAGCAATGATGGGTGGATATTCATGCCCCTCAGCGGCGCCAGAGCTAGGGTTTCGGGCGTGAAAATCTGATCGAAATGAAAGGAGAGAATCACATCAGGCCGCGCATCCCGCAACGCGGCGTGGCAGGCCGCACCATTCACATCCTCAACCTCCAGCAGCGCAATGCCCTGCGCCCGCGCGAAATCTACCAAGCCATGTTGCCCACGCAAGCGCGCAACCAAGGACGGCAGCACGAAATTGACAAAAAGATAGGGCAAGAAACGCAAGCCAGAGCGGCGCATATGCCGCCAGAATTGCCCAAAGGCGCCACCCGATGCCGCGCGATAGGGTGTTGATCGGCCAATCAGTACCAACTCCGCCTCATGCGCCCGCGCAAAGGCGCGTACCGCGGCGCTACTCGCAAGGCTTTCCAGTGTGAATAGCGCGATGCGGAGCGGCGGCGCTTCACTCACCCGCTGCGCCGCCCCGCTTCAATCCGCCGCGGTGGCATAGGGAATATTACGTCCGCCATAGCGGCGCACGCGGATATTCGCCTGTTCCGCATGACCTACAAAACCTTCCAGCATGCAAAGGCGAGAGCAATATTCGCCGATCATGGCGGAGGCCTCATCCGTCAGCACGCGCTGATAGGTGCAGGTCTTCATGAATTTGCCGACCCATAGCCCGCCCGTATAGCGCGCGGATTTTTTCGTGGGCAGCGTATGGTTGGTGCCAATCACCTTATCGCCGAAGGAAACATTGGTGCGCGGCCCCAAAAACAACGCGCCGTAATTTGTCATGTGCTGCAAAAAATAATCCGGATCGCGCGTCATCACCTGCACATGTTCGGACGCGATGCGATCGGCTTCTGCCACCATTTCATCTTCGCTGTCGCAGATGATGACCTCGCCATAATCTTCCCAGGCTTTGCGCGCGATGGCGGCGGTGGGCAGGATGGTGAGCAGGCGTTCAACCTCGGCCATTGTTTCGCGCGCCAGTTTTTCCGAAGTGGTCAGCAGCACTGCTGGTGAATTCGGGCCGTGTTCCGCCTGACCAAGCAGGTCGGTCGCGCAAATCTCACCATCCACGGTCTCGTCCGCGATAATCAGCGTCTCGGTGGGCCCCGCAAACAGATCAATGCCGACGCGGCCATAAAGCTGGCGTTTGGCTTCCGCGACAAAGGCATTCCCGGGTCCGACCAGCATATCCACGGGCGAAATGCTCTCCGTCCCCAGCGCCATGGCGCCCACCGCCTGAATACCGCCCAGGCAATAGATCTCATCCGCACCGGCCAGATGCTGCGCCGCCACAATGGCGGGCGCGGGCCGGCCTTCAAAAGGCGGCGCACAAGTGATGATGCGCTTGCAGCCCGCGACCTTGGCCGTGACCACCGACATATGGGCCGAAGCGAGCAGCGGATATTTGCCGCCCGGCACATAACAGCCAACCGAATTGACCGGGATATTGCGATGGCCGAGCACCACACCGGGCAGGGTTTCCACTTCAATATCGCGCAAGGCTGCCTTTTGATGTTCCGCGAAATTGCGCACCTGGGTCTGCGCGAAGCGGATATCCTCCAGGTCGCGCGGCGTGAGTTGATCCAAGCAGGCCTGGATTTCACCCTCCGTCAGACGGAAATTCTGCCGGTCCCATTTGTCGAAGCGGATCGAAAGCTCCCGCACCGCAGCATCACCGCGCGCCTTGATATCGGCCAGGATGTTTTCGACCGTCGCGCGCACCTTGGCGTCATCTTCCGCCACCGCATCCGCATCCCGGCCCCGCTTCAGAAAACGCGCCATGTCCTATCCCTTTCCGGCTTCTGCCCTGTGCTTGAAGCCCATGATGAGGCCAGTCAAGCACCCGGTTTGACCGAGCGGCCTATCGGGGGAAGTATTCCCCCATGAACGCAGCCGAATTGCTCGCCCCTATCGTGGGGCCGAAGAATTGCCTCATTGAGGATGCCGATATCGCCCCTTACGCGGTGGATTGGCGCGGAACCTATCGCGGGACGCCGCGCGCTGTGCTGCGCCCGGGTTCGGTTGAGGAGGTTGCGGCCTCAGTACGCGCCTGTGCCGCCGCCGGGCTTGCCATTGTGCCGGCCGGCGGGCGCACCGGGCTATGTGGCGGGGCGGTGGTGCAGGATAACGGCCCGCCCGCTGTGGTGATGAGCCTTGAAAGGCTCAACCGCATCCGCGATGTGGATGCCAAGGATTTTTCTCTGGTCGCGGAAGCGGGCTGCATCATCCAGAATGTGCAGGAAGCGGCAGCGGCGGCTGGCCGGCTTTTCCCGCTTTCCTGGGGCGCGCAGGGCTCGGCCATGGTGGGCGGGGCGCTTTCCACCAATGCGGGCGGCATTCGCACCATTCGCTGGGGCAATGCGCGCGATCTGGTGCTCGGGCTTGAAGTGGTGCTGCCCGATGGGCGTGTGCTGAATGATTTGCGCCGCGTGCGGAAGGACAATAGCGGCTATGCGCTCCGCCACTTGTTCCTGGGTGGGGAAGGCACGCTTGGCATCATCACGGCGGCCGCTTTGCGGCTGGTGCCGGCGCTCAAGCGCGTGGAGACCGCCTTTGTCGCCGTGCCATCGCCCGATGCGGCGCTGTCCTTGCTGTCGCGCATGTTGGAATCGGGCGCGGATGTGATTGCCTTTGAATTGATCCGCAAGGAATGCATGCAGGTGGTGGAACGCCATGGGCTGCGCACACGCATGCCGATGGCCCTCGAAAGCCCATGGTATGTCATGGTGGAAATCGCCGCCGCGCATCCTGCTGTACCGCTCAAGGAAATGCTGGAAGATACCTTGGCGGAAGCGGCTGAGGCAGGAGATTGCACCGATGCCGTGCTGGCGGCGAATGAGGATCAGCGCGCCGGCTTTTGGCGCATTCGCGAAGACTATCCGGATTGCCAGCGCCGCAACGGGCCTTATGTCGGCACCGATACCGCCGTGCCGGTTTCATCCGTGCCGCGCTTCCTGGCGCGCGTTGAAAAGGAATTGGTGGCGCGCTGGCCGGAAGGCGAGCTGTTCATGATCGGCCATGCCGGGGATGGGAATATCCATCTTGGCATGGGGGCGCCGAAGGGCATGGATTACAAGGATTGGGTATCGCGCGCGGCGGGGCTGGAATCGCTGGTGAATAGCATTGCGGTTGAGATGGGCGGCAGCTTCAGCGCCGAACATGGCATTGGCCAATCCAAGCGCCACGCCATGGCATCGCTGAAGGACCCGGTGGCACTGGATGTGATGCGCGCGATTAAGGGCGCGATTGACCCGGAAAGCCTGATGAACCCGGGCAAGATGCTGCCGGGCTAGGCTTTAGAGCGTTCGCCGTTCACGTTCGTTCACGGAGAACGCTCTAAACCGTTATTTGGTCGCATTTTCCGAGTCGCCGAGTGATTTCACTTGGCTTGAAAATGCTTCAGGTCAGGAACGCCCCGCCATTCACGTGAATGGTCTGGCCGGTGATGAAGCCACCCTCTGGCCCGGCCAGCATGCGCACCACATCGGCAATTTCAGTAACACTCGCGCGCCGGCCCAGCGGTATGCCCGCATCGGCCAAAGTGCTCGGCATGGACCCGGCCGAGGCACCGCGCACCGTATCCACCGCACCAGGCGCGACGCTATTCGCGCGAATGCCTTGGGGCGCCAATTCCACGGCAAGGGCGCGCATCAAGCCTTCCAACCCCGATTTGGAAGCCGAGACATGCGCCCGATTGGGCGTACCGACATGGGTTGAAATACCCGATAGCCCGATGATCGAACCACCGCCGCGCGCGATCATCTGCGGCGCGAAAGCCTGTGTCACGATAAAGGCGCCATCAAGTGCCACGGAGAGAATTTCCCGCCATTCCGCGAAGGACATGTCCAGAAAGCGGGTCTGGCGCCGGAGCCCGGCATTGGTCACTAGAATATCCACGCCCCCGAATTGCACCGCGACGGCAGCCGCCATGCCGGCCACTTCCTCGGGCTTGGAGATATCAGCGCGATAGGCCATGGCGCGGCCGCCAAAGGCGATGATTTCATCGGCCACGGCCTTGATGGCACCCTCATCCGATCGGCCATTCACCACAATGGCGGCACCATCGGCGGCGAGCCTCAGTGCAATGGCGCGGCCGATATTCTTGCCGGCACCCGTGACCAGCGCGACCTTGCCCGCAAGCGAAGCATTCATGAGCGTTTCTCCATCTTCAACGTTAAGGATAGGCGCATTCGGTCCGGGATGAAATCCGCCCGCAGGCAGGATTTGCGGCGTTGCGCTTCGGCGCTTAGGATCACGCCAGAAAAGGCGCCCGGTTGGGCGCGGTGGATTGAAGGCGGAAGCACATGCTGGTTATTTCGGAACAAGGTATCGGCCATATCATCGAAGCCTGGCTCAAGCGCTTCAATGCGGCACTGGCGGCGGGCGACAAATCAGCGCTTGGCGCGTTATTCCGTAGTGACAGCCATTGGCGCGATATTGTGGCGCTGGGCCGGCGTATCCGTACCGTGAGCGGTCAGGGGGCACTGGTGGAGGCGCTTTTGGCCGCGGTGCAGGAAGCCGGCGCGCGGGATTTCGCCATTGATGAGGAACGCGCCGCGCCGCGCTTTGTGGAGCGCGCCGGCGAAGACACCATCGAAGCCGTGCTACGGTTTGAGACCAAGATCGGCACGGGTGCCGCGCTGCTGCGCCTCAAGCGCGCGGAAGCCTCAGGCGATGCGCCGGTGGCTTGGGTGCTGACCACAGCGCTTGATAGCCTGCGCGGCTTTGATGTGGACAGCATGCGCGAAGCGCGTGAGGAACCGGCCTTTGAACGCGAATTCAACGGCCCGAATTGGCTGGATAAGCGCCGCGAAGCAGCGCGTTTTGAAGGCCATGACCCGGCGGTGCTGGTTGTTGGTGGCGGGCATGCCGGCATCACCGCCGCCGCCTGGCTTGGTGCGCTCAATATCGAAACCCTGGTCGTGGATCGCATGGCGCGGATCGGCGATAATTGGCGCCTGCGCTACCATGGCCTGAAGCTGCACAACCAGGTGCATAGCAATCACTTCCCGTTTCTGTCCTTCCCGAAGACCTGGCCGAAATATATCCCGAAGGACAAGATCGCCAATTGGATCGAATCCTATGTCGAGACCATGGAGATCAATTTCTGGACCAAAACGAGTTTTGAGGGCGCCGAATATGACGCGGCGGCGAAGTGCTGGGTGGCACGGCTGAAGCTCGCTGATGGCAGCGAACGCATCATGCGCCCGCGCCATATCATCATGGCAACCAGCGTCAGCGGCACGCCGAGCCTGCCGGATATTCCAACCCTTGATCGCTTAAAGGGGAAGGTTGTGCATTCCTACGGCTTCAAGAATGGCGCGGAAGGGAAGGGCAAGCCGGTTTATGTTTTTGGCACCGGCACCAGCGCGCATGACATTACGCAGGATCTGCATGGCAATGGCGCCAAGGTGACCATGGTGCAGCGCAGCCCGACACTGATTGTGAATGTGGAACCAAGCGCGCAGCTTTATGATGGTGTTTATTACGGCAAGGGGCCAACGCTGGAAGACCGTGATCTGATCAACGTGTCCTTCCCGCTTTCGGTGATGAAGCAGGCGCATAAGATTCTCACCGACAAGACGCGGGAATTGGACAAGCCTTTGCTGGATGGGTTGGAAAAGATCGGCTTCCGGTTGGAGTTTGGCGATAATGGCACGGGTTGGCCGCTGAAATATCGCTCTCGGGGAGGTGGGTATTACTTCAATGTAGGCTGTTCGGAATTGCTGGTGCGGCGCGAAGTGGGCCTGATCCAGTATCACGACATCGCCGAATTCAACGCAACCGGCATGAAGATGAAGGATGGGCGCGAATTGCCGGCGGAGCTTTTGGTGCTCGCGACTGGCTATAAGGGCCAGGATCATCTGGTGCGCGGCTTCTTTGGCGATGCGGTGGCGGATCGCGTCGGCAAGGTCTGGGGATTTGATGAGGCCGATCAGGAATTGCGCAATATGTGGATGGAAACGCCGCAACAGGGCCTGTGGTTCACCGGCGGTTCCTTTGCGCAATGCCGGATGTATTCGAAATATCTTGCGATGCAGATCAAGGCGCGGGAAGAAGGGTTGGTTTGATTAGGTTTCTTTGCGGGTTTCGCGCAGCGCCCACATCAGGCTTGCCGCGAAGCCCGCCAGCAATAACCAAAATACCGTCAGCGTCGCGCCGGCGCCGAACGCATCCATCGCAAAACCTGCCAGCAGCGGCGGGATGCAAAAGCCGATATGCGCCACCAGAAAAACGCCCGCCGCCGCGCGGGCACGATCAAGCCCTGCTTTTTCGGAAACCCCCGCTAACCCGCCAATATACAAAAAACCGTAAGCCGCACTGCCCACCAGCGCCCCGCCCAGCAGCAGCGCGGGCAGTGCCGCATGCAGCGTGCCCCACATCACCAAACCGGCCCCCAGCACCAGCACCGGCAGGCCAAGCAATACCAAGCGGCGCGCGGCAATTCGCGCCATTAATTGCTGCACCAAGGCCCCCACCAGGATCATGAAGCACACCGCAAGCGGCCCCATGCGCGGATAGCCGGCTTCGGTCAGCGCTGTTGGCACGGCGGTGATCACCGTGCCCGTCACCGCCCAGGCAGCCAGCATACTCAGTGAGAGCGGTAAGGTGCCGCGCGGAAAGCTTGGCATGCGCAGCCACGCCACACGTGCCGGGGTTTTAGTTTCCGGCAGGAAGAACACCAGCACGAAGATCGTCGCCAGCGCCGTCATATGCAGCCAAAAAGTCAGCGGTGGTTCAGTGGGTCCGAAGATTTCAATAGCGATCATGGTCGCGATGCCGCCGGCGGCAAAGCCGCTCGCACTCGCAAGTGTGGTGACTTGCGCGGCGCGGCGGCCAGCTTCAGGCCCCGCCGCCAATTCTGCCGCCCAGGCCGTGGCACCACCGGCAAGCAAACCCACCGCCAGCCCCTGCATGCCGCGTGCAAAGGCAAGCGCGGCAAGCCCCGGCGCCGTGATCAGCGCAATCGTGCCGCAAATGGTCAGCGCCAGCGCGGCCAGAATGCAGGGCTTACGCCCAATGCGATCCGACATCCCGCCCAATAGCGGTGCTGAGATGATCGCACTCGCCGCATAGGCAATGAAGGCGGCGGAAAGCCCGCCCGCGCCCTGGCCATCCCGCGCCGCATAGGTGGTGAAAAGCGGCATGGCGAGCGTTGTGGAAAAACCAATGGTGAAGACCGCCGCGCCAATCACCCAAATCCCGCGAGACATTGCCAAGCCTGGCGCTCCTGAAACCACGTCGATGTTCCGGGGCTTATCCCGCCGCGTCAATCACTGTTTCGCCGCAAGGTCCGGCGTGATATGCAAACGCATGGCCCGAGCATCGGCCAAATCCTCAGAAGGTCGCGGCACGCCCCCCCGAAGCCCGGCCAGAGAGGCCATGGGCGCGCGTCTTTCTGCCCCCCCCTCACGTCCCGCAGCACGTCCGCGGCGACGCTTCGGGCTTTTGCGCTTTGGTTTCCTTGCGACAATCTGGGGGCTGATCGCGGCTTCCGTGGTATTGCTGGTTTTGGCCTGGGATTTGCCGCGCCCGGAATCGGCGCTTGCGACAACGCGGCGGCCTTCCACCACGCTGCTCACTTCCGATGGCAAACTGCTTGCGACCAATGGCGATTTGTATGGAGAAACGCTCAGGCTGCGCGACATGCCGGCGCATCTACCGGCCGCTTTCATCGCTATTGAGGATCGGCGCTTTCGCGAGCATTGGGGCATAGACCCGATCGGGCTCTTGCGCGCGGTGCATGCCAATTTCACCTCGGGCCGCGTGGTGCAGGGCGGCTCAACCCTGACGCAGCAATTGGCGAAAAACCTGTTCCTGACGCCGGAACGCAGCCTGAAGCGCAAGGCGCAGGAAGCCATGCTCGCCTTTTGGCTGGAACAGCGCTTCAGCAAGGATGAATTGCTCGAGATCTACTTGAACCGCGTTTATCTCGGGGCGGGCACCTACGGCGTGGATGCAGCGGCGCGGCTTTATTTTGGCGTCTCGGCCAGGCGCCTGACACCGGGGCAGGCGGCGGTGCTGGGCGGGCTGCCCAAGGCGCCATCGCGCATCAATCCGCGCGTCAATCAGGCTGCGGCCGTGGCGCGCGGGATGGAAGTGCTGACCGCCATGACCGAAACCGGCGTACTGACAGCGACCCAGGCCTTGCAGGCGGCCGAGGCTATACGCTTCACCCCGGCACCTTCGCGCGATGCCGGCTGGTTCGCCGATTGGGTGCAGGATGGCATGGCGGGCCGCGCGCCAGGAAATGCTGATCTGGTATTGCGCACCACACTCGATCCCGTTTTGCAGGCGGCGGCCGAGGCGCGGATTGACGCGATCCTGGCCGGGCTAGGCGCGCGGGCCGGCGTATTCCAGGGCGCAGTAGTAGCGATGGATGCCGCAACCGGTGCGGTGCGCGCCATGGCGGGTGGCAAGGATTACCGCAATAGCCCCTTTAACCGCGCAACCCAGGCGCGGCGCCAACCGGGCAGCGCCATCAAGCCGTTTGTTTTTCTCGCCGCCTTGGAAGCCGGCATCGGGCCGCAGGACATGATCGCCGATACGGCGCTTAATCTTGGCGGCTGGTCACCGAGCAATGGGCAATGGCGCGCACGTGGCGAAATCAGCGTGGAAGAGGCTTTGGCGCAGAGCGTGAATACCTCCGCCGTGCGGCTGATGCAGCGCGCGGGCGGGCATCGCAAAGTGGCGGAAGCTGCACGCCGCGCCGGGCTGGATGGCCCCTTTCCGCGTGATGCCACGATTGCGCTTGGTACTGGCGAAGTGACGCTGCTTGATCTGGTGGCGGCCTATGCCCCCTTTGCAAATGGTGGCTTTCGGGTGGAGCCCTTTGGCGTGACACAAGTGCAGGCCGAAGGCCGCCCCTGGCCATTGCCGCGACCAGAGCCTGAACGCGCCTTTGCGCCCGAGCATATGGAAGCCATGCGCAGCATGATGGCGGCGGTGGTGGCGCGTGGCACGGGCCGTGCTGCTGCTATTCCGGGCCGGACTGTTATTGGCAAAACCGGCACCACCCAGGAATATCGCGATGCCTGGTTCATCGGCATAAGCGGTGGCCTGGTGATCGGCGTTTGGCTCGGCAATGATGATGGCGTGCCGATGGATAATGTCGCCGGCGGCGGGTTGCCCGCCCGGCTGTTCCGGGAAACTCTGGAAAGCGCCGCGGCCGCCAGCCCACGCGGGTAGGCCCTGTCTGCCCCCTATTTCCGCTTCCGGCGTATCTGCCTTAAACAGCCGTTGCTCTCCCCTTCCCGACCCTTGGCGATTCCCATTACGTGACCCTTGTGACCGATGACTGACCCGCAGAAAAACCCGGCTGGCGAGGGCGCGGCCGGCAAGCAACGCCAAAACCATCTTTTCGTCAGTCTTTGGACCAGTTTTCAAGCTGCGCTCTTCGCGGTGCTGCCGGTGATCATCCTGGTGGTGCTGACGATCATGATCATCCGCGAAATCCACCAGGACACGATCGAGGTCGCGCCCATCCAAGTGCCCGCGCGGCTTGCCGAAACGGGGCTTACGGCCGAAGTGGTGGCGCTGCGCCTGCTGGATCAGATCGCCGCCGCGGAACGGCTTGTGAAATCCGAAAGGGTGGTACGGCCGAATGTGGAACTTGTTGGGCAGAAGCCCGATTTCAACGTACCCATTGCCGGCATTTCGCTGCGCTCCCTGGCCGATATCGCGCGCAATCTTTTGGGTATCGCGCCGCGCCGTGTTTCAGGCGAGATCATCCAGGATGAGGATAAGCTGAAGCTCCGCCTGCGTCTCGCGGGGCATGGCCAGATTGCCGATATCGGCGGCTTCGCCCTCAATCAGGTTGATGAGCTTTTGGCCGCCGGCGCGCCAGAGGTTTGGCGCTTTGTCTTCCCCAAGCTTTATGCTTGGCACTTGGCGCAAACCCTTGGTGTTGAAACCGAAGTACGTGAACGGCTGACCCGCATGCTGCTGCTTGACGGGCTTGATGCGGATGCGGAACGCACAGTGCGCGCCCTGATTGGCCGTTCCTTGCTGCGCTCTGGCCGGGGTGAGGAAGCCTATGCGATCTTCTCGGCGCTGGTAGCGAATAATCCGAATGATGGCGGCTTTATCTATGGGCGTGGCCGCGCGCATTTCCTGATGGGCAGGCCAGACGCCGCCATGCAGGATTACGCGCGCGCCCGGCAATTGGACCCCGGTGCCTTCTGGATCCACACGGGCGTTGCGCAGGTGATTCGGGCGCGGGGCGATTACGCCAAGGCGCTCGAAGAAATCGACAAGGGCCTGAATTTGCGGTCCGACGACCCAACGGCCCTGACCGAAAAGGGCGAGATCATGCTGCGGCTTGGGCGCAGCCTGGAAGCCTTGAAATTGGTGCAGGACGCACTGGTTTATGACCCCTTCAGCCCGGCGGCGCATTTGCTGCTGGGTCGGCTGCGCCTTGCGCAATATGATAGCAGGGGCGCGCTGGACGCCATGACGGAAGCCGCGCGCCGGGCGCCGACTTCGGCGGATGTTCATGTGGGCCGTGCGGAGGCGTTTCTCTTCACTGGGCAGACCGCGGAGGCAGAGGCCAGCCTGAATAAGGCGCTCAGTTTCGGGCCGGTGCCGGCACGCCTGGAAAGCCAGGTGGCGCGGCTGCGCCGCGCGTTTGAGGAAATTGGCGACCCCGCGAATTGAGCCCCGCTAAGCCTGTCGGCCCGCTTTCCATAAAGACCAGTCATGGTTTAGCCTGTTCTTCAAGCAAGCAGGGATGAAGCCCATGACCGATATCGTGATCCGTGGCGGCGTTGTGGTGGATGGCACAGGGGCCGCGCCTCGTGAAGCCGATGTGGCCATGGCCGGCGGGCGCATTACCGCCATTGGCCAAGTGCCGGAACGCGGCGCCACTGAAATTGATGCGCGCGGCAAGCTGGTGACACCCGGCTTTGTTGACATCCACACGCATTATGATGGGCAGGCCGTGTGGGATTCACATTTGGCACCTTCCGCCTGGCATGGCGTGACCACGGCGGTGATGGGCAATTGCGGCGTTGGCTTCGCGCCTTGCCGCGCGGCGGATCGTGACAAGCTGATTGAATTGATGGAAGGCGTGGAAGATATCCCCGGCCCCATCCTGCATGAAGGCTTGAATTGGGCTTGGGAAAGCTTCCCCGAATATCTGAATGCTTTGGCCGCGCGCCCGCGCGATATGGATATCTGCGCCCTGCTACCGCATGGCGCGGTGCGTGTGCATGTCATGGGCGAACGCGCACTGAATTTGGAAAACGCCAATCAGGCGGATATTGCCGCCATGCGCGCCATCACTGCCGATGCGGTGCGCGCTGGTGCCTTTGGTGTTTCGACATCTCGGACCATCAGCCACAAGACCTTGAAGGGCGACCCGACGCCGACTCTCCGCGCGCAGGAAGATGAGCTGCGCGGATTGGCGCAAGGCTTGCGCGATGGCGGCGGCGGCTTGCTGGAATTGGTTTCCGATTGGAATACGCCCGACCCCGCAACCGAATTCGCCATGGTACGGCGCGTGGTGGAAGCGACTGGGCAGCCGGTGGTGTTTTCACTGACCGCGCGGCATGACCGCACGGAAGCCTGGAAGGAATTGCTCTCCCTTTCCGATGGCGCAGCGGCGGCAGGGCTGCCGATCCGACCCGTCTTTCCGCCGCGCCCGATTGGCATTCTGCTGGGCCTGGAAGGCAGTCAGAACCCGTTTTCCGGCTGCCCGAGCTATAAGGAAATCGCACACCTGCCGGCGGCCGAGCGCGCCGCCGCCATGGCGGAACCGGGAAGGCGCGCGCGGATTCTTTCGGAGGATCGCATTTCGGGCAGCAATTTTCCGCTGATTTCGCGCCTTGCCTTTGAGCGCATGTTCCCCTTTGGCGATCCGCCGGATTATGCGCCGCCGGTTTCGGCTTCCATCGCCGCCATGGCCGCGCGGGAAGGGCGGAAGCCAGAAGAAGTCGCTTACGATCTGCTGATTGCCGATGATGGGCGTGGCTTCATCTTCGCGCCGCTCACGAATTTCGCCGATTACACGCTTTCGGCTAGTGCGGAGTGTCTGCGCCACCCCAATGCCATTGCCGGGCTTTCCGATGGTGGCGCGCATGTGGGCTTCATCTCGGACGGGTCCTTCCCGACCTTTCTGCTTTCCTATTGGGCGCGGGATGCGAAGGAGGCGGTATTCCCGGTGCAGGATATGATCCGCCGCCTGACATCTGACACGGCACGCGCGGCGGGCCTGCATGATCGTGGCGTTTTGCGCGCCGGCATGAAGGCCGATGTGAATGTGATTGATTTCGCCGCGCTGAAGCTGCAGGCGCCGCGCATGGTGCGCGATTTGCCGGCGGGTGGTCGGCGCTTGCTGCAAAAGGCCGAAGGTTATGCCGCGACCATTGTGAATGGTGCGGTGACCTATCGCGATGGCGTAGCGACTGGCGCGCTGCCGGGGCGGTTATTGCGGGCGGGGCGGGTGGCCTGATGGCTGTGCATGACTCACGCCCTGGCTGCACCCGGTTTCGCGGCTGACAGTCTTGCGCTCATCGCAAAGGCAATAACCGCCATGTCAGCATCGCTCACAGCCAAGACTCCAAAGCGAAGCGGAAAACCCCAGCCGGAACCTCGACCAGCGGCGAATTCCAGCTGTTCCAAAAGGGGGCGGATATCTGCCGACTGACTGACAAGCCAATCTACATCGCGTCGCCAGGGCCGAAATCCCCCGCCCATATCGAAGTAATACGGTTCCGAATCACGAATGACGCCGATTGCTGTGAAGGCTTGTAGTGGTTGGTGCCCGCGGAACGCCTCGGTCGGCGAATAATAGGCGACATGCTGCCCCGGACGCATGCGGCGCAGCGGCGCTGCCTTGCCGTGGCAGACCTGCATGAAGCCGCCCGCCACGCCCAAAGCGACATGATCGGCGCAAGCCACGGCGATCCAACCGCCATTCATGGCTCGGCGAAGACCCGCAGCCGATGCCCATCCGGGTCGCATGCGAGAAAGGTAAAGCCAAAATCCATTTTAGCTGGCGCTAGAATGATGCTGAGGCCGCGCGCCATCCATTCCGCATGTAACGCGATAACCGCCGCCGGATCCGCTACCTGGAATGACAATTCGCTACCGCCTGGGCCTGTTGCTGGGGGCTGCACCTCCGAACGCCGCCAAAGACCCAGCATCATGCCACTTTTCAAGGCGAAAAGGGCGAAACCAGGCGAAGCTTCGACTGGCGGGCGACCCAGCAGATCGGTGTAGAATTTCGTACTTGCCGAAACATCCGTCACATAAAGCACGGTGAAATTGGGTTCAGCCATCGGGTTCCTCCTTTGATGGAGGTCCAACCTAATCGCTGCCACTGACAGATTCTGTCAGCAATCTTCAGAAGGGGCCTTTACACTCAATTTCTTGCCATTTTTGCAGCAGCGCTTGGCGTCGCTGCGGATAGCGCTCCCCCGTTTCGGTCAGGCCGGCAATACGGTCGGCGCGAAAATGGCGGAAGTCGCCACGTAATTCGCACCACGCCGCCAGCAAACGCACTTGATCGAAGTAAACCAACCCAAAGGGCCAAACGCGTCGTTCGGTTTCCCTGCCCTGTTCGTCGCGATAGCGCAGCACCAGGCATCGGCCGGCACGGATGGCGCGGCGCAGTGCCGGCAATAGATCAACGGCTGCCTGATCCGCCGGCGGCACCACGAGCGACGACTCCTCAAGTGCACTTCTTGCCCCGACTGGCAGAACCCCCGCGAGCTTCGCCAGCGCCACACGAGAGGCATCCGCCAATACCTCATCACCCTGTTGCGCGACCCAACGCAAACCAAGCGCCAGGGCTTCGATCTCTTCTTCCTGAAACATCAGGGGCGGCAGCAGAAAACCAGGCCGCAAAACATAGCCAATGCCGGCTTCGCCGCTGATTTCAGCGCCTTGTCCCTGCAGGGTGGCGATGTCGCGATACAGGCTGCGCAGGCTGATGCCGAGTTCCGCCGCCAACACCGCCCCACTTACCGGCCGCCTATGCTGCCGCAAGAGTTGCAAAAGATCGAGCAGTCGGGCGGCGCGCGACAAGTTTCATTTCCCCCGCGCTTCCAGCAAGCGCACCAAAGCCGCGTCACGCCAAGCCGCAAGATCACGCGTAGACGCCCCCTTGGTGCCTTCCGCGACACCTTCCGCAAGCGTGCGCTGCAAGGCTTCATCTACCTTGGGATGGCCCAGATCATCCCACCAGCTTGTCACCGCCGGCAGCAAATGGTGCAGGAAATGCGCCATGCCGCCCTCGCCGCCCGCCAGATGGAAGGTGGTATGCGGGCCCATCAAAGCCCAGCGCAGCCCGGGGCCTTCGCTGATCGCGGCATCCACATCGGCGACACTCGCAACACCCTCCGCCACCAGATGCACCGCTTCGCGCCAGAGCGCCGCCTGCAAGCGGTTCGCCAAATGGCCGGGCACTTCCTTTTTGATTTCGATCGGATATTTGCCGATGGCGCGGTAGAATTCCATCGCCGCCCGCACGGCTTCCGGGCTGCCCTTGGCGCCGCCCACAACCTCCACCAATGGGATCAAATGCGGCGGGTTGAAGGGGTGGCCGATCACCACGCGTTCGGCATGCGCGCAAAGCTCCGACAAGCGGCTGGCCAGCAGCCCGGAAGTGGATGAAGCAATCACCACATCCGCCGGCAAAGCGGCATCAAGGCGCGCGAGCAGGGGCTGCTTCACATCCAAGCGTTCCGGCGCGCTTTCCTGCACGAAATCCGCCCCGGCCACGGCCGCCACGGGGTCCGCTTCAAAGCGCCAGGCATTGGGGTTGGCATCCGCCTTGCCGCCAAGCCGCATCAGAATCGGCCAGGCATTTTCCACCATGCGGCGGATCAAATCCGGCGCACCGGGGGAAGGGTCGCTTGCTGTCACGCTCAAGCCTCGGCTCAGGAAATAGGCCGCCCAGGAAGCACCAATAGTGCCCGCGCCAATCACCGCGACATGCTTGATATCCTGCCTCATGCTTCGATCCTCCGTTGGTTGGTGCCAGCCTAACCGGAAAAGCCGCGCCCTGGCCATGCCGTCCGGCCAGGGTTAGCCTGCCCGGCAAAGGAGAACGCCCATGCAGGAATTGATCGCGCGCATGAACGCGCTGTGTGACGCTCAGCCATTCACCACAAGCTGGTATATTAAGGATTTGGTGACCGGCCGGGAAGCGGATCGTGATGGTGACATGGTGCTGCCATCGGCCAGCACGCGCAAAACCTCGATCCTCATGCACGCCTTGTCGCGTGTGCATGAAGGGGTGCTGAAGCTTGATGAGCCCTGCACCATTGAAGCGCGCCTGCAGGAAGGCGTGGATAGCGGCACCTATCAACACATGACGCCAGGCTGCGTCATTCCGCTACGCGATGCTTTCGTGAACATGATCATCACCAGCGACAATGTCTGCACGCAGCTTGTGCTGGAAAGGCTGGATCGTGATGCGCTGAATGCCTGGTGCAGCCGCATCGGCATGAAGGGCACGACGCATCGGGTGAATTTCCCACCGCCGGGCCTTGCGTGGGATCATCCGATTGAAGCGGTCGCCAGCACCACGGCGCGTGATCAGGGCATTTTGTTGGACAAGATGCTGAAGGGCGCCGCGGATGCGGGCGCTGCGGCAGAACTCGGCGCCAGTAGGGAACTTTGTCGGCTGGGGCTTGATATCCTGTCCTGGCAGAGGCTGCGTAACCTCATCCCTTCCATGCTGCCGGGCAAGACCAAGGTTGCGCATAAAACCGGGCGCGGGCCGCGCGGGCGGATGGATGCCGGCGTGGTGTATCGTGGCAATACGCCGCGCTTCATCATCAGTGTTTTCACGGATCGGGTGCCCGAGACCTTGCCGGATGGCATGCCGGGCTATACCGCTGCCTTTGTCACCGCTGGGCGGCTTACGCGTATGTGCTGGGATGCAATGCCATGACCGATGCTGAATTTGATGCGGCGATTGCCGCGCTTGCCCCTTGGGTAGGGCGGACGCGTATTGTGGAAGATGAGATCGGGCTGTCATCCGCGCGCCGCATCGCCGGCATGCTGGATATGGACCCGGCCAGCATCACCCAAGGCATGGCACTGCCGCCGCATTGGTTCAGCATGTTCTTTCCCGATATCGCAAAGCAATCCGATATCGGCCCGGATGGTCACCCGAATAAGGGCGTGTTCCTGCCGCCCATTCCGCTGCCGCGTCGCATGGGTGCGGGCCGGCGCGTGACCATCAATGGCCAGCTTGTGGTGGGTGAACCCGCGATCAAAAAGGCCGAGGTCGCGGCGATTATTCCAAAGCATGGCCGCACCGGACGCATGGCGGTGCTGACCATGCGGCATACCATCGAAAGCCGCGGGCAAGTCATTGCCGTTGAGGAATTTGACGCGATGTATCGCGATGCCACGCCGCCCGGCCAGAAAACCACCGCAACGCCGCCAGTGCCGGCGCCTGGGGGCGCAGCCTGGTCCGATAAGGTATTGCTGTCTTCGCCCTTGGTGTTTCGCTATTCCTCGGTCACCTGGAATGCGCATCGCATTCATTACGATGCGGATTATGCGCGCGATGAGGAAGGCTATCAGGCAACCGTGCAGAATGGCGGCCTGACCATGCAACTGATTCTGGATGCGGCGTTGAAGCGCGCCAAGGGGCGGCTGGTGGGTTTCACCGCGCGGCTCGCGCGGCCGCTTTGGGTGGGTGATACCGTCACGCTTTGTGGTTCGGTGCAGGAAGGCGGCAAGATGGAATGCTGGGCAGCGGATAAGGATGGCTATCTCTGCGCCAAGCTGGAAGCGGAGTTTGCCTGATGCCGGCATCAAACCCGAATAGCTGGCGGTCGCTGCTGTTCATCCCCGCGGTGGCGGAACGCTTTGTTGCCAAGGCACATACGCGCGGCGCGGATGTCATCATTCTTGATCTGGAAGATTCCATCCCACCCAGCGAGAAAGAAGCCGCGCGCGCAGCGCTGCCCGCTGCAGCCAAGGCGATTGCCGCGCATGGGCAGGAAATTTGCGTGCGCATCAATCGGCCCTTGGAATTGGCCGTGCCGGATATCGCGGCGGCCATCATGCCGGAAGTGTCCGCCCTGATGCTGCCCAAGGTGATGGGGCCGGAACATATCAAGCTTCTGTCGGAAGTTGTGGCAGCGCGGGAAGCGGCGCTTGGCATGCGGATTGGCCATACGCGCTTCATCGGTGTGGTGGAAACGCCCGATGCGCTACCCGCCTTGCATGCCATTGCCTTGGCTGATCCGCGCATGGCAGCGCTTGGCGTTGGTTCGGAAGATCTTTCCACCGAATTGGAAGCGGTGCCGGGCGCTGATTCGCTCTACGTCTATGGCATGATGGCAGTGGCGGCGGCACGCGCGGCGCACATCCTGCCGCTTGGGTCCATTGGCGTATTCGCGGATTTTTCCGATCTTGATGCCTATCGCGCATCGCTCAGGCGGTCACGCGCGCTTGGCTTTGGCTGCGCAGCCTGCATTCATCCCGCGCAAGTGGCCGTGGTGAATGAGGAATACGGGCCGGCGCCGGCGGAAGTGGAACGCGCCCGCCGGCTAATCGCTGCCTTTGATGTAGCACTGGCCGAAGGCAAGGGCGCGGTTGCTTTTGAAGGGGCGATGATTGATCTGCCAGTGGTGGAACGCGCGCGGCGTTTGCTCGCGCGCGCGCGGTAACGCCGCCATGCGCCGCCGCGGTTTGCTTTTCGCGCCAGCGCTGATTAGCGTCGCAGCGCAGGCGCAAGGCGCACCCGAAGTGGATTTGTTGCTTGTGCTGGCAATGGATGCTTCCGGGTCCATTGATGCGGATGAATTTCGCCTGCAACGCGAAGGCATTGCGGAATCCATCATTCACCCCGCGGTGCTGGCTGCCATCGCGGCCAATCCGCGCCGCGCCATTGCGATTGCCATGACTGAATGGGGCAGCCCGGGTGGCGCTGCCCTGGTGGTGGATTGGCATCGCGTGAGTGATGCGGCATCAGCGCAGGTATTCGCCAATGCCGTGCTGGCCGCGCCACGATCACGGCAAAGCTATAACGCGATTGGCGACGCGATCACCCATGCGGCAGCGCTGATCGCTGCTGCACCTTTCCGCGCGACTGAGCGTGTGATTGATGTGGCGGGTGATGGGCCGGATATGCGCTCCATCACACTCGCCCCTGATGCGCGGGACGCGGCGGTAGCACAGGGCATCACCATCAATGGCCTCGCTATAGAAATCGCGCCAGTGACGCGCGGCAATGAACCGCTGCATGTGCATTATGAAGGCAATGTGATGGGCGGGCCTGGCGCCTTTGTGATGGTGGCCGAAACACGGCGCGATTTCGCCCGCGCCATGCGCGCCAAGATGCTGCGGGAAATCGCGTAAATCCAGTTACTGCACCAGATACCGCGCCCGCAAATGATCCATGAAATCATTCGGGTCCAATGGCTTGCCGGTGGCTGCGCGCAATAAATCCTGAAAGCCGAGCAGCGATCCCTTGCCATGCACATGGGCACGCAGCCACCCCAGCAGCGGTGCCATATCACCTTCTGCCAAGGCGGCATCCAAGCCCGGTTCCGCCTTGCGCGCTGCCTTCATCAATTGCGCTGCCGCCATGGCACCCAAAGTATAGGATGGGAAATAGCCAAAGGCGCCGTCATGCCAATGAATATCCTGCAAGCAGCCCTTGGCATCATTGGGCGGACGAATGCCGAGCAGCCTCTCCAACCCCTCATTCCAGGCTGCCGGTAGATCAGCAACTTGTAGCGCGCCTTCGATCATCGCCTTTTCCAGCCTAAAGCGCAGAATGACATGGGCGGGATAGGTGATTTCATCCGCATCCACGCGAATGAAGCCGCGTGACACGCGGCGCCATAGCCGCGCCAGATTCTCAGGCGCCACCGCTGCCGCATCACAGCCGAAACGCGTGCGCAATTCGCTGCCCAGAAAGCGCAAAAACGCATCCGAACGGCAGGCCTGCATTTCAACAATAAGCGATTGGCTTTCATGCGCCGCCATCCCCGCTGCCTCACCCACTGGCTGGCGCGCATAGGCTGCCGGCAAGCCGCGTTCATAAAGCGCGTGCCCGGTTTCATGCAGCACACCAAGCAGCGCCTTGGCGACATCCGCTGCATCGTAGAAGGTCGTGATGCGTACATCGGTGGGCGTGCCGCCGCAGAAGGGATGCAGCGATTCATCCAGACGCGCATGATCATATTCCAAGCCGATGCGTGCCGAGAGCGCTTGGCACAGCGCCTTCTGCGCCGGCACGGGAAACACGCCTGTCAGTGGTATTGGTGCGCCGCGCCTGGCTTGGATTTCCTCAGCCTGCGGCAAGGCTTCGGCCAAAAACGCCTCATAGGCTGCGAAGACAGGCTCCACATCCGCCGCCGTCACACCGCGCTGATAGCCATCCATCAGCGCATCATAAGGCGCCATGCCAAGCGCCGCTGAAAGCGCCGCCGCGGTTTCGCGTTGCAGGGCGACAACTTCGGTGAGCGCCGGGCGCACCATGGCGAAATCAGCGCGCGCCTTGGCATCACGCCAGATTTTCTCGCAGGCCGAATTGGCGCGCGTGGTGGCTTCCACCAGGCTGGTTGGCAAGGCGGTGGCGCGCACATGGGCGCGGCGCATCAGGGCAAGGTTGGCGCTGTCCCATTCGCCTTCCGCCTCAGCCAGCGCCAAGCCTTCTGCCACCACCGGCGCGGTCAGCAATTCATGCGCTAGCCCGGCAAGGGTCGCCAATTGCTCACCCCGCGCGGCGCCACCGCCCGGCGGCATCATCGCACTCGCATCCCAATGCAGCATGGCGGCGGCTTCATTCAGCGCGGCGATGCGCCCAAAACGGGATTTCAGGCCGGTATAGGCTGCGTTTGACATAGGTCATTCCTGCGGGCGTGGGTTACCTTTAGCCTTCGAACATAGCGGCAATCTTCTGCCAGCCAAGGCCTCGAAAGGTGGAGTACCGATGATCAAAAACTTTCTGCACCTGCTGCTGTTCTGCTTCACGTTCAGCCTGGCATGGTCGGTACAGGCCCAAGCGCCGCAACGTGTCACGGTGGATAACTTCGCCCGCGCCGAAACGGATCATTATTTCGCTACCTATGTCGCGCAAGGCGCTCTGGGCCGCTTTTTTCATCTGCGCGATGTCACGCCGCTGGACCAGCAGGGCGTGGTGCGCATGAACCGTGATACGCTTTATTCCTTCGCGATCATTGATCTTGATGCGGGGCCGGTCACCGTGGAATTGCCCGATACGCGCGGGCGCTTCATGTCACTGCTGCTGATTGACCAGGACCATTACAACCCGTCTGTCTTCTATGCGCCCGGCAAGCATCGCTTCACGCGGGCCGAAATCGGCACGCGCTATCTGGGCCTTGCCATCCGCACCTTCCTTGATCCGAATGACCCCGCCGATGTGGCCGCAGCGCGTGCCGCGCAGGATGGCTTGCGGATTAAACAACCAGGTGGCCTCGGCGTTTGGCAAGTACCGAATTGGGACAAATCCTCTCAGGAAGCGCTGCGTAATGCCTTGAGCGCGCTTGTTCCCTTCGCGGATTTCAAGAATGGTTTTGGCGCGCGCGGGCAGGTGGATCCGGTGGCGCGGCTTGTCGCCGCAGCCGCTGGCTGGGGCGGTAATCCTGCGCATGCCGCCATTTATATGCCCATCCTACCCCCTGAGCCCGGTCGTAGCTGGCGGATGCGCCTTACGGATGTGCCGGTCGATGGCTTCTGGTCGGTCACGGTTTATGATGAACACGGCTATATGGTGCCCAATCCACGGAATGCCGTGTCGCTCAATAACGTCACCGCTCAGCGCGGGGCTGACGGGGCAGTAACCGTGCAATTCGGCGGCTGCACGGATACCACGCCAAATTGCCTACCGGTGCCAAGCCCGTGGAATGCCGTGTTGCGGCTGTATCGCCCACGTGCCGAGATTACTGATGGGCGCTGGAAGATGCCGGCACTTGAAGCTCTGCCGTAAAAGAGGGTTTACTTAGGTCGAAAGAAATGGGGCGCCGAAGACCAAGGCGTGTTACCCCGGACCCCGCCAGAACTTCAAGGAATACATCAATGAAAATATTTGATCTCACCGGGAAAATAGCGCTCGTGACGGGGTCCAGTCAGGGGATTGGCTTTGCACTGGCAAAGGGGCTCGCAGAAGCAGGGGCACGCGTCATCATCAATGGGCGCGATCCGGAAAGGCTCCAGAACGCGCACACGAAACTCAAAGACGCCGGCATCCAAACCATCACCCGCGCGTTTGACGTGACCGATCCCACCAGCGTGGAAAACGCCTTCACGGAAATGGAAAGCACCATCGGGCCAATCCATATCCTCGTCGCCAATGCCGGCATCATGCGCCGCGCCCCCGCCACCGAAATGCCGCCCGAAACATGGCGCGAAGTGCTTGGCACTAACCTCGACGGCGTCTGGTATTGCTGCCAGGCCGCGGGCAAACGCATGGTCCCACGCGGCGCCGGCAAAATCATCACCATCTGTTCCGTGCAAAGCGAATTGGGCCGCCCGACCATCGCGCCTTACGCCGCCAGCAAAGGTGCGCTGCGGATGCTGACGCGCACCCTCTGCGCCGAATGGGCGAAACACGGCGTCAATGTGAATGGTGTGGCACCTGGTTATTACGCGACCGAACTCACCAGCGCTTTGGTGCAGAACGCCGACTTCAGCGATTGGCTCTGCAAACGCGTCCCCGCCGGACGCTGGGGCAAGGTGGAAGAATTGGTGGGCGCCACAATCTTCCTCGCTGCCCCAGCCTCAGATTTCGTGCATGGCCATCTGCTTTACGTGGATGGCGGGATGACGGCTGTCGTTTAACCCGCGCGCGCGATCAATTTCTTCGCGCGCTCGACAATCGGCTTGTCAATCATATCGCCTTCAAAGGCGACCGCGCCCTTGCCTTCTGCCAGCGCAACGTCAAAGGCGGCGACCAGCCGCTTGGCGCGCGCAACCTCCTCTGGCCGTGCGCCATATTCCTCATTGATGATCGCGACCTGAGATGGATGCACGCAGGACGCACAAGCAAAACCAATCGCACGAGACCTTCGCAGCATAGCCCGGTAGCCGTCCAAATCCTTCAACCCCGCGACGGTGCCAATAAAGCCAAGCGGCAAAATCCCCGCGCCACGCGCAGCAATCAGCCCAAAACGCTTCGGTAAATCCAAAGCATCCGGTGTGGGTTCGGCACCCAAATCGGTCGCCAAATCCTCACCGCCCACACCCAGCGCCACAATGCGCGGGTCAGCCGCGGCAATCGCATCCGCATGGCGCAAGGCAGCCGCATCTTCGATCAACACAATGAAGCGCAGCGCCCCCACCGCGCGCCGCGCCGCCACTTCCGATTCGGCCGCGAGTTCGGATAGCAGCCGAACATGATCCGCCCCCATCATCTTGGTGCAGATCAGCCCATCCGCGCCTGCTGCTGCCGCCGCTGCAATATCTTCCGCCGCCATGCGGAGCGGGCGATTGATGCGCACGACAATATCCGCACCATTGCGTCGCGCGCTGGCTGCCGAAGCCGCAAGCCCGGCCCGCGCCCGCGCCTTGGCATCCGGCGCCACGCCATCTTCCAGATCAAGAATAATGGCATCCGCACCGCGTTCATGTGCCTTGGCAACAAAGCGTTCTTCGCTGGCCGGCACGTAAAGCAGGGAGCGCCACTGCGGCAGATCGCGGTTCATGGCAGCATCTCCGACCCCGGCACAATGCCCTTGGGCAGGCTGGCAGCGTGGCGCGCGACCTCCCCAGGGCGCGCCAGCCAAATCTTATCCCGCTGCGTCAGGATATGCTGCATGGCACGGCGAAACGGGCGCAGCCGAAAGGGCTGGCCGATGATGAAAGGGTGCAGCACGATGGAACAAACGAGCGGCATATCGCGCGACCGATCCAGCATTTCATCAAACTGATCCACCACCATATCGGCGAAATTTCGTGCTGCCTGCTGGCGAAACACCATGACCGGGCTGTCGTTCAATTCGACAGAGTAAGGCACGGAAAGCATCGGCCCGGCGCGCGTCGTCATCCAGAAGGGTTGGTCATCCGCCGGCCAATCCATGACATAGCTGAAGCCTTCTTCCTTCAGCAGATCCAGCGTTGTCGCGGATTGCGTAATGTAAGGGCCAAGCCAGCCATCAGGCGCCTTGCCGGTATGGCGGATAATGGCGTCGCGGCTTTCGGCGATCAGCCGGCGTTCATCATCTTCAAACAAAATATCCTGGCGTTCGGCATTGGTCCGCCCATGGCCGATGAATTCATCGCCGCGCTTCATCAGCGCGGGGGCGATTTCTGGGCAGGTATCCAAAACCAGTCCATTCACGTTATGCGCGCAAGGCAGGCTATACTCATCGAACATCGCCAGCATGTTCCAAAGCCCGACACGATTGCCGTAATCCCGCCAGGCGTAATTGCGCTGGGATTGCGGCGCCGCAGCGCCGGTACTGTCACTGCCAAGCCCGGCACGGAAGGCGAAGGCTTCGATATTGTTGCAGAGCACCACCGCTAGCCGCGCCCCATTGGGCCATTCATAGGTGGGGCGCTGGGGAATGGCGCTATGCTGATAGCGCCCATGCGTTGGCAGTTTCATGGCCGGTCTCCGGTAATTTGACCGGGACGCTAAGGCCGCGGCAGGGCTCCGTCAAAGCCGCCCCACCCCCTTTGCAGGGCCGCCCCGCCATGCGCTACTCTTTCCTTGAAAAATGGAGGAATGGCGTATGCCAGATGGCAGCACAACGGACCGGATCGCCTATTCGGCGCCGATCGGCGATGAGGTGAAGACAACCACCTGCTATATGTGCGCCTGTCGCTGTGGCATTCGCGTGCACCTGAAGGATGGGCGGGTGCGCTATATTGAAGGCAATCCCGATCATCCGGTGAATAAGGGCGTGCTCTGCGGCAAGGGCAGCGCCGGCATCATGACGCAGTATAGTCCTGCCCGCTTGCAGGCACCGCTGAAGCGGATTGGGCCGCGCGGTTCTGGCGAATATGCTGAGATTTCCTGGGATGAGGCGATGGATATCGCCACCAATGCGCTGAAGAAGGTGCGTGAAACAGACCCGAAGCGGCTCGCTTTCTTCACTGGGCGCGATCAATCCCAATCACTGACCGGGTTCTGGGCCGCGCAATTCGGCACGCCCAATTTCGCCGCCCATGGCGGCTTTTGTTCCGTGAATATGGCGGCCGGCGGGCTTTACACCATTGGCGGTTCCTTCTGGGAATTTGGCGAGCCGGATTGGGAACGCGCGAAATATCTGCTGATCCTGGGCGTTGCCGAGGATCATGATTCCAACCCGATCAAAACCGGCCTCGCCGCGCTGAAACAGCGCAACGCCAAGGTGGTTTCCGTCAATCCCGTGCGTACCGGCTATTCCGCTATTGCCGATGAATGGGTGGGTATCCGTCCCGGCACGGATGGGCTTTTCGTCATGGCGCTGATCCATGAATTGCTGCGCCATGATTGGGTGGATTCCGAATTCCTGGTGCGCCACACCAATGCGCATTGGCTGGTCATTCGCAATCCGGGCGGCGCAGACGATGGGCTTTTTGTGCGTGATGCGGATGGCAAGCCGAAAGCCTGGGATCGCGCGCGCGGTGCGATGGATGCCGCCGCCGCTGATCTTTCCCCTGTGCTGGTCGGGGATTTCACCCTGGCCGATGGCCGCAAGGCGCGCCCGGTGTTTCACCTAATGGCGGAACGCTATCTGGGCGCTGAATATGCGCCGGAAGCGGTTGCGGAACGCTGCGGGCTGGATGCGGTCCGCATTCGCCGCATCGCGGCTGAGATGGCCGATGTTGCCTTCAACCAAACCATCACGCTTGACCAACCCTGGACTGATACGCTCGGCCGTCGGCATGAAAAGATGGTCGGCCGGCCAGTTGCGTTGCATGCCATGCGCGGCATCAGCGCCCATTCCAACGGCTTTCATACCTGCCGCGCGCTGCATATTCTGCAAATGCTGCTGGGCGCCATCGATACGCCAGGTTCCTGGCGCTACAAGGCGCCCTTCCCGCGGCCCATTCCGCCCGGCCCGGGACCGGCGGGCAAGAATTCCAAGCCCAATACACCGCTTGCCGGCAATATCCTGTCCTTTACCCATGGGCCGGATGATTTGCTGGTGAATGATGATGGATCGCCCATTCGCATTGACCATTCATTCTCCTGGGAAGCGCCGCTTGGTCTGCATGGCATGATGCATACCGTGATCGGCAATGCAGCGAAGGGCGACCCGTACAAGATTGATGTGCTGTTCATGTTCATGGCGAATATGGCCTGGAACAGCGCGATGAACCCGCTGGAAACCATCGAATGCCTCACGGCCAAGGATGCGTCCGGCGAATACGTCATCCCCACCGTGATCTATTCCGATGCGTTTTTCAGCGAAACCGTGCCCTATGCAGATCTGATCCTGCCGGACACGACCTATCTGGAACGCTGGGATTGCATTTCCATTCTGGATCGCCCGATTGGGTCTTCTCATGGGCCGGGCGATGCCATTCGTCAGCCGGTGCTGAAGCCGGATCGTGATGTGCGGCCCTTCCAGGATGTATTGATTGAATTGGGCGCACGGCTTGGCCTGCCCGCCTTCACCAAGGAAGATGGCAGCCCGCGCTTCAAGGATTACGCGGATTACATCGTCAATCACGAACGCATGCCGGGTGTTGGCCCGCTTGCTGGTTGGCGTGGTGAGGATGGCACGGCGAAGGGTGTCGGCAAGCCCAACCCGGATCAATTGCAGCGCTATATCGAAAATGGCTGCTTCTGGCGGCATAATTTCTCGGCCGAGGAAAGCTATTTCAAGCATTCCAACAAGCTCTATCTGGAAAACGCCAAGGCGATGGGGCTGATTGGCAAGTCTGATCAGATTGTCTTGCAAATCTGGTCAGAGCCTTTGCAGAAATTCCGCCTGGCTGCGGAAGGACATGGCGCCAAGCAACCGCCGGAAGCCTTGCGCGAACGCGTGCGCAGCTACTGCTACCCACTGCCCTTCTGGTATGCGCCGCTGGAGCAAGTTGCGCATGATGTCTCAGGCTTTCCTTTCTCGGCCGTCACGCAGCGCCCCATGGCGATGTATCATTCATGGGGGTCGATGAATGCGTGGCTCCGGCAAATCCACGGCGCCAATCGGCTCTATATGAGCCGCGCAAAAGGCGAAGCCATGGGCATTGCGCAGGATGATTGGGTTTGGGTCGAAAGCCGCAATGGCCGCGTGAAGGGGCAAGTGACGCTGATGGAAGGCGTCAATCCCGACACCGTCTGGACCTGGAACGCCATCGGCAAACGTGCCGGCGCCTGGATGTTGAGCCCTGATGCGGCGGAAGCCGAGCGCGGCTTTTTGTTGAACCACGTGATCAGCGAATGGCTGCCCGCGCAAACCGGCCCCCGTCTGGCCAATGCTGATCCCATTACCGGTCAGGCGGCCTGGTATGATCTGCGCGTCAATATCAAGAAATGCGCCCCCGGCGAGGAAGGCATCACCGCGCCCCATCCAAGCACGCTGACGCCGCCACCCAATATGCCCGAACCGCCCAAAATTCTGCGCTTCAATGCAGGAGATAAAAAGCCATGACATCCCTGCCCACGCCCGCGCCGGGGGCCAAGAAGCTTGGCCTGGTGATTGATCTTGATACCTGTGTCGGCTGCCATGCCTGTGCGACGAATTGCAAGGAATGGAACACAAGCGGCCATATGGCGCCCTTGCCCGATCAGCACCCTTATTCCGCGGCGCAGGAAGGGGTTTGGTTCAACCGGGTGCATGCCTATGAAGCCGGTGACGGTGATGAAGGCCGCACGGTGCATTTCCCGCGTTCATGCCTGCATTGTGAAACGCCGGCCTGTGTCACGGTTTGTCCGACGGGCGCATCCTACAAGCGCGCGGAAGATGGCATTGTCCTGGTCAATACGGATATGTGCATCGGCTGCCAGCTTTGTGCCTGGGCCTGCCCCTATGGTGCGCGCGAATTGGATGAAGACCAGGGTGTCATGAAGAAATGCACGCTCTGCGTTGACCGCATCTACAACGAAACCATCCCGGAAGACCGCCGCGTGCCGGCCTGTGTTTCCACCTGCCCCGCCAATGCGCGGCATTTCGGTGATCTTGGTGATCCGAACAGCGATGTCTCAAAACTTGTTGCAGAACGCGGCGGGTATGAGCTGATGCCAGAGATGGGCTACCAGCCCGTCAATCGCTATCTGCCGCCGCGCAAGGCTTCAAGCCAGGTGAAGACCGCGCCCAAGGAAGCCGGCCCCTTACCCAGCCAAATCACCAACCCGCTGCTGCGCTGGATGGATAAGGTGCTGTCCCGATGAAACCAGCCCCTTCCATCATTTTCTTCACCGTGGCGTCCGGCGCGGGATATGGCTTGTTGTTCTGGCTTGGTGTGCTGAAACCGCTCGGCCTTCTGCCGGCGAGCAGCCTGTTCGGCGCCACCGCCGCCATCATCGCGCTCGCGCTGATTGCCGCAGGGCTATGTTCATCGCTGCTGCATCTGGGCCGGCCGGAACGCGCCTGGCGCGCGCTCAGCCAATGGCGGACTTCTTGGCTGTCGCGCGAAGGTGTGGCGGCGATCCTTACCTTCCTGCCCGCAACGGTATTTCTGATCGCGCTCGCGCATGATGAGGCACGGCTGATCTTGCCCGCGGGCCTGCTTTCCGCTGCCGGCGCGGCGGTCACGGTCTATTGCACAGGCATGATCTATGCCTCGCTGAAGCCCGTGAAGGAATGGCATCACCCCATGGTGGCGCCGGGCTATTTGCTATTCGCGAGTTTCTCTGGTGCGTCCTTGCTGGCGATGCTCGCCATCTTCTGGGGCGGTGGCTTTTTCCCCGCACTGGTCGCAGCCGCACTTGGCATGGCCGCGCTTTTCTTCAAGCGCGCCTATTGGGCGAGTGTGGATGCAACACCCGCAGGCAGCACGCGCGAAAGCGCCACGGGGCTTGGCTTCATCGGCAAGGTGCGCCCGCTGGAAAGCCCGCATACCGAGGTGAATTACCTGCTGCGTGAAATGGCGTTTCGCGTCGGCCGCGTGCATGCGGCGCGGCTGCGCGCCATCGCGCTGCTGCTCGGTTTTGCCCTGCCGGCGCTGTTTTTCTGCCTTGCCATTATCCTGGGCGGTAGCGCGGCCATGGCCTTGGGTCTCCTCGCAGCCGCCAGCGCCATCGCCGGGCTATTGGTGGAACGCTGGCTGATTTTCGCAGAGGCAACGCATACGGTGGCATTGTACTACCCAACACAGCGCTGAGCCTGCTCAGCGCATCCGCCAAAATCGCGCGATCAGCGGCCATAATAGCCCGATAG
This sequence comes from Roseomonas sp., assembly GCA_020249505.1. Lineage (GTDB taxonomy): Bacteria > Pseudomonadota > Alphaproteobacteria > Acetobacterales > Acetobacteraceae > Neoroseomonas. Next base: position 28,629 of record JADCFN010000035.1, on the reverse strand, counting down.
CGGTGATGCAAAGCAGCGTCATCGCAATCGGTCGCGTGGCGAATTGGCTGACATCATCGCCAAAGATGATCAGCGATTGCTTGAGCGTTTCTTCCATCTTGCCCCCCAGAACCAGCCCCATAATCAGGGGCGCGGGCGAAAACCCAGATCGGCGAAACAGAAAACCCACCACGCCCGCCACCAGCATAATAACGACATCGCCCATGGATTGATCCGGCCCATAGGCGCCGATGATGGAAAGCACGAATACAGAAGGCCAAAGGATCGCCGGCGGCACAAGTGAAATCCGCGCGAAGAATTTGGCCATGTAAAGCCCCAGCCCAAGATAGAACAGATTGGCTGCGAGCATTGAAGCGAATACGGCGTAAAGCAAAGTTGGCTGCTCCGTGAAAAGATGCGGGCCGGGCCGCACCCCCTGCACAATCAGGCCAGCCAGAATAATCGCCGTGGTCGCACTACCAGGAATGCCCAAGGCAAGCGTTGGCACCATGGAACCACCGACAGCGGCATTATTCGCAGCCTCAGGCCCTGCAACACCTTCAATGCTGCCCTTGCCGAATTCCTCCTTATGCTTGGACCATCGGCGCGTTTCATTATAGCCAATCAGCGCTGCCGTTGTGGCACCAAGCGCCGGTAAGGCACCAATGAAGGTGCCAATCCCGCTGCCAATCCAGATGGAGCGGTTGCATTTGCGAAACTCTGCCATGCCGGGCACGCGCGCCGCATCCATGGCGATGATCTTCGCCTTCTCTGCCCGGCGCACCACCTGATCGTGCATTTCGCCCACCGCGAAAAGCCCGATCAGCACCGGAACAAACTTGATCCCATCGGCCAGTTCATCAATGCCGAAGGCGAAGCGCTCGATACCCGTGGTCAGATCCATACCGACAGTCGCAATCAGGACACCAAGTGCAGCGGCGATCAGATTCTTGACCGCGCTATCCCCGCCAATCGCCGCGCACATGGAAAGCCCAAAGACGGCCAGCGCAAAATATTCCGGCGGCCCGAAGGAATAGGCGGCGCGCGCCAGCAAGGGTGCGGCAATGATCAGCACAATGATCGAGAATATGCCGCCAATCGCGGACGAAACCGCGGACATGCCAAGCGCCAAACCGGCCTGGCCCTTTTCCGCCATTTTATAGCCTTCAAGCGCAGTTGCGCTGGCGGAAGGATCGCCCGGCGCATTCACCATAATCGCGGTGATGGACCCACCGAAATTCGCTGCACAATAAATCGCCCCCAAAAAACAAATCGCGGGAATGGGCCCCATGGCGATGGTCATGGGCAGCATCAGCGCAATGGTGGTGCTGCCCGAAATCCCCGGCAGCGCGCCCACAAAAATCCCCAGTACGGTGCCGAGGAACACCATGAACATCACCCAGGGATCAATCAGAATGGCAAGCCCGCCCAAAAACCCTTCCATCACTCAAAACCCCAGCATGGTGACCAGCCAACCCTTGGGCAGGGTCAAGCGAAAGACCTTCACAAAGATCAACCAAATGGCGATGCCCATGCCAAGCGCTGAAAGCACCAGCATGGGCCAAGCGGTGCCCCCCCAGAGCAACCCCACCACAATCAGGAAAACCGGGATCGCCGGGATCATGCCAATCACCTCAACCAGCGGCAAAAACCCAAGGCAGAGCGCAAAAATCAGCCAAGCGCGGGATGAAACGCGCGGCGCCTCCTCCTCACTTGCAGGGGATGTCGCAGTCAGCCCCAGGATCAGCGCGAGCAGCAAAAGAATGGCCGATACCAGGCGCGGAAACTCGACTGCGCCAAGCCCGGGCAGGCCGGGTGGCACAGGATCAAAGGTGAATGTCGCGGCAATGGCGGCCAGGGCCACTGCCGTAATGCTGGCGGCAATGGCGTGATTCGGATTGCGCGCCGGGCGCATCAGCGCAGCAAGCCAAGCGCCTGCAGCGCTTCCCGCCCGCTATCATGGAAGGCCTGAAGCTGCGCGCCCCAGGCGGCGCGGCCCACCACGCTATCGGGCGATTGCCCGGTATTCTCCAGATACGCCTTGAAAATCGGGCCGGACATGGCGCGCAATAATCCTTCCTCCAACCGCGTCACTCGGTCTTCCGGCGTTCCCCGCAGCACACAAAAGCCGCGCACGGTGGAAGCAACGCAATCAATGCCGATTTCCTTGGCAGTCGGCAGATCCGGAAAATTCGCAAGCCGCTTTTCGGAAAGCGCCAGCAATGGGCGCAATTCACCGGAACGGAGCTGTGCTTCCGCTTCTGCCGGATTGACCAAGGCTGAGTCGGTATTGCCACCGACCAGGTTGATCACAATCTCCCCGCCGCCACGGAAGGGCACCAGGGTTGGCTGCTGCATGCCTGCCGCGCGGCCAAAGGAAAAGATCGCAATATGATCAACGCCGCCCACATGCGTGCCGCCAAAGCGCAAGGAACGTTGCTTGCCGGCGGCGACAAGATCAGCGGCGGTACGGAAGGGGCTTTCGCGCCGCACGAGCACAAGCTGCGGATCATCAGTCGCGCGCACCAGCGGCACAAGCTCGGAAAACTGCGGCACATTGCGATTGCGCAGTTGGGTCAGCAAATGGGTCTGCGTCACCAGGATAATCGTGTGCCCATCCGCGGGCTTTGAGGCCAGATATTGCAGCGCCTGCGCGCCACTGCCGGCGGTGCGATTGACCACGACGAATTCCTGTTTGAATTCGCTTGGTGCCTGCACCATCATCATGCGCGCTGTGATATCCGTACCACCGCCAACCCCAGCATGCGTCACCACTTCAACGGTGCGTTCAGGGAAACTGGCTTGCGCGCGTCCAAGGGTTGGTGCGGCCAGAATGGCACCCGCCCCGAAACCAAGGCGAGCCAATGTGCGTCGTTTCATCATGAAGCTCATGAAGTCCTCCTCCGGCTTGGGGCGGCCTATTCGTAACGGCGCCCGTTGCCACAAAGCTTAACCCTGGGCGCTGCTTCCACCAATAGATAGGAAAGGGCTGTTGGGCTTATCCGCGGACAAGTAACGTTAGGTAAAAGGCTGAGAGTCTGTGCTAGAGAAATCTCATGCTGTCTGATTTCCACGCCACCGCCGCTGCCCTGGGCGCTTTGCCGCGCGAAAAAATCCATGGGCGCGTCAATGCCATCACTGGGCTGACCATCACGCTGGAAGGCTTTGGCCCTCTGGCCGCGATTGGGGACCGGGTCGCGATCACCCCGCCAACCGGAGCGCCGGTCATGGCGGAAATCGCGGGCTTTCGGGATGGCAAGGCACAGGCCATCGCGCTCGGGCCGCTAACCGGACTGACCTCTGGTATGCGCGCCACGCTGGCGCCGCGGCCAGCCCTGCCCGTTTCCGATGCCTGGCTTGGGCGCGTGCTGGACCCGATGGGCAGGCCGCTTGATGGCGGGCCGATGCCGGCACCGGGCGCGATTCAACGCCCAACCCATGCGCCGGCGCCGGCAGCCGGCCAGCGCTCCCGCCTAGGGGTGCGGTTGCCGCTTGGTGTGCGCGTGCTTGATCTGTTCACGCCGGTCAGGCGCGGGCAAAGGCTTGGGCTTTTCGCGGCCTCCGGTGTTGGCAAATCCACCCTCATGGCCATGCTGGCCGGGGGCTTGGCCGCGGATGTGATCGTCTTTGCGCTGGTCGGCGAACGCGGGCGCGAATTGCGCGAATTCATCGAAGATGATCTGGGGTCGGAGAGGCTCGCGCGCAGCGTTGTGGTTTGCGCCACATCGGATAGCGCCGCACCTCTCCGGCGCGAAGCCGCCTATGCCGCCATGACGGTGGCCGAGCATTTCCGTGATCAGGGCCTGCAGGTGCTGCTGTTGATGGATAGCGTGACGCGTTTTGCCCTGGCGCTACGCGAAATTGGCCTGGCTGTTGGGGAGCCCCCTGCCACGCGTGGCTATCCGCCTTCAGTCTTCACCGAATTGCCGCGCTTGCTGGAACGCGCCGGGCCGGGGCCGGATAATTCGCCGGGTGCCATCACCGCGCTTTTCACCGTGCTGGTGGAAGGCGATGATCATGATGAACCCGTGGCCGATGCGGTGCGCGGCATTCTGGATGGGCATGTGGTGCTTGATCGCGCCATAGCCGAGGCCGGGCGCTATCCGCCGGTGGATGTGCTGCGCTCCGTATCGCGCAGCATGCCGGGTGTTTTGGGAGAAGATGAATGGCAATTGGTGTCGGAGGCCAAGCGCCTGCTTTCCACCTATGGCGAGATCAAGGATCTGGTGCGCCTTGGCGCCTATCGGGCCGGGCATGACCCCGAAGCAGATGCAGCGGTGAAGCTGGCGCCGCGCATTGAGGCAGTGCTGCGGCAGCGCAAGGGCGAGATTTCACCGGTTGAGCAATCCTTCGCAGCGCTCGCCGAGGCGATAGACGGGGCTTGAGGGTAGCGACGGGCGAGATTTCTGCTCGACCCGCTTCGCCTGTTATGCCAAAGGCCGACAGGAGTAGACCAGGGGGCGTTAGTGGCGGGCGAGGGTCTTTACCGATTGGAATTGGCGTTGCGTCGGGCGCTGCCCGAAAGCGTGAAGAAGCTGTGGCGGCTTGGGCGGCTGGCGGTGCAACCGGTGCCGCCTTCGGCGCCGCGCATTCCGCAAGCGCAATTGGAAGACTGCCAATTGCTTACCGACCGGATTGAAATGCTGCGTCGCTTACCCCAGGGCGGCGTAGTGGCGGAACTAGGCACTTACCAAGGCGATTTCGCTCGGGCGATCCTGGACATTATGGCGCCGTCCCGCCTGCATCTGGCCGATATCACCTTCAGCCTTTGCCGGGCCGATGTGCTGGCCGAACCGCGTGTTGAACGGCATGAGGGTTTGTCCGTGCCTTTCCTGCAATCCTGCGCCGATGCCAGCCTGGATATGATCTATGTAGATGCCGATCACGGCTATGATGCAGTGCGCGCTGATGCTGCCGCAGCCGCGCCCAAGGTGAAGCCCGGCGGCTATCTGATTTTCAATGATTTCGCACGCATCATCCGCCCGGGCTTTGGCGTCCTTGGCGTGCATCAGGCTGTGTGCGAATTCGCGGTCTCCAGCGGCTGGCCCGTGGCTTACTTCTGCCTTGAAGGTGAGGCGCTTTACGATATCGCGCTGCGTCGGCCTGATTAGTCGGCGTGGTTATTTCTCACACCGAATGAAAACCGTGCTTTGATGCGCGCGTTCGCCCACCTCGGCCGCGCTTAATTCCGTGGGCGAGCTTTCGCGCATGGTAGGTTCCACGCCGGCGCGGCGGAGGAAGCCCAGCGCTTCGCTGCCCTTCACGGCGAAATTTACATTCTGCGGAATATCGCCGGTGCGCTGCGCGATGCGCTGGGCATTCAGCTTCGATACAATCACGCCCATCACATGGCCTTGCCGATCCAGCAAAGGCCCGCCGGAATTGCCCTGCTGCACGGGTGCGCTGATCTGAAAATGCTGTTCATTATTGGCAAGCCCCGCGAGCGCACTTACCTCGCCCGTGGTTAGGGTTGGCCCTGCGGCCAATAGGCCCGCCAAGGGGAAGCCGTAAGTCACCACACTTTCGCCGCGCCGTACCGGATTGGCACGAAAGGGCAGAATGGGGCCGGGATCATTCGGCACGGCAAGCAGCGCCAAATCGCGCTGCACATCCACCCGCGCCGGCATGGTGGCGGGCAGGGTGCGGCCATCAGAAGTGCGTACGGTTATCGCGTTGCAGCCATCAATCACGTGATGATTGGTCAGCACCCGGTCGCGCGCCACGACAAAGCCCGTGCCGGTGGAAGCCCTTCCGCGTGCCTGCGGCGGCGTGCCGGGGGCGGGGGTGGGCGCTGCGGCGCCGGGCGGGCGCGGCAGGGGCGTTTGCATCGCAACCACCTTTTCCGCGCAAACATCATGGCCGCGATTGATAATTTCCCGTCCGTCGCTCAGCACCATGCGGAAATCGAAGCGGCAGCCGGCATTCTCGGCCGGGCGGAGATTGAAGCCGGCGCCTGGCGCAAGCGGCCCGCGAGTCAACATATTGGCCCCCCAATCCGGCCGCCCGGTTCGCACGGCAAAAAGCGAATGGGCCGATTGCTCGGTCTGATTAAGCACACGGAAGGGCTCCGTCTGCGGCAGGGCCGGGGCGGGGGCGATGATCAGGGCCAGAAGGGCAAGAAGTGAGGCGCGCATGTCTGACTTGTATCTCTGTATCCCTAACGCCTTCGTCAATTCCCCCCATAGGCTTGACCTTCCCATAATAGGAAGCGCCACATGGACCCTACCATGCCTGATGCCGCCGCACGCCTGCCGAGCCTATCCTTACCCATTGAGGGCATGACCTGTGCTGCCTGCGCCGGGCGGGTGGAACGCGCCATCCGCAAGCTGCCCGGTGTGACGGATGTCCAGGTAAACCCTGCCACGGATCGCGCGGAAGTAGCTGGCAGCACCGATGCGGCCGCTTTGAAACAGGCGGTTGAAGGCGCCGGCTACGGGGTGACTGAAGTGCAGTTTGACCTTGCCATTGGCGGCATGAGTTGCGCCGCCTGCGCCGGCCGGGTGGAGACCGCTTTGCGCGCCGTGCCGGGGGTGCTGGCAGCGCAGGTAAACCCGGCTTCGGACCAGGCGCATGTCAGGGCCATCGGCGGAGTATCGGAAGCCGCTTTGCGCGTGGCGGTGGAGGCCGCCGGCTATGAATTGCGCGGCAGCACGACAGAAGCCGGGGAAGAAGCTGTAGCTCGCGCCCTGGCCCGGGAACGCCGTGATTTGGTGCTGGCTGGGATATTCACTGCCCCCTTCCTGGTTGGCATGATCGGTATGATGCTTGGCCAGGATTGGATGCCAAGCGGCTGGGCGCAATTTGGTCTGGCGAGTTTTGTCGAATTCTGGCTCGGCGCGCGTTTCTGGCGCGCGGGCTATGCTGCCATTCGTGCCGGCACGGGCAATATGGACGTGCTGGTGGCCCTTGGCACCGGCGCGGCCTGGGCGCTTTCCACCTGGCTTTTGCTGACCACGCCCGCGCATCACGGCACGCCGCATCTTTATTTCGAAGCCGCAGCAATGGTGATTTTCTTCGTTCTGCTCGGCAAATATCTGGAAGCGCGCGCCAAGCGCGCCACCGGCGCTGCGATCCGTGCCTTGCTGGACCTCAGCCCGCGTCATGCGCGCCGGCTGGAAGCGGGTGAGGAACGCGATGTGCCAGCTGCCTTACTCAGGATTGGCGATCTCGTGGTCGTGCGCCCCGGTGAGCGTATTCCCGTGGATGGGCTGGTGCGTGAAGGCCGTTCCGGCGTTGATGAAAGCGCGCTGACAGGCGAAAGCCGCGCCGTGGAAAAGGAAGAAGGCACAAAAGTTTCAACTGGCACCATGGCTTTGGATGGGCGGCTTGTGATCGAAGCGCGCGCAGTGGGTGGCGATACCACGCTTGCCCGTGTTGCGCATTTGGTCGCGGCAGCGCAGGCATCGCGCGCGCCGGTGCAAAAGCTGGTGGACCGCGTGAGTGCGGTCTTCGTGCCGGTGGTGCTCGGCGTGGCCATGGCAACATTGTTGGGCTGGTTGTTGGCGGGTGTGGGTTTTGAAGCCGCGCTGATCCATGCAGTTTCCGTACTGGTGATTGCCTGCCCCTGTGCGCTCGGACTTGCCACACCTGCGGCCATCATGGCGGGCACCGGGGCGGCTGCGCGGGCCGGTATTTTGCTGCGTGATGCCGATGCGATTGAACGCGCCGGGCGCATTACTCTGGTCGCTTTCGACAAGACCGGCACGCTGACGGAAGGCAAGCCGCGCCTGGCCGCCTTGCATCCCGCACCCGGCTTTGCGCGCGAAGAAGCCTTGAGTATTGCCGCCGCGCTGCAAGCAGGCAGTGAACACCCTTTGGCGCGCGCGGTCTTGGCCGAAGCCGGCGCCGTGCCGCCCGCTGAGGATTTTCGTGCCCTTCCAGGGCGCGGCGTGGAAGGTGTGGTCGGCGGGCGACGTTATGCCCTTGGCAGTTCCAGGCTGTTGCAGGAAGCGGGCGGGGGCCGCGGTGCCTTGGCCGATGCTGCAGCCGCAGGTGAAGCGGCGGGGCAAAGCCTTTCCTGGCTGATCGAAGGCAACGACGCCCGCGCACTATTCCTGTTTGAAGATGCACCGCGCGCCGGTGCCGCAGCGGCCGTGGCGGGGCTTGCTGCGCTTGGCGTGAAACCCGCCATGATCAGCGGGGATCAGCGCGCCGCTGCCCTTGCTGTCGCGACGCCACTTGGCATTACCGATGTCGCGGCCGAGGTTTTGCCCGATGGCAAGGCCGCACGCATCGCGGCCTGGCAGGAAGCGGGGGAAGCTGTCGCGATGGTGGGCGATGGCGTGAATGACGCGCCGGCACTCGCCAAGGCTGATCTTGGCATTGCGATGGGGACAGGCACGGATATCGCCATTCAATCGGCGGGCATCACCTTGTTGCGCGGTGATCCCGCGCTGGTGCCGGCGGCTTTGGAGATTACGCGGCTGACCTTGCGCAAGATCAGGCAGAATCTGTTCTGGGCCTTTGGCTATAATCTACTTGGCGTGCCGCTCGCGGCCTTTGGTTTGCTTTCGCCGCCCATCGCGGGCGCGGCCATGGCGGCTTCGAGTGTGAGTGTACTCACCAACGCTTTATTGCTCTCGCGCTGGAGGCCCCGGTCATGAATATTGGGGAAGCTGCTCGGGCATCTGGCATTTCGGCCAAGATGATCCGCCATTATGAGGCGATTGGTCTAATCTCTGCCGGGCGCGCCGCCAATCAGTATCGCGTGTATTCTCAGGCCGATATTGCGGAGCTGCGCTTCATTCGCCATGCGCGTGATCTTGGCTTTCCGTTGCAGGATGTGAAGCGCCTGCTGGATTTATGGCGCAATCGCGCGCGGGCGAGTGCGGAAGTGAAGCGCCTTGCGCTGGATCATGTCGCGGCCCTTGAAGCCAAGGCTAAATCGCTCAGCGCCATGGCGGAAAGCCTGCGCCATCTGGCCGAGCATTGCCATGGCGACGCGCGGCCAGATTGCCCGATTTTGGAAGAACTCGCTGGAAAGGATGACTGCTATGGCTGACGCCATCACGCTTCAGGTTGAGGGCATGAGCTGCGGGCATTGCATCCGCGCCGTGACCAACGCCATCCAGGGGCTGGATCAAGCGGCGAAGGTTGAAGTGGATTTGGCCGCGAAGCGCGTGGTCACGCAAACCAATCTACCGCGCGCTGATCTGGTGCGCGCGGTGGAAGAAGAAGGTTTTGCTGTAAAGGGCTGAGGCCTCAGTCGGGGCGCGCGCCGGAAGCGCGCACCACGGGCGCCCAGCGCGCCGTTTCCCGCCGCAGGAATTCCGCCAGCGCCTCAGGCGTGGAAGCCTCCAGCACCAGCCGGCGCGCGGCCATGGCAGCGACCAATTCCGGTTCCTTGAGCACGCTTTGCATCGCGGCATTAAGCTTCGCCAGGATCGGCGCTGGCAGGCCAGGCGGGGCCATCATCGCGGCCCAATCCACGCCATCAAAACCAGGCAGGCCAGATTCCGCGATGGTTGGAATCTCGGGCAAAAGCGGCACGCGCTTGCCATTGGGCACACCCAGAATGCGCAGCTTGCCCGCTTCCGCTTGCGGAATACCATTCAGCGCGGTGGTGAAGGCGTAATCCACGCGCCCCGCGATCAATTCCGGCAAAAGCGCGCCGCCGCCACGATAGGGCACATGGGTCGTGCGAATGCCGGCCATCAGATTGAGCTGTTCGGCGGCCAAATGCCCCGCCGATCCAATGCCGGAGGAGCCGAAATTCAATGTCTCGGGCCGCGCTTTGGCAGCGGCGATGATATCCGCCACGCTGCGAAAGGGCCGATCCACCGGCACGGCGAGCACATTCGGCACCTCGCCCACCAGCGAAACGGGTGTGAGATCCTTGAGCGGATCAAAGGAAAGATTGCCGTAAAGCGTCGGGTTGATCGCGAGCGGCCCGATCGTTCCCAGCAGCAGCGTATAGCCATCTGGCGCGCTGCGCGCCGTTGCTTCGGTTGCGATATTGCCGCCGGCACCAGGGCGGTTTTCGATCACGACAGGCTGGCCGAGCAAGGCTTGCAAACGCGGCGCGATGGCGCGCGCAAAAACATCCGTGGAACCGCCCGCGGCGAAGCCCACCAGCAGGCGGATCGGGCGAGAGGGGTATTCCTGCGCCAAGGCCGGCGCGGCCAAAGGCAGCAGCGCCAAACCGGTAAGCAATTCGCGTTTATTCATCATGGTCCCGGCCCTTTGTGTCTTGATCAGTTCAGGCGGATGCTGATGCTCCGCCCATGCGCTTGCAGCCCTTCGGCTTCCGCCAAAGCCACGGCGGCGCGCCCGATTTGCGCAAGCGCCGCGCCATCCGCTTCCACCCAGCTTGTGCGCTTCAGGAAATCAAAGCTCGAAAGGCCGGAAGCGAAACGCGCGGTACGCCCGGTGGGCAGCACATGATTCGGCCCGGCGATGTAATCCCCCACCGCTTCCGGGCAGAAACGGCCGAGAAAGGCCGCGCCGGCATGGCGAATTTGGCCGAGCAAACCGCGCGGATCATCCACCATCAATTGCAGATGCTCGGGCGCCAGGCGGTTGGTGAGTGCGGCGGCTTCGGCCAAGTCGCGCACCACTATCACCGCGCCATGCCGTGCCCAGCTTTCACCGGCAATCGCCGCACGCGGCAGGGATTTGAGCGCGTGTTCCACTGCCTGCGCCACCGCATCCGCCAGCGCCGCATCGGGCGTGATCAGGATGGATTGCGCGCTTTCATCATGTTCGGCCTGGGCCAGCAAATCCATCGCGACATGGGCGGGATCATTGGCGCCATCTGCAATTACCACCACCTCGGATGGTCCGGCGATGGAATCAATGCCAACCCGGCCGAAAACCTGGCGCTTGGCTTCCGCGACATAGGCATTGCCCGGCCCGACAATGCGGTCCACCGGCGCAATGCTACCGGTGCCCCAGGCCAGCGCCGCGATGGCTTGCGCGCCGCCAATCCGATAAATCTCAGTGACGCCCGCGCGCTTGGCTGCCGCCAGTACCAGCGGATTGAGCGCACCATCCGGCGTTGGCACCGCCATGGCAATGCGCGGCACGCCAGCCGCGCGCGCCGGCAGCGCATTCATCAGCACGGAAGATGGATAGGCCGCCTTGCCACCCGGAACATAAATGCCAACGGCATCCACTGGCCCCCAGCGGAGCCCAAGCGTAAGACCAGCATCGTCGCGCATCACCAAATCCTGCGGCAATTGCGCGCGGTGAAATGTCTCGATCCGTTCCGCCGCCAGGTTGAGCGCGGCGCGGAGTTCGGGCGCGATGGTTGCATCTGCCGCGTCAATCTCGGCCTCGGTCACGCGCAGCGCCGCCGCATTGGCCGGCTGCCAGCGATCAAACCGCGCGGTCAATTCCACCAGCGCCGCATCGCCGCGCGCACGGATATCGGCGATGATGCCGGCAACAACGCCATCCACCTTTTGCGTGGTTTCGCGCGCATCATCCAATAGCGCGGTGAAGGCGGCTTCAAAGCCAGCCTCGCACTTATCCAGCCGCTTCATGCGGCGGCTTCCAAAGCAGCGCGGAAGCGCGCGATCCAGGCGCCAATCGCCTCGGGCCGTGTTTTCAACGCGGTGCGATTGACAATGAGTTTGGAGGTGACATGGGCAATCACCTCAGTCTCCTGAAGGCCATTCGCCTTCAGGGTGGAGCCGGTTTGCACCAAATCCACGATCAAGCGGGCAAGGCCCATGGAAGGCGCCAATTCCATCGCGCCATTCAAATGCACAATTTCCGCCTGCACGCCGCGGGCGGCGTAATGGCGTTGCGCGATATTCGGGTATTTGGTCGCGACCGTCACGCGCGACCAGCGGCGCGGATCGTCTGTGGTGGCGTTCACGGGCTCCGCGACGGAGACGCGGCAGCGCCCAATGCCCAGATCAAGCGGCGCATAGATTTCCGGATAATCGAATTCCATCAGCACATCAGCGCCGCAAACGCCAATCGCCGCGGCGCCATGTGCCACAAAAGTCGCCACATCAAAGGGGCGCACGCGAATGACATCCACTGCCGGATCATTGGTCGGGAAGCGCAGACGGCGGCTGTCTTCATCCGCGTAATCCTCGGCCGGAATAAGCCCGGCGCGCGCCAGCACGGGGTGGAGTTCTTTCAGGATGCGCCCCTTGGGCAGGGCAATCACCAAAGGTGTATCGGTTTCAGCCGGCGCGCCATTCAGCGCATTGGGGATCGGGATATCCATGACTACCTGCCCGCCAGTCTTTCAATATCGGCGCCCACCGCCGCGAGTTTCGCTTCCACGCGTTCATAACCGCGATCCAGGTGATAAACGCGGTTCACAATCGTCTCACCTTCCGCGGCCAAGCCCGCGAGAATAAGGGAGACCGAGGCACGCAGATCAGTCGCCATTACTGGCGCGCCGGAAAGATGCTTCACCCCGCGCACAATGGCGGAAGCGCCGTGGAAATTGATGCGCGCCCCCATGCGCGAAAGCTCCGGCACATGCATGAAGCGGTTTTCAAAAATCGTCTCGGTGATCATGGAAGCGCCTTCGGCCACGCACATTAGGGCCATGAATTGCGCTTGCATATCGGTGGCGAAACCCGGGAAGGGTTCGGTCATCACATCTGCACCGCGAAGCCCATTGCTCCGCGTCACACGCAAACCGCCTTCTTCTTCCGCGACATCAACGCCGGCTTCGCGGAGCGTGCGCGTCACCGCGCCCAAATGATCCAAGCGCGCACCTTGCAACAGCAGCGACCCGCCGGTGATGGCCGCCGCACAGGCAAAAGTGCCGGCTTCAATCCGGTCCGCAATGATAGGGTGCGTCGCGGCACCAAGGCTTGCCACACCTTCCACCACCAGCCGATCCGTGCCGATGCCTTCAATCCGTGCGCCCATGCGCATCAGGCAGGCGGCAAGGTCGGTGATTTCTGGCTCACGCGCCGCATTCATGATTTCGCTTTGCCCGCGCGCCAGGGCGGCAGCCATCAGGATATTCTCGGTGGCACCGACGGAGACTTGCGGGAAGATGATGCGCGCACCCTTCAGGCCACCCGGCGCGCGGGCTTCGATATAGCCGGCAGTGATTTCGATCTCGGCGCCCATTTGCTCAAGCGCCTTCAGGTGCAGATCAACCGGGCGCGTGCCGATGGCGCAGCCGCCGGGCAGGCTGACGCGTGCGCGGCCATGGCGGGCTAGCAAGGGGCCAAGCACCAGCACGGAAGCCCGCATCTTGCGCACCAGATCATAAGGCGCTTCCAGATCGGTCGCAGTGCCGCTGATGGTGATGCTGCGCGCGGATGTGTCACGTGAAACAGTAAGCCCATGATGCCCCAGCAAGCCCGCCATGGTGGCGACATCGGCCAGGTCCGGCGCATTGGTGAGCGTGAGTGGCCCATCAGACAGCAAGCCCGCCGCCATCAGCGGCAGGGCAGCGTTCTTGGCGCCCGAGATCGGGATACTGCCCGAAAGCACCCGCCCGCCACGGATCAGAATGCGATCCATCAGAGTTTCGGCAGCGCAACGCCGCGCTGGCCCATATATTTGCCGCGGCGGTCTGCGTAGCTGACCTCAGGCGGTGCGTCACCCTTCAGGAACAGGAATTGGCAAATGCCTTCATTGGCATAGACCTTGGCCGGCAGAGGGGTGGTATTGCTGATTTCGATCGTGACCTGGCCTTCCCATTCGGGCTCAAGCGGCGTGACATTCACAATCAGCCCGCAGCGCGCATAGGTGGATTTGCCAAGGCAGATCACTAGAATATCGCGCGGGATACGGAAATATTCGACCGTATGGGTCAGCACGAAGGAATTGGGCGGGATGATGCAAACCGGGCCCTTGCGTGTGACGAAACCATCCTCGGAGAAGCCCTTCGGGTCCACAATGGCGTTGTCCACATTGGTGAAAATCTTGAATTCATCGGCTGCCCTGGCGTCATAGCCATAGGATGACAGGCCATAGGAAATCACGCCCTCACGGCGCTGGGCTTCGACAAAGGGTTCGATCATGCCTTGTTCCGCCGCCATTTTGCGGATCCAGCTATCGGGCATGATGGGCATGGTGATCTGGCCTGGCTCAAAGAATGGCGCGGCACGGCGCCTGGGAACGGTGGATTAGCCCAGCGCGGGCAGGGGGACAACCGGCGCCAAGCGGTCTCTCACGCCGCCGCCAGCCTTGGCGGGCGCGTCACCCAATTGGCCAGCGCGGCGATCACGCCGACCACCAGCATCACTGGCCAGAAGGCGGCATAGCTGCCCGTGGCATCCACCACCCAGGCGCCGGCCCCCGCACCCAGAAACCCGCCCAATTGGTGCGAGAAGAAGCAAATCCCATAAAGCGCGCCGAGGTCCGCCACGCCAAAGCGCCGGGCAATCGCGGCTGAGGTTAGCGGGATGGTGCCAAGCCAGATGAAGCCCATGACGGCGGCAAAAATCAGCGTGCCCCATTCGGTTGGCGTCACATTGGCAAAGACCGCAATCGCCAGTGTGCGAACCATATAAATTCCGCCCAAGGCCACTTCCGGGCGGATGCTATTCCCAATCCGCCCACAGACCCATGACCCCGGGATATTGAACAAGCCCACCAGCATCAGCGCTGTCACGCCAAGCCCGGCCGGCAGGCCGCAAAGTGAGAGATGCGCGGGCAGATGGGTGGTCAGAAAGGCTAATTGAAAGCCGCAGGCGAAAAAGCCAAGCGTCAGCAACGCGAAATCACGCTCGGCCAAGGCTCGCCTTGCCAGCGCCGGCAGGCCGGCAAGCCCGGTGGGGCGCCCGGTGCCGGGGCCGGGCGGTGCCCATTCCAGCCGGGGTGCGACAAAGACCATCAGCGCCATGGTGGCCGCCAGCATGAAGAAGGCGCCAGAGGTGCCGAAATCCGTAATGCCCCATTGCACGAAGGGGATCATGGCCGCCTGCCCGATGGACCCGCCGGCGGAAGCAAGCCCAAGGGCATCGCCCCGGCGGTTTTCCGGCACGGCGCGCGCCACCGCGCCAAGTACGGTGCCAGACCCCGCTGCCGCCACGCCAAGTGCCGTGCAAATGCCAATACCGATGATCAGGCTTGCCGTGCTCGGCCAAAGCGCGGGCAGAATGAGGCCAATCGCGTAAATCACCGCCCCGCCCAGCGCCACCCGCCCCGCGCCAAATTTATCGGCCATGGCGCCAGCGAAGGGCTGGCCCACCCCCCAAATCAGATTGTGCAACGCAACCGCCGCGCCATAGGCAAAGGCAGGAATGGCGTGCTCGGTCCCCAAGGGTAGCAGAAACAGCCCAAAGGTCTGCCGCGCCCCAAGCGCTAAGGAGACCGAGGCAGCGGCGGCGATGACGACAATCCAGGCTTGAGCAGGCATGCCCCCTTATGGCGAAGCGGCGCAGCCTTGGCCAGATGGCATCCGGCTTGACGCGCCCGCCCACACCCCCTAAACGCCCCCTTCCGCTGCACCGCCCCGGGAGCAATCCAGGGGCTGTTTGGCGTTTGGGGAACGCGGGAGATCCTTTCGGGTCGCATGCACCGCGGGCCTCTCGGTTTATTGAGAGAGGATCATACAGTGGCTAAAAAAATCGCAGGCTATATCAAGCTGCAGATCCCGGCCGGCAAGGCGAACCCTTCGCCGCCCGTCGGGCCCGCGCTTGGTCAGCGTGGCCTGAACATCATGCAGTTCGTGAAGGAATTCAACGCGGCAACGCAGCAGATGGAACCGGGCACCCCGACGCCCGTGGTTATCACGGCTTATTCGGACCGCACCTTTTCCTTCATCACCAAGACGCCGCCCAATACCTATTTCCTGCTGAAGGCCGCGAAGCTCGATAAGGGCTCAACTGCGCCGGGCAAGGCCGCGCCGATTGGCCGCGTGACCAAGTCTCAGCTGGTCGAAATCGCCAAGGTGAAGATGCAGCACATGAACGCCAATGACGTTGACGCTGCCGTGCGCATGCTCGCGGGTTCCGCCCGTGCCATGGGCCTGACCGTGGTGGAGGGCTAAGATCATGGCACAGCAAGGTAAGCGCCTGAAGGCAGCCTATACGGGTTTTGATCGTGAAAAGACCTATGCGCTGGATGAGGCTGTGAAGCTCGCTCGCGGCGCGGCCAAGGCGAAGTTCGACGAAACCATTGAAATTTCGATGAATCTCGGCATTGACCCCCGCCATGCGGACCAGATGGTGCGTGGCGTGGTGGGCCTGCCCCATGGCACTGGCAAGACCGTGCGCATTGGCGTCTTCGCCCGTGGCGCCAAGGCTGATGAAGCCAAGGCCGCCGGCGCGGATGTTGTCGGCGCGGATGATTTGGCGGCGATGGTGCAGGAAGGCAAGATCGAATTCGACCGCTGCATCGCGACCCCGGACATGATGGGCCTGGTGGGCCGGCTTGGTAAGGTGCTCGGCCCCCGTGGCCTGATGCCGAACCCGAAGCTCGGCACCGTGACGATGGATGTGAAGGGTGCCGTGACGGCCGCCAAGGCTGGTCAGGTGGAATTCCGGGCCGAGAAGGCCGGGATTGTGCATGCCGGCATCGGCAAGGCGTCCTTCGGCGAAGCGCAACTGCTTGAAAATGCCCGCGCCTTTGTGGAAGCGATCCAGCGCGCGCGCCCAACCGGCGCCAAGGGGACCTATGTGAAGAAGGTGGCGGTTTCCTCCACCATGGGTCCTGGCGTGAAGGTGGATGTCACCAGCCTTTCGGCCTCGGCCAATTGAGTTTTTGGCGCGGCCCTGGGCCGTGCATTGAATTCGCTTGGCCCGAGGGCCAAGCGGGCAGGGGATGGCTTCGGCCATGCCCGAACCTGTCGGAGACCTCCTGTAGTCCTTCGGGACAGTGAAGGGCCTTTTGGCCCGCAGGGGATAGATGGTGTGCCCAAGCAGAGACCATCAGCGGGCTAAGCCCCTGGAATGGCTTGGTTTGGCGTTCCGGACTGACAGGCGAACCGGGGTTGGTGCCATGCCGGCGCCCGCCCCCGAGTGAACCCGGCTGGAGCCCTTCCAAAAGGCCCCAGTCACCGACGGAGACGTAGAGTGGAAAGATCGGAGAAGCGCGAATTCGTCGAATCCCTCGCCACGATCTTCGCCGAGACCTCCTTCGTGCTGGTTGCCCGCAATAGCGGGTTGACTGTCGCGGATGTGAGCGAACTTCGGCGTAAGATGCGCGCGGCAGGGGCTTCGTATAAGGTCGCGAAGAACCGCTTGGCCACCCGCGCCCTCGAAGGCACCCGCTTCCAAGGCATCTCGCCGCTGCTAAAGGGCCCGACCGCGCTTGCGTGGTCAACAGACCCGGTGGCCGTGGCAAAGACCGCCGTGGAGTTCGCCAAGACAAACGATAAGTTTGTTGTCCTGGGCGGCGCTCTTGGAACCCAGACGCTGAACGCCGATGGCGTGAAGGCCCTGGCCGAGTTGCCGTCCCTGGAGACGCTGCGCGCGCAGCTTGTGGGTCTTATCCAGACCCCGGCGACGCGGATTGCGGGCGTGCTTCAGGCCCCTTGTGGGCAGGTGGCGCGAGTGTTGGCGGCATACGCCAAGAAGGACGCGGCCTGAGGCCCGGATGTTTTGTCCCCCGCGGCATGCGGCCCCGGGGGAGTTGCAAGAACCAAACCAAGCTACTAGATCAAGGAGTACAAAGACATGGCTGATCTCGCGAAGTTGGTGGACGAGCTGTCCGCCCTGACCGTTCTGGAAGCTGCCGAGCTTTCCAAGATGCTGGAAGAAAAGTGGGGCGTGTCCGCCGCCGCGCCGGTGGCCGTTGCCGCTGCGCCGGCCGCTGCCGCCGCCGCGCCGGCTGCCGAAGCGCAGACCGAATTCACCGTCATCCTGGCCGCCGGTGGCGACAAGAAAATCAATGTCATTAAGGAAATTCGCACCATTACGGGTCTTGGCCTGAAGGAAGCGAAGGACCTGGTGGAAGGCGCGCCGAAGACTGTGAAGGAAGGCGTCTCAAAGGACGAAGCCGACAAGATCAAGAAGGTGCTGGAAGAAAACGGCGCCACGGTCGAAGTGAAGTAAGACTTCAGGCCGGCCCTGGGCATCCGCTGCCGGGGCCGGGCGAAAAAAGGTTGGGCGCGGGTGGAACTTCCCTGAAAAGGGGGTCAGTTCCGCCCGTGCCCGCGTTTCTCCGGTCACCGACCGGTGGGGCGTTCAGTGGGTAACCCGCGCCGGCAGGGTAGGCCGGCAGGACAGATAGAGAAGAGCAGGACAGGCATGAACGCGATCACCCAGTCTTTCACCGGGCGTAAGCGGATCCGCAAGAGCTTCGGGCGTTTGCCAGAAGTGGCGCCGATGCCGAACCTTATTGATGTGCAGCGCGCATCCTATGAAAGCTTCCTGCAAATGGAAGTGCTTCCGGATTCGCGCACCGTCACTGGTTTGCAGGAAGTGTTCCGTTCGGTCTTTCCGATTGATGATTTCGCCGGGCGTGGTCGCCTGGAGTTCGTGCAATACGAACTCGAAGATCCGAAATATGATGTTGAGGAATGCATCCAGCGCGGGCTGACCTATGCCGCGCCGCTCAAGGTGCGGCTGCGCCTGATCGTGTGGGATGTGGATGAGGAAACCGGCAGCCGTTCGGTGCGCGACATCAAGGAACAGGATGTCTACATGGGCGATATGCCGCTCATGACCGATAACGGCACCTTCATCATCAATGGCACGGAACGTGTTATTGTCTCCCAAATGCATCGCAGCCCGGGCGTATTTTTCGACCATGACCGCGGCAAAACGCATTCCAGCGGCAAGTATCTGTTTGCCGCACGCGTCATTCCGTATCGCGGTTCCTGGCTTGACTTTGAATTTGACGCCAAAGACATTTGCTATGTCCGCATTGACCGCAAGCGCAAGCTGCCGGTCACCACGCTGCTTTACGCGCTGGATAGCGCCGCCACGGAAATGCAGCGTGCCGAGCGTGACGGGCAGATGGAATTGCATGAAATCCGCGGCATGGATGCCGAGGAAATCCTGAATTCCTTCTATGGCCAGGTGGTGTTTGCGCGCGGCTCCAAGGGTTGGTCGCGCACTTTTGATCCCGATGCTTTCCGTGGCGTGAAGTTGGCCGAAGCTTTGGTGGATGCGCGTACCGGTGAAGTTGTCGCGGAAAAGGACGCGAAGCTGACGCCGCGCATGGCGCGCAAGATCGCCGAAGCCGGCACGACGGAAGTGCTGGTGAGCCGCGCTGAATTGCTCGGCCGCTTTGTGGCCGAAGACCTGGTGAATATGGAAACCGGGGAGATTTGGGCCGAAGCCGGTGAGGAATTGACCGAACCGAAGCTGAATCTGATTGAGGAAATCGGGCTCAATCGCCTGCCGACGCTGTCCATTGATCAGGCGGTCGGCCCCTGGATGCGCAATACGCTCGCGGTGGATAAGAATTCCAACCGCGACGAAGCGTTGATGGATATCTATCGCGTCATGCGTCCGGGTGAACCGCCGACGCCTGAGACGGCGGAAGCGCTGTTCCGTGGCCTGTTCTTCGACATGGAACGCTATGATCTTTCCACGGTCGGGCGCGTGAAGATGAATATGCGCCTTGGCTTTTCGCTGGAAGAAGTGCCGGATTACGTGCGCATCCTGCGCAAGCAGGATATTGTGGCGACGCTGCGCGTGCTGCTCGACCTGAAGGATGGGCGCGGGCAGATTGACGATATTGACAACCTCGGCAATCGCCGCGTGCGGTCGGTTGGCGAATTGATGGAAAATCAATATCGCGTCGGCCTGCTCCGCATGGAACGCGCGATCAAGGAACGCATGGGTTCGGTGGATATTGACACCGTCATGCCGCATGACCTGATCAATGCGAAGCCGGCGGCAGCGGCTGTGCGGGAATTCTTTGGTTCTTCTCAGCTGTCGCAGTTCATGGACCAGACCAACCCGCTTTCGGAAGTGACGCATAAGCGCCGCTTGTCAGCGCTTGGCCCGGGTGGTCTCACGCGTGAGCGTGCCGGCTTTGAAGTGCGCGACGTGCACCCGACGCATTACGGGCGCATCTGCCCGATTGAAACGCCGGAAGGGCCAAATATCGGTCTGATCAATTCACTCGCGACCTTCGCCAAGGTGAACAAATACGGCTTCATCGAAACGCCGTATCGCCTGGTGAAGGATGGGCAGATTGTGGGTGATTCCCGCTATCTGTCCGCGATGGAAGAAGAGCGTCTGATCGTTGCGCAAGCTGATGCCAATGTGGATACGGATGGCCGCTTCAAGGATGAATTGGTCTCGGTGCGTCAGGGTGGCGATTTCCGACTGGTGAAGCCAGAAGAAGTGACGGCCATTGACGTCTCGCCCAAGCAGCTTGTCTCGGTGGCGGCGGCGCTCATCCCCTTCCTTGAAAACGATGACGCGAACCGCGCGCTGATGGGTTCCAACATGCAGCGTCAGGCGGTGCCGCTGATCCGCGCCGATGCACCGCTGGTTGGCACTGGCATGGAAGCCGCGGTGGCGCGGGATTCCGGGGCGACGATTGTTGCGCGCCGCGATGGTGTGGTGGATTCGATTGATGGTGCGCGCATTGTGGTGCGAGCGACATCTTCCGATGGTACGACCAGTGGCGTTGATATTTATCGGTTGCGCAAATACATGCGGTCCAACCAATCTACCTGCATTAACCAGCGCCCGCTGGTGAAGGTGGGTGATGCGGTGAAGACTGGCGATATCATCGCCGATGGCCCTTCGACCGAGCTTGGCGAATTGGCTTTGGGGCGCAATGTGCTGTGCGCCTTCATGCCCTGGAATGGCTATAACTTCGAAGATTCAATCCTGATCAGCGAACGCATCGCGCGCGATGATGTATTCACCTCGATCCATATCGAAGAATTTGAGGTGATGGCGCGCGATACGAAGCTTGGCCAGGAAGAAATCACCCGCGATATTCCGAATGTGGGTGAAGAAGCGCTGCGCAATCTGGATGAAGCCGGCATTGTCTATATCGGTGCCGAGGTGAATCCGGGCGATATCCTGGTGGGCAAGGTGACGCCCAAGGGCGAAAGCCCAATGACGCCGGAAGAAAAGCTGCTGCGCGCGATCTTCGGTGAAAAGGCTTCCGATGTGCGCGACACATCGCTGAAGCTGCCACCCGGTGTGGCTGGGACCATTGTTGATGTCCGCGTCTTCTCCCGTCGGGGGATCGACAAGGATGAGCGTGCCATGGCGATTGATCGTTCGGAAATCGAACGCCTTGCTAAGGACCGCGACGATGAAAAGGCGATTCAGGAGCGTTCTTTCTATTCGCGCTTGCGTGAGCGGTTGCTGAACCGCAAGGCTACTGGTGGCTTCAAGCCAATCAAGTCCGGCACGGTGATCACCGATGAAGTGCTTGATGAATTCGCCAAGGCGACATGGCGTCAAATCTCGGTCGCGGATGATGCCGCGATGGCCGAAATTGAAGCCATGAAGCGCGAATTCGATGCCGCGATTGAAAAGCTGCAAAAGCGTTTTGAGAGCAAGGTCGAAAAAGTGCAGCGCGGCGATGAATTGCCGCCGGGCGTGATGAAGATGGTGAAGGTCTTCATCGCGGTGAAGCGCAAGCTTCAGCCGGGCGACAAGATGGCCGGTCGCCATGGCAATAAGGGTGTGGTCAGCCGCGTTGTACCGGTTGAAGATATGCCCTTCCTGGAAGATGGCACCTCGGTTGACCTGGTGCTGAACCCGCTTGGCGTGCCTTCGCGCATGAATGTGGGGCAGATCCTGGAAACCCATTTGGGGTGGGCCTGCGCCAATCTCGGCCGTCAGGTTGGCGAATTGGTGGATGAATATCGCCATCGCAGCGCGCGCCGCAGCGAATTGGAAGCCAAGCTCAAGGATATCTATGGTGATGAAGTCTTCACCCGCGATATCGCGCCGATGGCCGATGATCAGCTGGTGGAGCTTTGCGAGAACCTGAAAAAAGGTATCCCGATTGCCACACCTGTGTTTGATGGCGCGCGCATGGCCGATATTGAAGGCATGCTGGACAAGGCCGGGCTTGATACCTCGGGCCAGGTTTGGCTGCATGATGGCCGTTCGGGTGAGCGTTTCGAACGCAAGGTGACCGTTGGCTACATCTATATGCTGAAGCTGCATCACCTGGTGGATGACAAGATCCACGCGCGTTCCATCGGGCCTTACAGCCTAGTGACGCAGCAGCCGCTGGGTGGTAAGGCGCAGTTCGGTGGCCAGCGCTTCGGCGAAATGGAAGTCTGGGCGCTGGAAGCCTATGGCGCTGCCTATACGCTGCAAGAAATGCTCACCGTGAAATCGGACGATGTTTCGGGCCGCACCAAGGTCTATGAAGCCATCGTGCGCGATCAGGACAGTTTTGAGGCTGGTATTCCAGAATCCTTCAACGTGTTGGTGAAGGAACTGAAATCGCTTGGTCTCAATGTTGACCTGGAAAACCGCCCGGTCTGATGGATCAGCTTAGTCTTATTCTCTCACCGCTCAGCCGCCACGAAGCCTTCGTGGCGGCGGCCCCGCTCAAGAGGTTGGCCGCATGAACGAGCTTATGAAAATCCTGGGTCAGACGGGTCAGGCCGTCACTTTTGACCAGATCAAGATCACCATGGCGAGCCCGGAGCAGATCCGCTCCTGGTCCTATGGTGAGATCAAGAAGCCGGAAACCATCAATTACCGCACCTTCAAGCCGGAGCGGGATGGGCTTTTCTGCGCGCGGATCTTTGGCCCGATCAAGGATTATGAGTGCCTTTGCGGCAAGTATAAGCGGATGAAGTTCCGCGGCATCATTTGCGAAAAATGCGGCGTGGAAGTGACGCTGGCCAAGGTGCGCCGCGAGCGCATGGGCCATATCGAACTGGCCAGCCCCGTGGCGCATATCTGGTTCCTGAAGTCCCTGCCGTCGCGCGTGGGGCTGATGGTGGATATGTCGCTGAAGGAGCTTGAGAAGGTTCTGTACTTCGAAAGCTATGTGGTGCTGGAACCAGGCCTGACCGACCTCAAGCTGCATCAATTGCTGAACGAAGATCAGTATCAGGCGAAGCTGGATGAATTCGGTGAGGATTCCTTCAGTGTCGGCATCGGTGCTGAAGCCGTGAAGCAGATGCTGGGCGGTATCGAGCTTCAGAAGGAAGCCGTGACGCTGCGCGCGGACCTGAAGGACGCGACTTCGGAAGCCAAGCGCAAGAAGCTGGTGAAGCGGCTGAAGCTGATGGAAGCCTTCGCGGAATCGGGCGCGCATCCGCAATGGATGATCCTGGATGTGGTGCCGGTCATTCCGCCGGAACTCCGCCCGCTAGTGCCGCTGGATGGTGGGCGTTTTGCGACGTCTGATCTGAACGACCTTTATCGCCGCGTCATCAACCGTAACAACCGTCTGAAGCGGCTGATTGAATTGCGCGCGCCGGATATCATTGTGCGCAATGAAAAGCGCATGCTGCAGGAATCGGTGGATGCGCTGTTTGACAATGGTCGCCGTGGCCGCGCCATTACGGGGGCGAATAAGCGCCCGCTGAAGTCGCTTTCCGATATGCTGAAGGGCAAGCAGGGGCGCTTCCGTCAGAACCTTCTCGGCAAGCGCGTGGACTATTCCGGTCGTTCGGTGATTGTGGTGGGGCCGGAATTGAAGCTCCATCAATGCGGTCTGCCGAAGAAGATGGCGCTCGAACTCTTCAAGCCCTTCATCTATTCGAAGCTGGAGAAGTATGGGCACGCCACCACCATCAAGGCTGCGAAGCGGATGGTGGAAAAGGAACGCCCCGAAGTGTGGGACATTCTGGAAGAGGTGATCCGCGAACACCCGGTGCTGCTGAACCGCGCGCCGACTTTGCACCGTTTGGGCATTCAGGCGTTTGAGCCGGTATTGATTGAAGGCAAGGCGATCCAGCTTCACCCGCTGGTCTGCACCGCGTTCAACGCGGATTTCGATGGCGACCAGATGGCGGTTCATGTGCCGCTCAGCCTGGAAGCGCAGTTGGAAGCGCGCGTGTTGATGATGTCCACCAACAACATCCTGAGCCCGGCGAATGGCAAGCCCATTATCGTGCCGAGCCAGGATATTGTCTTGGGGCTGTATTACCTCAGCCTGGAAACCCCGGAATTCCGCGCCGTGCAAAAGCGCGTGGAAGAGGTGCGTGCGCTGATTGATAGCGCCGGCGCCAAGGGTGGTCAGAACCTGACGGCGGAAGAAACCGAAGCACTTAAATTCCGCCCGCAAATCTTCCGCGGCCTGCGGGAAATTGAACAGGCGTTGGCGAATGGGCTGATTGCGCCGCATTCCGCTGTGCATGCGCGCGTGGATATCGCGACCGAAAATGGCGGTCCGGCGACGGTGCTGACCACGCCGGGGCGCATGATGATTGCGGATCTGCTGCCCTCGCACCCGCAGCTACCCTATGCGCTGGTGAACCGTCAGCTCACGAAGAAGAACATCTCGGACGTGATTGATGCGGTCTATCGCCATTGCGGCCAGAAGGAGAGCGTGATTTTCGCTGACCGTCTGATGGGGCTTGGCTTCCGTCACGCGGCGCGCGCGGGGATTTCCTTCGGCAAGAACGACATGGTGGTGCCTGATGACAAGAAGGGCATGATCGAACGCACCAAGGCCGAGGTGAAGGAATTCGAACAGCAATACCTTGACGGCCTGATCACCGCCGGTGAGCGCTACAACAAGGTGGTTGATGCCTGGTCGCGCTGCACAGATGAAGTGGCCGGCGCGATGATGAAGGAAATTCAGCGCCAGGAAATCGGCAAGCCGACCAATAGCGTATGGATGATGAGCCATTCCGGTGCGCGCGGTTCGCCCGCGCAGATGCGCCAGCTTGCCGGCATGCGCGGCCTTATGGCGAAGCCTTCGGGTGAAATCATCGAACAGCCGATCATCGCCAACTTCAAGGAAGGTCTTTCGGTGCTGGAGTATTTCAACTCCACCCACGGCGCCCGCAAAGGCTTGGCCGATACCGCGCTCAAGACCGCCAATTCAGGCTATCTGACGCGGCGTCTGGTGGATGTGGCGCAGGATTGTATCATTGTGGAGCCCGATTGCGGCACCGAACGCGGGCTTTCCGTTCGCGCGGCGATGGATGGCGCGGAAGTGGTTTCCTCGCTTTCTGAACGCATCCTTGGCCGTACCGCGCAGGAAGATGTGGCTGATCCGGAAACGGGTGAGATCATCGTCGCGCGTAACAATCTGATTGATGAAGTGCAGGCGGAACGCATCGAAAAATCCGGCGTGGAGCAGGTGAAGATCCGCTCCGTGCTGACCTGCGATGCGCGTCAGGGCGTGTGCGGCTTGTGCTATGGCCGTGACCTTGCCCGCGGTACGCCGGTCAATATCGGTGAAGCGGTTGGCGTTATCGCTGCGCAATCCATCGGTGAACCTGGCACGCAGCTGACCATGCGCACCTTCCACATCGGTGGCGCGGCGCAGCGTGGCGCGGAACAAAGTGCGGTGGAAGCCGCTTCCGAAGGCACCATCAAGATCCTCAATCGCGTGGTGGTGGCCAATAGCCAAAACCAGCCGATTGTCATGAGCCGTAATTGCGAAATCGCGCTCTATGACGCGCAGGGTCGTGAACGGTCGCGTCAGCGTGTCCCTTATGGTGCGCGTCTGATTGCGGAAGATGGTGTGCAGGTCACGCGCGGGCAGAAGCTCGCGGAATGGGACCCCTTCACCCTGCCGATCATCACCGAACGCAATGGCCGCGTTGAATGCGCCGACCTGATCGAAAACGTGACCCAGGTTGACCGTGTTGACGAAGTGACGGGCCTCTCGTTCCGCGAAGTCGTGGAATACAAGGCGCCCGGCAAGGCTGCTGATCTCCGCCCGCGTCTGATCCTGCGTGATGAGGCCGGCAATGTGGTGAAGCGTGAAAACGGCACGGAAGCGATCTACTTCCTGACGCCGGGCACGATTCTCTCGGTGGAAAACAACGCGATTGTTGCCGCCGGTGACGTGCTGGCGCGCCTGCCGCGTGAAAGCTCCAAGACACGCGATATTACGGGCGGTCTGCCGCGAGTCGCTGAATTGTTCGAAGCGCGTCGGCCGAAGGATCATGCGATCATCAGCGAAATTGATGGCCGCGTGGAATTCGGCAAGGACTATAAGGCGAAGCGCCGCATCCTGGTGGTGCCGGAACAGGTGGGTGATGAACCGCCCGTGCCGCGCGAATACCTTGTGCCGAAGGGCAAGCACGTCTCCGTTCAGGAAGGCGACTATGTGAAGCGCGGCGACCCGTTGGTGGATGGCCCCCGCGTGCCGCATGACATCCTGCGGGTGCTGGGCGTCGAAAAGCTCGCCGATTACCTGGTGGACCAGATTCAGGAGGTCTATCGGCTTCAGGGCGTGAAGATCAACGACAAGCATATTGAAGTGATCGTCCGCCAAATGCTGCAGAAGGTTGAGGTCACCGATCCGGGCGACACCACCTATCTGATCGGCGAACAGGTGGACCGCATCGAATTCGAAATTGAGAATGAGAAGCGGATCGCTGCCAAGGAACGCCCGGCGGTGGCCGAACCGGTGCTCCAGGGCATCACCAAAGCGTCCTTGCAGACCGGGTCCTTCATCTCGGCCGCGTCGTTCCAGGAAACGACTCGGGTCCTGACGGAAGCGGCCACGGCGGGCAAGGTGGATTACCTGGCGGGCCTCAAGGAAAACGTGATCGTCGGGCGCTTGATCCCGGCGGGGACGGGTTCCGTGATGAACCGCCTGCGGGCCTTGGCGGCGCAGCGCGATCGGGGCCGTTTGGCGGCCGCGTCACCTGCTTTGCCGGAACCAAAGGCGGCCGAATAAGGAAGGTCTGGGCCATAACCTTGGATGGGGTGAATTTCCCTGTGGAAACAGGACGAATTATCCCCTTCCAACAGGTGAACGGCGCTTGACTTGAACTGGGGCGGGACGTAAAAGGCCGCTCCTTAAGCGAGTCCCCGATCGGGGCTCGATGTATTTGGACCAAAAGCTGCGCCGCCGGCGCCGCCCCTTTCGGGGGCTGAGGCCGGCAGCCGATTGGTAGCCCGGGGGGCGCGTTTGAACGCGCCATACCGGGCAATACCTTTTGGCGGGGCTGAAGGTCATTTGGATGGTTACGAAGGGGCGTCATGCCGACGATCAACCAACTCATCGCCCAAGGGCGTGAGACGAAGCCAGCCCGGAACAAGGTTCCGGCCCTGAAAGGCAGCCCGCAGAAGCGCGGCGTCTGCACGCGCGTCTACACGACCACGCCGAAGAAGCCGAACTCCGCGCTCCGCAAGGTTGCGAAGGTGCGCCTGACGAATGGCTTTGAAGTCGTGAGCTATATTCCTGGCGAAGGCCACAATCTGCAGGAACACTCGGTTGTTCTGATCCGCGGCGGTCGCGTGAAGGATCTTCCGGGCGTTCGCTACCACATCCTGCGTGGCGTGCTGGATACCCAGGGCATCGCCAAGCGCCGCAAGCGCCGTTCGCTCTACGGCGCGAAGCGTCCGAAGTGAGGGTCTGAACCATGTCTCGTCGTCACCGCGCTGAAAAGCGTGAGGTTCTGCCGGATCCGAAATTCGGCGATATCGTTCTCAGCCGCTTCATGAATGTGCTCATGTATGATGGCAAAAAAAGCGTCGCTGAATCCATTGTCTATGCGGCGATGGATACGCTGAAGAAGAAGGGTGGGCCCAATAGCGACCCGCTGCGTCTGTTCCATGAAGCGATGGATAATGTGAAGCCCGCCGTGGAAGTGCGCAGCCGTCGCGTTGGTGGCGCTACCTATCAGGTTCCCGTCGAAGTCCGTGCGGAACGCCGCCAGGCTTTGGCGATCCGTTGGCTGATCGAAAGCGCGCGCAAGCGTGGCGAGAACACCATGGAAGAGCGTCTGTCGGCTGAGCTGATGGATGCAGCGAATAATCGCGGCTCTGCCGTGAAGAAGCGCGAAGATACGCACCGGATGGCTGAAGCCAACAAGGCCTTCAGCCACTACCGCTGGTAAGCAACCCCCGATCTGGAATCACGAACATGGCCAAAGCGAAATTTGAGCGGAACAAGCCGCACTGCAACATCGGGACGATCGGGCATGTGGACCATGGCAAGACGTCGCTGACGGCGGCGATTACCAAGGTTCTGGCGAAGGCGGGTGGGGCGACCTTCACGGCCTATGATCAAATTGATAAGGCGCCGGAAGAACGCGCGCGCGGCATCACGATTTCCACGGCGCATGTGGAATATGAAACCGCGAACCGCCACTACGCGCATGTGGATTGCCCCGGCCACGCCGACTACGTGAAGAACATGATCACGGGCGCGGCGCAGATGGACGGCGCGATCCTGGTGGTCTCCGCTGCTGATGGCCCCATGCCGCAGACGCGTGAACACATCCTGCTCGCGCGTCAGGTTGGCGTGCCGGCGCTGGTGGTCTTCCTCAACAAGGTCGATATGGCGGATCCTGATCTGCTTGAGCTCGTTGAAATGGAAGTGCGTGAGCTGCTGAGCAGCTACCAGTTCCCGGGCGATGACATCCCCATCATTCATGGCTCGGCGCTCTGCGCGCTGGAAGACCGCGATCCTGAGAAGGGTGAGCAGGCGATTCTGAAGCTGATGGAAGCGGTGGATGCCTATATTCCGCAGCCTGAGCGCCCGGTGGACCGTCCGTTCCTGATGCCGATTGAAGACGTGTTCTCGATCTCTGGTCGCGGCACGGTTGTGACGGGTCGTGTGGAACGCGGGATTGTGCGCGTTGGTGAAGAAGTTGAAATCATCGGCCTGAAGGCGACGGTGAAGACGACGGTGACCGGCGTTGAAATGTTCCGCAAGCTGCTGGATCAGGGCCAGGCGGGCGACAAT
>JADCFN010000034.1 GCA_020249505.1 Roseomonas sp. | reverse complement strand
CAAGGCCGCCACCGATGGGCTGCAACTGGGGCCGCTTCTGCTCGGCATGAGAAAACCCGTGCATGTGCTGGTACCAAGCGTGACCGCGCGGGGCATTCTGAACCTGACCGCGCTGGCAGTGGCTGAGGCGAATGGGAAGGGGTGAGGGGGGAGACCGGGGGCTTTGCCCCCTAACCCCCACCGGGGTGGCCGTGCCACCCCGGACCCCGCCGGGACTGGGTGCCAGAATTGGCAATATCGGCGCGATAAGGGCATGGTGGCAGCAGTCCAGGCTGGGTAACAAAGGCGCATGAAAAACAGGCTGTTCTACGGGGATAATTTGGCCGTGCTGCGCGGGCGGGATGCGGATGGCAAGCCGCTGATCCCGGATGAAAGCATTGACCTGATCTACCTGGACCCGCCCTTCAATTCAGCGGCCACCTACAACGTGCTGTTCCGCGCCCCCGATGGCAAAATGAGCGACAGCCAATTGGAAGCCTTCGAAGATAGCTGGCATTGGGGCGACGCCGCCGCCGCTGCCTATGAGGATGTGCTGACCCAGAGCGTTTATACCGACGCCTCCGTCCTGCTGCGCGGCATTGTTACCGCCCTCGGCAAGAATGACATGACCGCCTATCTGGCGATGATGGCGGTGCGGCTGATTGAATTACACCGCGTCCTGAAACCAACCGGATCGCTCTACCTGCACTGCGACCCCACCGCGAGCCATTATTTGAAGATTCTACTGGATGGGATTTTCGGGGCAGAGAATTTTCGGAATGAGATTATTTGGAAACGGACCAACACACATAACGACAGCAAGACTTGGAGCCGCGTTCACGACAGCATTTTCTTTTTCACGAAGGCCAGCACAACGAATTTTGTCTGGAATACGCCACGCGAGAAGCATTCAGACGACTACATTGCTGACAAGTATCGGAACCGCGATCCAGACGGGCGCGCATATCAGCTCGACAATATGACAAGCCCTAGCCCAAGGCCGCGCATGATGTATGAATGGATGGGCTTTCCCTCGCCTCCGATGGGCTGGCGGTTCGAGCTTGCCACGATGCAGCGCTTGCACGCCGAGAATCGGATTTACTACCCGAAGCACAAAGACGGTTCCTTCGATACGTCGAAGCGCCCAAGGATCAAACGCTACCTGGATGAAATGCAAGGGCCAGTAACCAGCGATGTATGGACTGACGTTCTACCAATCAATTCCCAGGCGCAAGAGCGCCTCGGCTATCCGACGCAAAAGCCCCTGACGCTGTTGGAACGCATCATCAATGCTTCCTCCAATTCAGGCGATATTGTGCTTGATCCTTTTTGCGGCTGTGGCACGGCGGTTCATGCTGCCGAAAAACTCGGGCGGCGATGGGTGGGGATTGATGTCACGCATCTCGCCATATCGCTTGTGGAGCGTCGGCTGAAGGATGCTTTCCCGAATATCGCCTTTGAGGTCTTGGGCACGCCGAGGGATTTGTCTGCCGCGCGGGATTTGGCGGCGCGGGACAAGCATCAATTCCAATGGTGGGCGGTTTCTCTGTTGGATGCCGTGCCGCAGGGCGGCAAGAAAAAGGGCGCGGATCGCGGCATTGATGGCATTCGTTGGGTCCGCACCGGCCCCAGGGATGGCGATTTGGATCGCGTGATTATTTCCGTGAAGGGTGGGGAGAATGTTTCGGTCCGCGATGTGCGTGATTTGGCCGGCACGGTGCAGCGCGAAGGTGCCTTGGGTGGTGTGCTGATCACGCTGGCGGACCCCACGCGGGACATGATGCGCGAAGCTGCTTCGCATGGTTACGCCTCAACCGGGCTTGGGCAGTTTCGCAAGATCATGGTCAAGACCATCGCCGAATTGATGGCCGGTGTGCATGATGAAGCCGAACGCTTACCCCCAATTGGCCGAGGCGAGGGCTTCCGGGCTGCCCCCCGCGAACGTTCGTCCCGCCCCTCCCAAGCCGGTCTGTTTGAGTAACGGCGGGGTCCGGGGTGGCACGGCCACCCCGGCGGGGGTCAGGGGGCAGAGCCCCCTGTGCCTTTCCCCCAGAATCATTGCCATTAGCCCATGGTGGCAGCGATCAAGGCTGGTTAAAAACTACACATGAAGAATAGGCAGCCGCATGATCCCCGATAGTCTCGCCGGCATCGCCGACACTGCCGGCAGCCTGGCGCTCGCGCTGCTGCTTGGCGCCGTGATCGGGGCGGAGCGTCAGTATCGGGAACGTATAGCCTCGCTCCGCACCAATGTCCTGGTCGCGCTTGGTGCGGCGGCCTTTGTGGATTTGGGCATTCAGATGGCCGGCGGCGATGGCGCGATGCGCGTGCTGGCGAATGTCGTCACGGGGGTTGGCTTCCTCGGCGCTGGGTTGATCCTCAGGGAAGGCGGGACGATCCGCGGGCTGAATACGGCGGCGACCGTTTGGTGTTCGGCGGCTGTTGGTGCGGCGGCGGGGGCTAACCTGCCGGTGCAGGCGATTGCGATCGCGGTGTTTGTGCTGATCTGCAATACCGCGTTGCGGCCGCTTGGCATTTTGATTGACCGCCTGCCGGTCAGCGACCAGGCGGCCGAGGCGCGCTACCAGGTGGCCGTGACGGTGCCCGGTTCGGCGGTGGCAGAAGCGCGGGAGGCGCTGGGCAAGGCGCTCTCGGCGGGCGGCTTCCCGGTGGCGGGGTGGGAACAGCATGCGCGGCAGGATGGGCAGGTAGAGATTCTGGCAACCCTGGTCAGCAGCTCCGCCCGGCCAGAGGAGCTGGACGCGATAGTGGCGCGCTTGCGTCGGGAAACGGTGGCGACCGACGCCGCCTGGGTGCGGAGCCCGCTCGCCTGATTTGTGCGCCAGGGGCAAAGCCGCCTGTGGCCTTTAACCGGCTCGCCCCGCCCCCACATCCCCCACATGAGCAAACCCCCAGCCCCGCGCGTCCCATCCGCCGCCGTGGCCGCCTTTCTGGATCAGGCGGCGCGTGTGCCGGCCTTGCGGACCGCGTCCGCGACGGTGGCGCGGCTGATCTTCGCGATTGATGCCACGGCATCGCGCGAGCGCACCTGGGATCAGGCGGCGGGGCTGACGGCGGAGATGTTGCAAGCGGCGCAGGGCATTGGTGGGCTTGCCGTTTCGCTTGCCTATTACCGCGGCTTTGGTGAGTTCCGTGCGACACCTTTCCTGAAGGATGCGGCAGATTTGGCGCGGCGGCTTTCGGGCGTTGCCTGCCTGGGCGGCAAAACGCAAATTCAGGCCGTGCTGGATCATGCGCTGGCGGAGACAAAGCGTGAGCGGATCAGGGCGCTGATTTTCATCGGCGATGCCGTGGAAGAAGATGCCGATGCGCTTTGCCATACAGCCGGAGAGCTTGGCCTGCGCGGCACTCAGGCTTTCATTTTCCATGAAGGCGCTGATCCCGTGGCGGGGGCGGTGTTTCGGCAAATCGCGCGGCTGACGGGGGGTGCCTATCTGCCCTTTGATTCGGCAGCGATTGGGCAATTGCGCGATTTGCTGCGCGCCATCGCGGTTTATGCGGCGGGTGGGCAGGGCGCCTTGGCGCGCTTGCCCGGTGCGGCGGCGCGGCAGGTGGCGGGGCTATTGCCCAGGCCGAAAGCCGGCGCATGACTTGGCTTGCGCTTGGCGCCATTGCGCTGTTTTTGCTTTTCCTGTTGCTATGGGCTTTTGCCAATGCGCCGGTGGCGCGCGTGAAGCAATTCGGCGCGGTGGTGTTGGGCGCCATTGGCGCGGTGATTCTGCTGCTCGGGCTTTTTACCGCGCGCGGGCAGCAGGCGATTTTCGCGCTCGCTTTCTTTCTGCCCTTGTTGCTGCAATGGGCGCAGCGTTGGCGCACCAATAAGCGCTTTGGCGGCACAGCGCCGCAAACCGGCGCGGCGAATAGTGTGGAGACCGCCTTCCTGACCATGACGCTTGACCATGATAGCGGGCGCATGACGGGCAGCGTGAAGGCAGGGCAATTCGCCGGGCGCGATCTGGCAACGCTTGACCTGCCAGAGCTTTTGTCGCTGCTGGAAGAATGCCAGATAGCGGATGTTGATTCCGTGGCGCTGCTGGAAGCCTGGCTTGATCGTGCGCATCCCGATTGGCGCGCGGAACCCGCCGCCGCGCCGCGCAGCGCTGCGATGACGCGGGAAGAAGCGCTTGATATCCTGGGCCTTGCGGAAGGTGCTGATGAGGATGCAATCCGCGCCGCGCATCGGCGCCTGATGAAAACCGCACATCCTGATCAGGGGGGCAGTGCCTGGTTGGCGGCGCGCATCAATGCCGCGCGGGATTTGTTGCTTGGCTGATCAGGGTTTGCGCCGCGCTTCGCGCCGCGCAATCCAGGTGGTGGCCGCGAAAATCACCAGCGCGCCGGCATAGGTTGTCAGCGCCGGTTCCTCGCTGAAGACCAGCCAGCCCATCAGGCTGGCCCAGACCAGATCAAGGAACTTCACCGGCTGTGTCGCCGACATATCGGCCAGGCGGAAGGCTTCCGTCAGGAACCAATGACCAACACTGCCTAGGATACCGGTCAGCACAAACCAGCCCCATTGCTCGGCGCTTGGCCAGGTCCAGACCGCCACGGCGAAGGGTAGCGTGAAGACCGCCACCATGATGGATTGCCAGGCGACAATTACCTCTGGCTTGTCATGGCGTGTGAGTGCCTTGGTGATCAGGAAGGATGCCGCGAATAAGGGCGTGCTGGAAAGCATCACCAGATTCCAATAGCCACCATCACCGCTGAGGCCGGGGGCCACCACAATCAGCACGCCGATAAAGCCTATGCCGGCGGCGATCCAGCGCGCGCGAATCATGGGCTCGCCCAAAAACAAGACTGCGCCCGCCATGATGAAGATGGGTCCGGTGAAGCCCATGGCGGTCATATCCGCCATCGCCACATTCGGCAAAGCGAGGAACCACAGCATAAGGCCAAGCGTATGCACCAGGCCGCGCCAGAATTGCCCGCGCAGATTATGCGGCATCCAGGCCATGACACCGCCGCGCAGCATGAAGGGCAGCATCACCACAATGCCCATCAGGTAGCGCAGAAACTGCACCTGCAAGGGATCAAGTTCATAGGTCATCTGCCGCATGATGGTGTTCAGCAGCGTGAACAGTAGGCCAGCAATTGCAATAAAGGCCATGCCACGTAGCACCGCATTGCGAGGTGCCGCCGCGCCTTGGTTCATGACTGTTCGGTCAAAAAACGCAGAAGCGTGGCGTTGAATGCCTCGGCCGCCTCATAGGCCACCCAATGGCCGGCGCCGGGGATGGCATGGGCGCGCGCACCGGGGCGCAGCCCATGCACAAGATCAAGCCGCCACTGCACATTGGGCCGCACAATCGCATCCCATTCGCCGTAAATGGCATTGAGTTGCCCGCGCCCACGCAGCAGCGCCTGTTTCAGCGAATCCGTGCTGGCAAAGCCGCGGCTTTTGAAGCGCGCACCGCGCGTGGAGGCTTCCTGAATCGCCAGTGCCATATCATCAATCTTGCTGGCATCGGCGAACATCAATTCTGCCAGGTTGTGCCGATGCGAAGCGACCCGTTCATCGCCGGCCAGGGCGCGCACCTTCACCAATTGCGTTGGGCTGCGCTGAAAGCCAAGCGCACCGGCGCCAATGATGGTCAGGCTGCGGACCCTGTCCTGATCCAAAGCAGCCAGATGCCCGGAACAGAGTGCGCCAAAGGAAAACCCGGCCAGATCATAGCGGCTGCCGGCGGGCAGAATGTGGTCCAACCCGCGCGCCAGAATCTCCGCCACCCCTTCGGGCGTTGAGACACCTTCCGGCATGGCGCTATCGCCAAGCCCGGGCAGGTCGGGCGTGATCACCATGCGCCCGGCGCCGAGTGGGCCGATATTGCGCGCCCAATGGCGCCAGGAACCGGAACCGCCATGCAGCAGCACGAGTGGCGCGCCTTCCCCCCAAATGCGCCAAACCATGCTGCCGGAACCACAAGGCGTTTCCGCCACGCGCGCCGAAGCTGCCAAGGGGGTCAGGGCCGGGTGCAATTCCGCGCTGCCATCCCCGGCGCGCCAGATGATCTTGCTCATGCGTGCGTTCGAAACCGTTCTGACTGGAAGCTTACGGCTGGGCGCGGCGCTATCCAACCCCAGGCGCCCTTTCAGAGCGGCTTTTGCGCCTTTTCGAGCAAGCGGCCAAGGAAGCCTGGCTTTTTCGGCTCAGCGGGCGGCTTGGTGGCCTCAGCCACGGCCTTGGCTTCGGCGGCGGCGCGCTTTTCCTTCTGCGTCAGCCATTTTTCCAGGCTCATGCCTGCCTTGGCGGCGCGTTTGGCTTCATAGGCGCGTTGCGCTTCGGTCAATTTGCGGTCGGCCATGATCAGTACCTCTTTACCGGCACCTGAATGGCGCGCCGCGCGGCTTCCGGCAAGGGGCAAGAAGTGGCAGAAGCACCGCCATGGACGCGAAAGTAAAGGCCGGCATTTGGGTTTCCATGGCGATCCGGCTTTCCGATATGGCCGGGCGGGCCGCCGCCGTGCTGCGCAAGGGAGACCCCGATAGCGGCGGCATCCTATGCGTGCTGCGCGGGCGGGGGGGCGTGCAGGTGCTCAGCCAAATCCGCGACGCCGAGGGCAGGCCGGCCTGGCTGCGCGCGACCGGCCCTGGCGCGGTGGATCAGGAAACAGCGGATTCCTATGTCGCGCGGCAAGTGCAGCGTGATCCCGACCTTTGGGTGGTAGAATTCGACGCGCCGGATTTACAGCCGCCGTTTGAGGCGCGGGTGGTGTAACTTCTAGCCCGTCAGACCGGATCGCAGCGCAATTCAAAGCGGCACTCGCTGGCGCCCTGCGCGGCGCAGGCGACTTCGCGGCAGGCGGGTTCGCCCGCCCGCCCGGCCTGTTCCATCACATACCGCATGGCCCCGCCGAAACTGCCTTCGAACATGTAGCAGACCGGGCGGCCAACCTGCCCATAGGCCAACGCATAGGCTGAATGGCGCACCCTGACGGCGGCGGTGCCGGCAGCTGCATCCAAGGCAGTGATCTCAAACAAGCCATAGCCGCGCTGTGAAAGGCGCTTCAGATAGTGGCGAAAGGTCTCAACGGGTGTCAGCCCATGCGTCTTGGCTTCCGCGCTGCACCATTGCAGCGCGGAGAGATCAGCCGAGCCATACATGATGCCGCGGAAGCGATCCGCGCCGATCGCTTCCTCAACGCTTTTCTGGATATTCACCAGAAAATGGCGCGGCAGATAGATCATCGGCAGCCCATCGGTGAGCCAGATCCCGGTTTCGGGATCAACCTCAATCGGTACTGCCGGCCCGGCCATTGGCGTCAGCCTTTTTGCGCGGCTTGGAAGGCTTCGAAAAAGGCGGTTGGCTTGACAATGCGATTCTGCATCTGCACCAGCGCGCCACTATCCGCGACCTTCTTGAGGTAGGCGGCCCAGGCGGGATCAGCCGCCATGGCGGCGCGGCGGCGTTCACGATCCGCCTGATCATCATAGGCCCACATATGCACAATGGTATTGAGCTCACCTTCGATGGTGGTGAACCAGCCATAGCAGCGGCCGAGGTGCTTTTTCTGGATGTCCCAGCCTTCCTTTTCATAAAGCGCGACAAAGTCAGCGACCTTATTGGGCAGGCAGGTATAAATGCGAAGATCAATGATCATGGTGCGGTTCCTTTGCGGGTTCAAAGCCGAAGCTTAAGCGCAGCCAGCATCAGGGCGCTACTGCCTTTTTCTTGCTTTTGTCGCTGGTCTGTGCATCCGTGAGTGACATGGACCAACACGCCATCACCACCGTCGCGGCGCTGGAAGCCCTGTATGATCAGGTGCTGGAAACGGCTGCCAACAAATCCACCGATAGGCTTGATGCGCCTACGCGCGCCTTCATTGCCGCCTGCCCCTTTGCGCTGCTGGGCACGCAGGGTTCGCGGGGGAATCACATCACACCACGCGGCGATGCGCCCGGTTTTGTCCAGGTGCTGGATGACCAGCATGTGATGCTGCCCGATCGCAAGGGGAATAACCGGCTTGATGGGCTGCGCGATATTCTGGAAGATAATCGCGTATCGCTGCTGTTCCTGATTCCCGGCGTGAATGAGACACTCCGCCTGCATGGCACGGCCACCATTTCAACCGACCCGGCTTTGCGCGCACGCTGCCTGGCGCAGGGCAAGGAACCGGCGACGGTGCTGATCATCAAAATTCGTGAAATCTTCATGCAATGCCCGAAAGCGCTGATGCGCTCTGCCCTTTGGGGTGGCCGCGCCCGCCCGGCTGAGGTGCCGAGCATGGGACAAATGATCTCCGCCCATAAGAAGGGCGCTGTGGATCCGGTGGCCTATGATCAGGCCGCGCCAGCGCGCATGAAGGCTAATCTTTACTGAAGGCCGGGCGAAGGCGCCGCGCCTTCAACGATCCGTCAGGCGCAATTCAATCCGGCGGTTGCGCGCGAAAGCCTGGGGGGTATCGCCCGTATCAATCGGCTGCGCATCGCCAAAGCTGGTGGCGGCCACGCGATTGGGCGGCAGACCTTCCGCAATCAGCATCTGGGCGACCGCAATGGCCCGCGCTGCGGCCAATTCCCAATTGCTGGCAAAGCGCGCGCTGCGGATAGGGTTCCGATCCGCATGCCCATCCACGCGCAACACCCAGGCAACATCGGCGGGGATCAGAGGCGTTACCTCGGCCAGCACCGTTGCAAGTGCGCGCACCTGCCTTAGCCCGGCTTCCGACAATTCCGCACTGCCCGGGGCGAAAAGCACCTCACCCTGAAAGATGAAGCGATCACCCACAATGCGGACTTCCGGCCTTTCGCCCAGAACATCGCGCAGCCGGCCAAAGAAATCACTGCGGTAGCGCTGCAATTCCTCCACCCGCGCCGCGAGTGCGGCATTCAGGCGCTGGCCAAGCAGCGCGATTTGCGCATTGCGATCCCGCCCTTCCGCTTCCGCCAGATCAAGCGCGCGTGACAGCCTGGCCAATTCTGCACGCAGCGCTTCCGTCTGGCGCGTCAGCAGCGCCACTTGCGCAGCAGCACTTTCGGCAAGCCGCGCGCGTTCGCCTGATTCTGCTTCCGCACGCTCTCGCCCGCGTTGTTCCTGCGCGGCGCGGCGTTCCAATTCATCACGCAGCGCCGTCAGCGCCCTGATCTGCTCGGAAAGCCGTGCCATTTCGGAAAGCCGCTGCGTGACGGTTTCACGTTCGACGCGTACTTGCCGGTCCAGCGCCTGGGCTTCACGCCGCAGCGCTTCCAATGCAGCTTGCGCCGCCGCCAATTCCGCAAGCGCAGTCCGGCGTTCGCGTTCCAAGTCACTGATGCGCGCTTCGGCGCGTTGGCGCGCTTCGGTCAATTCTGTCTGGCTACCGCGCAAATCCCGTTGCAACCGCGCCGCATCACCGCCGGTGCGTTCAGCGCGCGAAAGCGCTTCGGCCAATTGCCGTTCCGTGGCACCCGCACGGTCCGCAGCACTGCGCGCTGCCAATTCCAAATCCGTAAGCCGCGCGCTGAGCCGCTCGCGTTCCCCGCGCAGCCCATCGCGTTCGCCGGTGAGCCTATCGCGTTCCTCGCGGATCAGGGCAAGGGATTGCAGCGCCGTATCGCGTGCCGTTGCGGCGCTCCGCAAATCATCATTCAGCCGGCCCAATTGCTGGCGCAGCTGTTCCCCCTGCGCGGCTTCGAGTGAGAGCAGATCCGCCAATTCCGCGACCCGGCGATTGAGTTGATCCACCGCCTGTTCGCGGGAGCTGAGCGCCACCGAAAGAAATCCCTGCGCCAGCACAAAGACCAGCAGCACAAAGATAATGACCATGAGCAGCGTGGAAAGCGCATCCACATAGCCCGGCCATGCGTCCAGGCCCCCGCCGCGCCCGCG
The DNA here is from genome assembly GCA_020249505.1 of Roseomonas sp. Taxonomy (GTDB): domain Bacteria; phylum Pseudomonadota; class Alphaproteobacteria; order Acetobacterales; family Acetobacteraceae; genus Neoroseomonas. The sequence continues at coordinate 19,983 of JADCFN010000034.1, read as the reverse complement.
CCGCCTTTCGGAAGACCCCGCCATATTCGCTTAGCGCTCTCTATCCATCACCGCGGCTGTTCCTCCGCGATGGCGGCAATGGTGCGGGTCAGGATCTTGATCTCATTGCGGATATCATTGGTGGATTGCGCGCGGCCTTGGCCCGCTTCTTCCACCAGCCGCGCCAGATAGATTTCCAAATTGCGCAAATGCCCGCGCATCGCCTCGGTCTCGGACCGATCGGCTTGGCTATCGGCCAAGCGCGATATGGCCGGCGCCAGCCCATCCTGCGCATCGGCAATGCGGCGCATCAGCGTATTGTTTGCGCGCATCTGTTCCGTCAGCACGGTCATGCGTTCGGTCAGGGTCATCAGCGCCTGGGAAGTCGCCGCACGCCCATCCTCACCACGCGCGATGGTGGATTGCAGGGTTTCGAGATTCTCGGCGGTTTGTTCCAATAGCGCCTGGACATAGGCGGGCACGCTGCCCTCACCCTCCTGGCCCAGAATGCCGGAAGAAAGCCGCGTCAGCCCGGCCAGCCATTCTTCCAGATCATTGAAGAAGCGGTTTTGGGCCTGCCCCGCTGTCAGGTCCAGAAACCCCACCACCAGCGCGCCAGCCAGGCCGAGCATGGAAGCCGAAAACGCCGTCCCCATCCCCTGCAAGGGTTTGGCGAGCCCGGCCTTCAATTGCTCAAACAACACATTCAAATCGCCGGAGCCGACCGACATGCCGCCGATCACATCCGCAATCGCAGCAATCGTCAGCAATAGCCCCCAGAAGGTGCCAAGCAGGCCGAGGAAAATCAGCAGCCCTGTGACATAGCGCGACAATTCGCGCCGTTCATCGAGGCGTGATTGCAGGCCATCCAGCACGCTCCGCATCGCAGAAGCGGAAAGCGAAACCCGGTCATTCCGCCGCCCCGACAGCATGGAAACCATGGGCGCCAGCAAGCGCGGCTGCTGTGCCGAAAGCCCATCCTTGGGCGCGCGGAAGCCCTCCACCCAGGCCACTTCGCGCCGGAGGGAGAGCACCTGGCTAAAGGTGAGGCCAATGCCGAACAGCAGCACCGCCAGGATCACGCCATTCAGCAGCGGATTGGCCTGAAAGGCATGGATAAGATCCGGCGCCAGCATGGCGGCAATGCCACCAACCGCGGCCAGGAAAATCACCATCCGCCAGAGATAGATTGTGGGCTGGGTCATGAGCGCCGTGCCTCCACATTCGGGCTTGCCACGCCAGGGGGCAGGATGTCCACCGCATCCTGCGGGGTGGACAGACGGCCAAGCGGGCGGAGGTCAATCCGGGTTGGCGTTAGCCCGCCCGCAACCAGCGCTGACTTTATCGCCTGGGCACGCGCCAGGCTGAGCCGCCTTGCGGCCGAGACATCATTCGCCGGTCCCGCCACCTGGGATTCCACCGTAATCCTGCCTTGGGGCAGGGCAGCCAATTCGCGGCCAAGCGCCTGCACGGCGGCGGTTTGTGCGGCGGTCAGTTCCGCGCCTGTCATGCGCAGCCGAAACCCGCCCTGCGGCAGGCTTTGCAAGCCCTGCAAAGGCCCGGGCGTGGGCTGCGGCGTTTGCGGGCGCAGCGGCGTCAATTGCACCGGCGGTGGTGGCGTTGGGGCAGGGTCTGGCGGCAGGGTTTGGTCAGGCGTTTGCGCCCGCGCGGACAGGGTCAGCACGGCGAGGCCAGCCGCCAAAATGGCTCGCCGGGAAAAACACGCCGCGCCCTGGTTCATCCCGCCGCCTGATGCGCCTTCACGGCGGCGATGCCATCGGCCACCACCTCACGCAGCTTCGGTTGAAGTGTTGGGTTGCCGCAGACCACCATCCCAGAGGGATAGGGGTCATTGCCGTCAGGGTCGCTCACGAAGCCGCCGGCTTCGCGCACCAGCACAATCCCGGCGGCGATATCCCAGGGCTTCAGCCCCAATTCCCAGAACCCATCATAGCGCCCCGCCGCCACCCAAGCGAGGTCAAGCGCCGCCGCGCCAAAGCGCCGTACACCGGCCACTTGCGGCATCAGCTTGTGCAGCGTCGCGCTGAATTCCGCCTTGCGTGCCACGCCGCCAAAGGGGATGCCGGTGGCGAACAGGGCCTCACGCATGTCCTTCCGGCCGGAAACCCGGAGCCGCTTGTCATTCAGGAAGGCGCCGACGCCCTTTTCCGCCCAGAACATCTCATCTGATGCAGGGTTATAAACCACGCCCGCGACCAATTCGGTCTTATCGGCGGCGATGCGTTTTTCCACGCCGACGCTGATCGCCCAATGGGGAATGCCATGGAGGAAATTGGTCGTGCCATCCAAGGGGTCCACCACCCAGCGCCATTCCCAATCATCGCCGCCCGAAGCGCCTGATTCTTCCATCAGGAAGGCAAAGCCTGGGCGGGCCTTGGACAATTCCTCCTTCAGCGTCTGTTCAGCGCGGAGATCGGCGGTGGAGACGAAATCCGATGGCCCCTTCACGCTGACCTGAAGCTGTTCCACCTCTCCAAAGTCGCGCAGCAGCCGGCGTCCTGCCTTTTGCACGGCGGCCGTCACAACCTGCAAGGCCGGGGAAAGGCGGGCGGAAAGCGGGGGCATCATTCAATCCTTGAAGTGTCAAAAGAACCGGGTGTGGGTTAACGCAGAACCGGGAAAAGAAAAAGCCGGCCCCACTTGCGCAGGGCCGGCCTTGATAGGGAGCGCGACGTTACTATTCCTGCAGCGCCTTGTCCTTGCCCTTGCGGATATTGGGCAGCAGCATCGCAATCAGGGCGATGGCGCCAATCGCCAGCATGGTGGCGCTGATCGGGCGCTGGACGAACACCATCGGATCACCGCGCGAAAGCAGCATGGCGCGGCGCAGATGTTCTTCCATCATCGGCCCCAGCACGAAGCCGATCAGCATCGGCGCCGGTTCCAGCCGCAGCTTGGAACAAAGGTAGCCAAACAGGCCGAAGAACACGGTCTGATACACATCGAACACGTTATTCTGCAGCGAATAGACGCCGATCGCGCAGAAGATCAGGATCGAGGGATACATGTGGCGATAGGGAATCGCCAGCAGCTTCACCCAAAGCCCGATCATCGGCAGGTTGATCACCAGCAACATCAGGTTGCCCAACCACATGGAGGCAATCAGCCCCCAGAACAGGTCAGGCTGCGCTTCCACCATGCGTGGCCCGGGCTGGATGCCCTGGATGATCAGCGCGCCCACCATCAGCGCCATCACCGCATTGGCGGGAATGCCAAGTGTCAGCAGCGGGATGAAGGAGGTTTGCGAAGCGGCGTTATTGGCTGCTTCCGGCCCCGCGACACCTTCAATGGCGCCAGTGCCGAATTCATGCCGACCCTTGGAGACCTTGCGTTCCATCATATAGGAACCGAAGGATGAGAGCGCAGCACCGCCACCCGGCAGAATGCCAAGCAAGCTACCCACCGTGGTGCCACGCAGCACTGAAGGAATGGCACGCCTTACTTCTTCGCGCGTCATCATCAGGCTGCCGACCTTACCAGACATGACGCTGCGCGCTTCGGGCTTTTCCAAATTCAGGATGATTTCGGCAATGCCGAACATGCCCATCGCGATGGACACAAAGCCAACACCGTCTGAAAGCTCAGGGATGCCGAAGGTAAAGCGCTGCTGGCCGGTTTGCACATCTGTGCCGACTAGGCCGAGCGCCACACCAAACACCACCATGCCGATGGATTTCACCACTGACCCTTGGGCCAACACGGCAGAGATAATCAGGCCGAGCATCATCAGCGAAAAGTAATCCGCTGGCCCGAAGGACAGCGCGACCGAAGTCAGCAACGGTCCGGAAGCCGCCACCAGCACGGTGGAAACGCAGCCCGCGAAGAAGGATGCGAGCGCCGCGACCGTCAGCGCCGCGCCGGCGCGGCCCCTTCGCGCCATCTTGTAGCCTTCAAGCGTTGTGACGACCGAACTGACCTCACCGGGCAAATTCAGCAGAATTGCCGTTGTCGAGCCACCATACTGAGCGCCGTAATAAATGCCCGCAAGCATGATGATGGCGGTGGTGGCCGGCTGGCCGAAGGTGATCGGCAGCAGCAGCGAAATCGTCGCCACCGGGCCAATGCCCGGCAGCACGCCAATGGCGGTGCCGATGATGCAGCCGATCAGACAGAACAGCAGGTTGTTGAACGTCAGCGCAACGCCGAAGCCATGCGCGAGATTGGCAATAAGATCCATGGTGTTTTGCCTTCCCGATCAGAGCTGTGGCCAGAGCGGCACGCGGATATCCAAATAGCGAATGAAGATCGCCCAGCAGAGCGCGCAGAGAAAGGCAATGAGCCCGGCAACGCCCAAGGGCCGTTCCAGGTGTTCCTTATCTGCAAAGGCCGAACAAATGACAGTGACGACAATGGCGACCAGGAAGCCAAGCGGTTCAAGTGTCAGGCCGAACAGGGTGAAAGCGGCACTTGGCAGGAACAGGGCGCGCCATCCGGGCGGAACCGCTGCGACAAGACAACCGACGAAAAGGCCTATCCCCAGCGCATTCCAGCCAGCCGAAGGAAAGCCCGGAATGCGTGCCGCGATCATCCCAGCAACCACACCCACGACAGCCCCAGCAATCAGGAAACCGATTTCTGCGGATGACCATTTCGCCAGCGGATCAGGCCCATTGAACAGACCGCTGAGGAGGACGAAAGACCCAAGGCCGATCAGGAGCCAGAAGACCAGCATGGGCATATAACCTGGCCCCATGCGGCGCGCCGTGCCCAGATTATGATCCTGATTCAGCCAAAGGCCGATAACAGCAAAGGCAATGAAAAGCCCCGCCGAAAGCAAGTCTTTCGTGTTAAGTTTCATCCTCGTCATCCACCCTTCGTGACCCTTCGGGTCTATCCTGCCCCCGAGCCTTGCGGCCCTATTGCGACATCATCAATCCGCCGTCGCTCCCGCAGCCTGCACCAAAGGCGCCCATTTGGCCACCTCCCGAATGATGAAGCTGTTGTAATCCGCTGCCGAGTAGGTGCCCGGCGTGCCGCCAAGCTCCGCAAAGCGGTTCCTGATCTCGGCGGTTTGCAGCAGCCCGAGCACTTCGCGGTTCAGTCTTTCAATGATCGGTGCCGGCGTGCCGGCCGGCGCGGAAAGCCCAAACCAGGAATCGGATTCCAGCGGGAAACCCTGTTCCCGGAAGGTTGGCACATCGGGAAAGGATGGGTGACGTTCCGCCGAACACATGCCCACCGCAACCACCGACCCTTGTTTGATATGGGCCGCGGAGGAAGGCAGGCTATCGGACATCATCGGCACCTGGCCCGCAATCACCGCCTGCATGGCGGGCCCTGCGCCCCGGAAGGGCACATGGGTGATTTCCGTGCCGATCAGTCGGCTCATTTGCACAACCAAAAGATGGTTGGACGACCCAGCGCCGGATGTCGCCACCTGCAAGCCGCCCGCGCTTTTCGCGCGCGCCGCCACATCGGCCATGGTGCGGATGCCGGCGCGCGGATTGGCGACCCAAACGGTCGGGTTGCTGACCACCAGGGCGATATGGGCGAAATCCTTCACCGGGTCATAACGCACCTTGCTGCCATAAACCGCCGGGCTGATCGCATGACTCGCGATATTGGACATGACCAGGGTATAGCCATCGGGCGCGGCGCGGGCGACAGTTTCGCTGCCAAGCGTGGCGCCAGCGCCAGCGCGGTTTTCGACCACAATGGAAACGCCAAGCTTTTCTTGCAGACCCGCGGCAATCAGGCGCGCGACTAAATCCGTGGTGCCGCCGGGCGCGAAAGGCACTACCAGTCGGATGGATTGAGACGGCCAAGCCCCTTGCGCATGCGCGCCCATCGCCAAAATCGGCGACGCGCCAATACCCAAAACAACGCTGCGGCGTGCAACGCTCCTCATCCGTTGGCCCCCTTCTTTATAGTCATTTCTATTGCATGAGAGCCAAGCCTCGGCAAGCACGGGTAGGCCAAGCCTTGCCTCGGGCGGCGCCAGGGCCGATCATTGCCCAGGAAAGAAGCCCGGAAAAGGAAACCGCCCCATGCCGCAAGCTGACCGCCTACCGAATGACCCCGAAACCCGCATCCGGGAAGCGACCGAGGCGGTGGCCCCGCGCCTGATCGAAATCCGGCGCGATATCCACACCCATCCGGAGCTCGCCTTTCAGGAAACCCGCACTGCCGGGATCGTGGCGGCGGAGCTTTCCCGCCTTGGCCTCACGCCCCGCACCGGGGTTGGGCGCACGGGCGTGGTCGCGGAGATCAAGGGCGGGCGCCCCGGCCCCACGCTTGCGATCCGCGCCGATATGGATGCGCTGCCGATCCATGAGGAAACCGCACTGCCCTTCGCGAGTGAAATCGCCGGGCAAATGCATGCCTGCGGGCATGATATCCATACCTCCACCCTATTGGGGGTGGCGGCGGTGCTGAAGGATCTGGCGCCGCAGCTTGCCGGCACCGTCAGGCTGATCTTCCAACCGGCGGAAGAAGTGCTGGAAGGGGCTGCGGCCATGATCGCCGATGGCGCGGCGGATGGCATTGATATGGCGATTGGCTTTCACAATCACCCGGATATGCCGGTGGGGAGTTTTGGCTATGTGCGCGGTGCTTGCCTCGCGGCATCAGACCGGTTTGACCTGATCATCCAGGGCAAATCCGGCCATGCCGCGCATCCCTATGCGGCGATTGACCCGATTGTGGCGGCGGCGGCCTTTGTGCAGGAAGCGCAAACCGTGGTCAGCCGGGAAATCAAGCCGATCCATCCGGCGGTGGTGACCATTGGGCAATTCGTGGGGGGCACGACCTACAACATCATCCCCGAACGCGTGCATCTGAAGGGCACGGTACGCACGCTGCATCATGAATCGCGCGATATCGCTGAAGCCGCGCTGCGACGGCTCGCGGAAGGGATTGGCGTTTCCATGCGCGTGAAGACGGATATGAACTATGTCCGCAAGGTGCCGCCCTTGGTGAATGATGATCGCGTGCTGGACCCCGTGATTGCCGCCGTGCGCCGGCAAATGGGCGATGTCATCAGCGAAGGTGAGGCTTCCATGGGTGCCGAGGATTTCGCGGAATTCGCCGCAATGGCGCCTTCCTTCCAATTGCGCATCGGTTCCGGCCAGCCAGGGCGCGACGACCGGCTGCATAATGCCTTCTACCAACCGGATGAGCGCTGCATTGGCCTTGGCGTCCAGGCGCTGTCCCGCGCCGCGCTGGATTTGCTGGCATGAGTGTGCATCGCATTGCGGAATTGACCGCTCCTGAGGTGGCGTCTCGTTTGGCGGCGGGCGCTGTCGCCATCCTGCCCATGGGCAGCCTGGAAACCCATGGTCCCGCCTTGCCGATGGGCGATTATCTGGTCGCGGAAGAAATCGCCTGCCGCATTGCCGCTGCCGCTTACGCCAAGGGCGCGGATGCTTTGGTCGCCCCCGCGATTCCCTTTGGCGGTGAGGATTTCTTCGCCGGTGTCGCGGGGGGCATTACGCTTTCAGTGGCAACCCTGACGGCCGTGATCGAGGAAATGGCCGAAGCCTTCATCAAAACCGGCACACGGCGCATCATGATCGTGAATGGCCATGCGGGTACCATCGCCCCCGCCGATGCCGCCGCGCGCAGCATGCGCCGTCGGCATGGCGTGATCATCCCCGCGCTGCATCTCTGGCGTGAAGCAGGCAAGCTGCATGGCGAATTGGGCGGGCAGCCCATCACCTTCGGCCATGGCGGAGACCCGGTTGCTTCCGTCACCATGGCGCTGAAGCCTGAATTGTGCCGCCCCGAAGCGGCACGGCCACGTGACGCCACCGGGCCTTATCTTGGCGTGCCGCCAACCGGCTTTGGTGCCATCCGCGCCCATGGCGTGGAATTCGCCGTGCCAATGTGGGTGGAGGAAGTGGCGCCCGGTGGCGTCGCCGCGCCCGATCCGCGGGGCGCCAATGCCACGCATGGCACGCGGATTGTGGAACAGCTTGTTGCCGCCGGCGCTTCCATCTGCGCCCAGCTACGTGATCACGCGCCGTGAAGCGCGTTTGCGTCTATGGCGCTGGTGCCATTGGCGCCCATCTGGCGGCGCGCCTTGCGGCGGCGGGCGCCGAGGTCAGCGTGATTGCGCGCGGCGCCCATTTGGCCGCGATGCGGGCGCGGGGCATTACGCTGCGCACGGCTGAAGGCGATCAGACCTACACCGTGCAGGCCGCCGAAAGTGCTGCCGAAATCGGCCCGGTGGATGCTGTGCTGGTCACGGTGAAGGCGCCTGCGCTGCCGGCAGTGGCAGCAGGGATCGCGCCTTTGCTCAGGCCCGATACGCCCGTTGCCTTCATCATGAATGGTATTCCCTGGTGGTATTTCGACGGCATTGGCGGTGCGCTGGAAGGAAAGCGCCTGCCGGTGCTCGACCTCGATGATACGCTGCGCCGCGCCGTGGGTGTGGAGCGTGCCATTGGTGGCGTGATCTATGCAGCAAGCGCGGTGGCGGCCCCTGGCATTGTCACCTCGGAACACGCTGACCTGAAGCTTTTTCTGGGCGAGCCGAATGGCGCTGTTTCTCCTCGCGCCCAGGCGCTGGCGGCGCTGTTGAGTGCGGGCGGCATGCCGACCGAGGCGGTTGCGAATATCCGCCACCGCATTTGGGGCAAGCTGCTTGGCAATATGGTGGTGGGGCCGCTTTGCCTGCTTTCGCGCCAGGATATGAAGGCAACGCTGGCCGATACGGCCATTTTCGAAGCTGGTGTGCGCATTTCCGATGAGGGCACGGCACTGGCCCGCGCGCTTGGGCATGATCTGAAAGTACCCGGAGAGGTACGGATGCGCCGTTTTGGGGAGACCGCGCATAAGCCTTCCATCCTGCAGGACCTGGAATTGGGCCGGCCGATGGAAATTGACGCGCTTTTCACCGCGCCCTTGCAGTTGGGGCAGGATTTGGGCGTGCCCATGCCGAATTTTGCGCTGATGGTGGCGCTGGCAACCCAGGCTGCGCGCGCGGCGGGGCTTTATCGGTAATGCGGCTTCCGGCACGCTGCGCACAGCTTCGGGACGGGTCCGTCATGCACAGACCCCGACACCCCGTTAGCAAAGAGTTCTGCAACAACAAATAAGGATTAAACGCCATGGCAACCTCACAGCGCGAAGAACGCGAACTCCTCGGCCACGACGCCTTCGCCCTGATCGCGCCGAGCCACCAGCCGGCCATCGCCGCGCTGCCGCCAGAGGAACTCCGCACACTGGCGACCAGGCTGCGCGCGGAACACGAGAAGCTCCGTGACCTGATCCGCGAAGGCAAGCGCGCCAAGCGCGGCAAGGGCGATGCCCGCGCAGCCGCCAATGCTGAGGTTGGCAAGGCAACCCGCCGCAAGCAGGTCTATGCTGCGGCGCTGAAGCGGGTGAATAGCCGCTTTGATGAATTGACGCATGAACGCCGCCGCGAAGAGCACCGCGCGGCGCTGAAGGAAGCGCTCGCGCGCCGTCAGGCGCAGCGCGCGCAGCATCCCGCCGCCGGGTTTGGTGCAAGTGCCGGCATGCAAAGCAAAGGGAACGCGAAGAGTTCAAAGCGCGTGCATGGCGCGCGGATCGGCAGCGTTTCCGCCCAGAACAAGCGCGCCCAGGCGCGGCGGGATGGGTGATTGATACAGACGGGCAGATGCTCGGTGGCGGAAGCGCTACCTCGCCAGAAACGCCAGCACCGCCGCGTTGAAATCCGCAGGGTTATCCGCCTGCACACTATGCGCGGCGCGCTTGATGGTCACGCGGCGCGCATGCGGCATCACGCCTTCCAGCGCATCAAGGATGCGCCCGAATTGCGGTTGGGATTGATCGCCCCCCACCAATAATGTGCGCGTGGCAATGCTCGCAGCTTCCGCGCGCGCATAGGGCTTCCGCTGTTCCTTGATCTGCCCAAGCAAGGTTGTGGCATTGTCGCGATTGACTGTCTTGCGGGCCTCTGACCGCTTTTCCCAAGCGCCCGGCCCGCCCGTGTGTTCGGCGACAATGGTCAAGCCTTCCTCGATCTTGCCCTCAGCGATCAGGGCCGCACCGCGGGCAAAGGCGGATGCCTGATTGCCGACGGGCGGCGCACCACCCAGGCTTTCATCCAATTCTCCGCCGGGTTCCAGCAGCACGAGCGATTCCAGCAATTCCGGATGATGCTGCGCGACGCGGAAGGCGATATGCCCGCCGCGCGAATGGCCAATCAAATGCACCTTGCCCTTGCCAAGCGCGCGGATGAAGCCAGCGACATCCGCCGTATGGCGCGCAATGGTGAAATCCCCATCCACGCGCCACTTATCGGGCCAGCAATGGCGCAGGCTGATCGCAATCGCGTGATACTGTGCGCCAAAAGCCGCCATCTGTCCGGCAAAGGAACGCTGATCCCCCAGCGTGCCATGCACCATCACCACGGGCGTGCCACTGCCCGTTTCAGCATAGGCAATCGGATAGCCATCAATGGTGAGCGTCGGCATGGAATTCCACCTTTTTCGCAATAGGGCGATATGCTGAGCATGGTAGCGGTGGGGCGTAAATACCCGCTTGCCCATTCAGGCGGAATAAGAACTACCGGCGCAGAAAATCCTTGAGCCAGCCGAGCACTTCTTCCGGCGCTTCTTCCGCCAGATAATGGCCTGAAGTGACAGCGCCGCCCGTGACAGGGCCAGCAGCATAATCGCGCCAGATCGTGAGAGCGTCATACCATTTCGGAATACTGCCCTTGGCCCCCCAAAGCGCCAGCAGCGGGCAGGTAATTTTCAGCCCCGCCGCGCGGGACGCACGGTCATGGTCCAGATCAATCGTGGTGGCGGCACGGTAATCCTCACAAATCGCAGCAACTGTGCCGGGTAGATGCAGCGCGGCCAGATAATCCGCGCGTGCTTCAGGATGAAAGAAGGATTTGTCCTTGGGTTCGCGCGATGTGTGCAGGTCAAACCAATCTTCGATATCGCGCAGGATCATGCGTTCGGGCCGATCATGCGGCTGCGCCAGCCAGAACCAATGATGATAGCCAAGGCCAAAGGCCATATCGGCGCGTTCGAAATGTTCAAGCGTTGGGATGATATCCAAGACGCAGAGCCGATCAACGGCTTCTGGCGTATCCAGCGCCAAGCGATGCGCCACGCGTGCGCCGCGATCATGCGCGACGATCTGAAAGCGCGGAAAGCCAAGCCCGGCCATCAGCGCCACCATATCGGCGGCCATTTCGCGCTTCGCATAGGGCGCGTGATCAGCGCTGACCGGCGGCTTGGATGAAAACCCATAGCCGCGCAGATCGGGCGCGATCACGGTAAAATCCTGCGCCAGCATGGGGGCCACGCGATGCCACATGGCATGCGTTTGTGGATTGCCATGCAGCAGCAACAGCGGCGGGCCGGAACCCGCGCGGCGCAGCCTGATACGCTGGCCATTGGCTTCACGTGTTTCCAGCGTGAAGCCTTCGAAAAACGCCATCTCAGCCGCCGCGGCGGGCAGCGCCTGGGCGCCCGGCATCAAAGCCAAGGAAGCCGGCTTCAAGCTGCGCTGCGCCGCCATCATTGGCGAAAAGCCGAGGCTTGAGGGAAACGCTCGGCGCGCGTGCGCCTTGGGCTGAAGCTTGGCGCGCCAGGCGCAGTGCTTCCTGCTGCGCGGCGCGTTCGGCGCGTTCCTGCTCGGCACGCGCGGCGGCGGCGCTGCGCGCATTGGTCGGCCCGGAACTTCCCGCCATGCCGCGGGCGGAAAGCAGATAGAACAGGATGTCATTGCGCCCCTGATCCACCGCCCAATCCGTGGGCGTCAGGCCAAGCGCATTGCGGCCATTCAGATCAGCACCACGATTGACTGCATCCCGCGCCGCCGCCAGATCACCGCGGGTGATGGCGTCAAAAAGCGCGGGTGTCGGCGAAAGATTGGCATTGTCATCGGCCGGAATGGGATCAGGCGCGCGGCGCGCGGCCAAGCCAGGCAGGGCGGGGGGGCGCGGCGCCCGGGCGCCAGGCTGGCCCGGGGGTGCGGCAAATTGGGCGGCAGCGGGCGTGATTTCGGTGATCAGCAGAGCGATCACGGCCAGGGGAAGCAGGCGCGGCATGGCTTTCATGGCCTGACTTTAGCCGCCCCGGGCTTTCACCGCCAGCTTTACCCCCAAGGGCCGCGTTGGGCGGGGGGCTTTTCGGTGGGGAGTGCCCCACCCCAAGGCCCGCCACTCGGCAGAGCCCCCATGCTGGTGGCCAATTGCTCCAGCGCCGCCACGCGGTTTTCGGTACGCGGGTGGGTCGAGAACAGATTATCCATCCGCGCCCCGGAGAGAGGATTGATGATGAACATATGCGCGGTCGCCGGATTGGCCTCGGCGGCCCGGTTTTCGCGCTGATGGGCGTAATATTCCAGTTTGCGCAACGCCCCCGCCAAGGCCATGGGCTGGCCGCAAATCTGCGCCCCCATCTTATCGGCCTCATATTCCCGGGACCGGCTGATGGCCATTTGCACAATGGCGGCAGCCATCGGCGCCAGAATGACCATCAGGATCATGCCAATCATGCCGAAAGGGTTCTGCCGATCGCGCCCGCGCCCGAACATCATGCCAAATTGCGCGAGCGCAGAAATGGCGCCGGCGATACTGGCCGTGACGGTCATCACCAGCGTGTCGCGGTTTTTGATATGCGCCAATTCATGCGCGATCACGCCGGCGGCTTCATCTTCCGAAAGTATTTCCAAAAGGCCGGTATTCACCGCGACCGCAGCATTTTGCGGGTTGCGCCCCGTGGCGAAGGCATTGGGCTGTTCTTCGTGGATCACGTAAAGCGCCGGCATTGGCAGCCCGGCATTGGCGGCCAGTTGCGCCGTCATTTCATAAAGCCGGGGTGCTTCCTGCGGGCTGATGGGCTGCGCATTGTGCATGCGCAGCACCATCTTATCGCTATTCCACCAGGAAAAGACATTCATGCCGCCGGCGAAAAGCAGCGCCATGATCATGCCCTGCTCCCCCCCGATGGCAAGGCCGATCACGCCGAACAGCGCGGTCAGCGCGGCAAGCAGGATAACGGTGCGGGTATAGCCGGCCATGATGCGTTCCCTTTGGCCCCTCGTGCGAAGCAAAGCCCGATGGTAAAGGCATTTACCATGAACGATAAACCCCAAGTCGAAAAATCCCAGCCCCAACCGCCTGTGCCGGCCAAGACCACGCCGGCCAAACCCAAGGAGATCGGTGGTCCAAAAGGCCCCGAACCAACCCGCTTTGGCGATTGGGAACAAAAGGGCCGCGTCAGCGATTTTTGAGGCCGAGTCGCCGGGCACGGGAGGCGAACGCGCTTGTGCCCGGTGAGAATTCGCGGCCACCATATCTTGATGGGCTGGAGGGCGTTTATGCCCCGAGTCGCGCGTTTTTGGTTTGTTCTTTTTGTTGCGATTATCTCATTGAAAAATAACTTAAAAAAATTTAGTTTTGCTTGTTAGCGGTTGCTCCTTTGTTCGCTGATTCTGGTTATGGCCTGTTCTCCCCCCGCGAATCGGACGCCCAAAAGCGCCTCAGCGCCGCGCCAGAAGCAGCGCCAGAACCATGATCCCACCCGCCGCCAGCCCCAACGTGGCGGGTAGGCCAAAGATCATATCTCCGAGCCCGTAAAAGATTGGGCCAAGCGATTGGCCGCTGAAAAAGGCAAAGGCGTGCAAGGACATGGCGCTACCGCGCGCCTGGGGGGCAAGTTCGGTCGCACGGGTCTGGATGGCGTTGTGGATCATGTAAAAGCCAAGCCCGAGCCCCAAACCCGCCAGCGTCGCCACCACCAGGGAAGGCGCCAGGGCAAAGCCCGTCAGCGCCAGGGCGGCGGTGGCACCGCCAATGCGGATCACGCCGGCCTGGCCGAAGCGCGCCAGCAAGGGCGCGACCAAGGCGGCAAAGACCAGCCCGCCCAGGCCAAAGGCGCCGATCGCGAAGCCGGCTTCCATGGTGCTGCCGATGCCGCGTTCGATCAGCAGGGGCGCAATGAAGGGAAAGGTACCGAAGACCAGGCCGCCTTCAACGGCCACGGCGGCGAATAAGGGCAGCGCGGCGGGGTTGGCGATAATGCCGCGATAGCGTTGCAGCGCGACCATGGGGTCGTAGCGCGTCATCACCTCTCGCGCGGCGCCGCGGGCGGCCAGGATCAGGGCGACAAGGCCAATGAAGGCAGCGATGGCGCAAACCACCAGCACTCCGCGCCAGCCGGCGATGGCGGCGATAGGGCCGGCCACTACGCCGCCGGCGATCTGCCCGCTAATGCCGAAGACCAGAATGCGTGATAGCGCCACCTGGCGGAATTTAAGCGATACCGCATCCCCCATGATGGCGAGCGTGAGCGGCATCATGCCCCCCGCCGCCATGCCGGAAGCGGCGCGAAACGCCATCAGCCAGCCAAAGCTTGCCGAAACCGCGGCGGCGAGCAGCATGACACCCAGCATTGCCACGCAGATCATGACAATTCGCCGCTTGCCGATGGAATCAGCCACTGGCCCCAGGATCGGCTGCACCAGGGCAAAGGGCAGGGTATAGGCGGTGCCGAGCAAGGCGGCCTCGGCGGCTGTCACGCTAAACTCGCTGGCGATTTCGGCGACGGTCGGGTCGGTCACGCGTGTCGCAAAGGCGCCGGCAAAGACCGCCGGGCCGAAAATCGCCAGTACGCGGCGCATCTTGGCCTTCTCGGCGGCCTCGTCTTCCCCGGGCGCGGTCACGCGCGCACGGATTTGGCGGCAGCGATGAAGGCAGCGATGGCGGCGGGGTCCTTGATGCCCCGCGCGCGCTCAACGCCCGAAGACACATCCACCCCCGGCGCGCCTGAGGCCGCAATGGCCTCGGTCACATTTGCGGGCGTCAGACCACCTGCAAGCAGCCAGGGGCGTGGCGGGTCTTCGCCCTTCATCAGCGCCCAATCGAAAGCCAGCGCATTACCGCCGGGCAAGGCGCTACCAGGCGGTGGACGGGCATCCAACAAGAAGTAATCCACCTGATCGGCGTAATCGGCCAAGCGCGCGAGATCCGCCTTGCTGGCAATGCCAAGCGCTTTCATCACCGGCTTGCCGAAACGCGCACGGATTTCGCCCGCCCGCGCCGGGCTTTCTTCGCCATGCAGTTGCAGGATATCGAGCGGCACTTCGGCCAGTGTCGCGGCCAGCATTGCATCATCAGGGTCGACAAATAGCCCAACACGCTCGGGGCCATCTGCGTAGGAGCGCGCGAGCCCACCCGCCTGGATGGCTGTCACGGCGCGCGGAGAGGGCGGGAAAAAGACAAACCCCACCATATCCGCGCCTGCCTGCCGGGCCGCGTCCAGCGCGGCCGCGTCCTTGATGCCACAAATCTTGACCAGCACGCCTAAAGCCCCGCCGCGATGGCTGCCGCTGCCCGGGCTGGGTCCGCAGCGCCGGTGATGGGCCGGCCCACCACAATCCAATCCGCGCCCGCTGCCACGGCCTCAGCCGGTGTCGCGGTGCGGGCCTGATCTCCCGCTGCGCTGCCGGCGGGGCGTACGCCTGGCACGACCAGGAAGGGGGCCGGGCCAAGGGCAGCGCGCAGCACGCCTGCTTCCTGCGGGCTGCACACCAGCCCATCCGCCCCGGCATTGAGGGCAAGGCGCGCCAAGCGCAGCACCTGATCGGCGGGGCTGGCGGCGACCCCCGTGCTCGCCAGGGTTTCGGCGTCAATGCTGGTCAGCACCGTCACAGCCAGCAGCATGGGGCGCTCGGCGCCGGCTTTCTCAGCCTCGGCCCGCGCGGCGGCGATCATGGCGGCACCGCCGGCGGCATGCAGTGTCATCATGGCGGGCTTCAGCGGCAGCAGGGATCGCACGGCGCCCGCCACCGTATTCGGGATGTCATGCAGCTTGAGGTCGAGGAATACTGGCCGATGCCGCGCCATGGCGCTGACAATGGCGGGACCGACTGAGGTGAAAAGCTCCAGCCCCACCTTCAGCACGCCGCAATGGGGTGCCAGGGTTTCCGCTAAAATATGGGCGCGCGCCGTATCGCCGGAATCAAGCGCGGGGATGATGCGGGCGGCGCCGCTTTGGGGGCGGGCGATCATGATTGCGTCAGCGCCCTTTGGTCGGCGACTTCCTGGGCGGCGCTGGCGTTGAGCGCGGTGATCCGCGCTTCAAGTTCCGCCACGCGGCGTTCTGCGGCGCGGCCACGTCTGCGTGCCGGCAAGGCCGCAGCCCAGGCGATCAGCGCGCCCAGCAGGAAGGCCACAGCCGCGATGGACAACACCGCAATCGCCGCCGAGGCGGTCCAGGCTACGTCAAAGGGCCAGAGGCGCAATTCAATGCTCTGCGGGTTGGAGAGCATGAAGAGCACCACCAGCACAGCGAGTGGCAGAAAGATGAACCAGCGCATTGGCAGAGCCTTTGGGGATCAGACTGGTCACACAATCCCCGGTGGCGCCTTCGCGTCAAGGCATAATCGCGCAAGCCGTGCCATGCGCGCAGATCAGTGGGCGAAAAATCTACTGCGGTTGGAGATCAGAAAACGTTAGACTTCCTCAGCCCATCATGCCTTGCGCGCCGCCGCGCGCTTGGAAGGTGCTGGTGCCTTCTTTGCATTGATACGTTCGCGCAATTCCTTGCCTGGCTTGAAGTAAGGCACGGATTTTGGGTCAACCGGTACGGATTCCCCGGTGCGCGGATTGCGCCCCGTGCGGCCATCGCGCGATTTCGTTGAAAATGCACCAAACCCGCGTAATTCCACACGATCACCACGCGCGAGTGCCGCGGTGATTTCACCGAAAATTGTCGCCACAATCGCTTCCACATCGCTTTGGCGCAAATGCGGATTGCTTGCGGCTAATTGCGCGATCAGTTCCGATCTTGTCATGCCGGGTTTTCTCCCAAAGCGATTTTCATTCGGCCCCCAATATGCTTTGGGGTGACCCTAAGCCTCATCTGTTAGGAACAAAGCCCGCCAAGCCGCATGCCTTGCCTGGACTAAACGAAATCTGCCCTATCTGGAAAGCTGCCAGACAGCCCGCGGGGCGTCAACGCCAAACCATTCTGTCATCAGCGTTTTCACGAGGCCGCCCAAAAAACGGTTGAGGAATTTCTCCACCTTGTCGCGCGGTTCTAGATCCCGCACCGGGAGTGTTTCCGCCACCCCTTTCTGTGCGGCAAGCCAGGCGCGGGCCTCAGCCTCTCCGCCAATGGCGTCTATCAGACCGAGGGGCAGCGCCTGGCGCCCGGTAAAGACCCGTCCATCAGCCAGCGGACGCACGCGCGCTTCATCCATGCGCCGGCCAGCGGCGACGATGGCGATGAATTGGCCGTGCAAATCTTCCAACACGCGCATCATCTCCGCCCGGCCTTGGTCCGTCAGCGGCTGGAAGGGGTTGGGCTGCGCCTTGAAGGGGCCGGTCGCCAGAATATCAGGCCGCACGCCAAGCCGGGCCATCAATTCCGACACATCAAAGCTTTGCAGCAATACGCCGATAGAGCCCGTGACTGTCGCCTCCCGCGCCAGCACATGCTGGGCCGGCATCGCGATCATATAGCCGGCCGAAGCGGCCGTGCCGCCCATCAGCGCCACAATCGGCTTTTTCTCGGCAAAGCGCTTGAGCGCGCCATGCAGTGCCTCACCGCCTGACATGCTGCCGCCGGGGCTGTCTATCACCAGCAGCATGGCGCGGGCGGAGGCATCGCGGCTGGCTTCTTCGATCACTTCCAACAGGCGGCGATCTTCCAGGATGGTGCCTTCAATGCGCAGCCGCAGGACGTGCTCATTTGAAGCAAGGCCGCTGAGGCTGCCTTTGCCGAACATGACCGCAAGCGCGGCGATGACGCCAATCACGGCAAGCGCACGCCAAAAGGTGACGCGCCTGGACAGGCGGCGCCGTTCGGCGAGGAGATCAGCTTCAAGGGACATGAACTGTTTGTGGCGCGCGGCGCGCCTTGGGGCAAGGGGTATCAATAAGAAACCCCGGGGCATTGCTGCCCCGGGGCTGCAACGGTTCGCACCGTGAACCGGGAATTACTCTTCCCCGGTCATTTCCCGGCGGCGGCGGATGGCCGCGCCCAGGATATCGCCGAGCGAGGCGCCGGAATCGGCCGAGCCATATTCGCGCATGGCTTCGCGTTCCTCTTCCACTTCCTTGCCCTTGATGGTCAGCGTCAGGCGGCGCGCGGCGCGGTCCACGGCGGTGACCTTCGCATCGACCTTTTCGCCAATGGCGAATTTGTCGGGGCGCTGGTCGCCACGGTCGCGGGCCAATTCAGCGCGGCGGATGAAGCCAGTCAGCACATCATCCACCTTCACTTCAATGCCGTTCTGCTCAACCTTGGTGACGATGCAGGTGACAACATCACCCTTGCGCACGCGGTCCAGCACTTCGGCGGCCGGGTCGGCCTGAAGCTGCTTGATGCCAAGGGAGATGCGTTCCTTCTCGACATCCACATCCAGAACTTTCGCCTTGACCATCTGGCCCTTGCTGTAGGCCTGCATGGCGGCTTCGCCGGCTTCGTCCCAGGAAATATCGGACATATGCACCATGCCGTCGATTTCCGCGCCGACACCGATGAACAGGCCGAATTCGGTGATGTTGCGAATCTCGCCTTCGATGGTGGAACCCACCGGATGCGCTTCCACGAACAGCTCCCACGGATTGCCCTGCGCCTGCTTGAGGCCCAAGGAAATGCGGCGCTTCGGTTCATCCACATCCAGGATGATCACATCAACCTGTTCTGAGGTAGAAACGATCTTGCCAGGATGCGCGTTCTTCTTGGTCCAGGACATTTCGGACACATGCACGAGGCCCTCAACACCGGCTTCGAGTTCCACGAAGGCGCCGTAATCGGTGATGTTGGTGACACGGCCAGAGAATTTCGCGCCGACCGGATATTTCAGCGCCACACCATCCCACGGATCGGACATGAGCTGCTTCATGCCAAGGCTGATGCGCTGCGTATCCTGGTTGAAGCGGATCACCTGCACCTTCACCGGCATACCGATGGTGAGGGCTTCTGACGGGTGGTTGATGCGCCGCCAGGCGATGTCAGTGACATGCAGCAGGCCATCCACGCCGCCGAGGTCCACGAAGGCGCCGTAATCGGTGATGTTCTTCACAACACCATCCAGGATCATGCCTTCCTTGAGGCCCTGGATCAGCTCGCTCCGCTGTTCCGCGCGGGTTTCTTCCAAAACGGCGCGGCGGGAGACAACGATATTGCCCCGCGCGCGATCCATTTTCAGGATCTGGAAGGGCTGCGCATTGCCCATCAGCGGCATCACATCACGCACCGGGCGGATATCCACCTGAGAGCCCGGCAGGAAGGCAACTGCCCCGCCAAGGTCAACGGTGAAACCACCCTTCACGCGGCCAAAAATCACGCCGTTCACGCGAATGCCGGCCTGGTGGGATTTTTCGAGCGTCGTCCAGGCTTCCTCACGCCGCGCCTTTTCGCGCGACAGCACGATGGAACCATCGCGGTCTTCATAACGCTCAACGAAAAGCTCATAGACATCGCCGGCCTTCACTTCGGGCTTCTGGCCCGGGGCGGCGAATTCCTTGAGCGGGACGCGGCCTTCGCTTTTCAGGCCGACATCAAGAACCGCGAAATCGCCATCAATGCGCAATACGCGCCCGGTGACGACAGAGCCGGCAAAACCCGTATCCGGGCCAAGCGTGGCATCGAGAAGTGCGGCAAAATCCTCCACGCCAGCATTGGCGAGGCTGGTGGCAGTAGCCATGAAGCTTATGTGTCCTGTATGGGCCACGCGGGCGGCCATTGGGTCTGCGCCCTTCCACCCGCAGGGGAAGCACGGCTTGGCCCCGGCGCGATGCGCTGGAAGGCCCAAGGGTTCCGGGCGGAATAACGGACCACCCTTTGCCGGCCCAAAACGGGCAACGCCGCAGTTCTCACCACGACGCGTTGCGGGTGCTTAGGCCCTGACAGCTTGGTGCGTCAAGCGGAATCAAGCTTTTTCCCAGGGCAATCGCTTGAGATTGGTCGGGATTCCTGATTGCGGCGTAATGTGATTCATGGGTTACCTCGATTTGATGAGGTTTCTCCATGTCTTCTGCGTCACTCCTGGATCATTTTTCTGCGCTTGAGGACCCTCGCCAGT
>JADCFN010000033.1 GCA_020249505.1 Roseomonas sp. | reverse complement strand
CTCGGGGCGTTGCCGCCGATGCGGACCTTGCCGGCATCAATAGTGGAGATACGCACGGGCGGGAGGCTCGGGGCGTTGCCGCCGATGCGGACCTTGCCGGCATCGGCGATCGCGGCCCCAGCAAGGGAGACCGACTTCATGGAAGGAAGCTGTTGAATGTGCATCTCGCTCATGTTCATATCTCCTGGGTTAGGGGACCGCCTCGAAATCTACCAGAGGTTGAGGATGATCCGTTGTTTTGCTTCGTTAGATCGCAGCTTGCTGCCCTGCCGTGAATACGCTGTGAACTGGGCATCAGCGCAGCGTTAAAAAAACGCAGATCGGCGTGAAATAGTGCTTGCGCCCCACAACCATAGGTAATAGGCTGGTTGAGTAATGTCCCTTTCGGACAATCACGGGGGTGTCATTGGCGCAGCAAAATGCCAATCAGAACAACCTTGTGGCGCTGGATGTCGGCGCCCGGCAGGCGATTGTTCGCATCCACCTCCTCGGCGCGCTTCGTGCCATCAGCTATCTGGGTGAGGATCTGGTGCCCCGCGGCCGCAAGGCCCGCGCTATCCTCGGTTATCTTTGCCTGCATGCGGGCCAGCGGGTGCCAAGGGCCAAGATAGCCGCCCTGTTGTGGGACCGGGTGCCGGACCATCAGGCCCGCGCCAGCCTGCGCCAATCGCTGCGGGAATTGCTGCTGGCCTTCGGCCCCCTGGCGGATGAGGTGCTGGAAACCGATGCTGAAATGATCCGGCTGAACCAGCGGGTCTGCTGGGTGGATAGCGCTGCCATCCTGGCCGGTCCGCATCCGGCGAATCTGCTCAGGACCGATCTGGCGGCGCTCTGTGAAGGTGAATTGCTGGAAGATTTGAATGGTATCTCAGAAGCCTTTGACGAATGGCTGCTGATGGAACGGGCGCGCTTCGCGACTGAAGTCACTGCGGTTTTTGACGAGGAATTGCACCAGATCGCCCAGGCCGATGTTCCCGCCGAAAGGCGTGCTGGCCTGGCGCGCCGGATCATTGCCTGTGAGCCGACCCATGAAGGCGCCAGCCGCATCCTTATGGCGGCCCTGGCCGATATGGGGGAAAAGGCGCAGGCGCTCCGCGAATTCGAACGTTGCCGCATGGCGATGCAGAGCCGGTTGGAGGTCGAACCCTCCGCTGAAACCAGGGCGCTTTATGAAAAGCTGCGTTCGGCGCCGATGGGTCTAAAGGTCGCAGCTGGGCAAGGGCGCGAGAACCATGCCGAGCCACGCGGGCTAAGCGCCATTTCGGCGCCTACCGCGTCGCGGCTGCGGATTGGTGTCATTCCCTTCCAGGCGACCGCAGAGGAGAATACACAACTGGCCTTTTCACTCAGCCAGGAAATTGCCTCTGCCCTTGCAAGATTTCGTTGGTTTGATGTGGTCGCGGCGCTGACCCCTCAGCCACAGATGGCGCAATGGGATGAAGCTTTTCTCCGTGCCAAGGGCTGGCATTACGCGGTGGAAGGCAATCTGATCAGCGGCGTGGACAAGATCAGTATCAGTATTCGGCTTCTGGATATAGGCCCGGATATACGGCCTGTCTGGAGTGATCGTTTCGAACTTGCGACCGCGATGATGGATCAACTCCATGACCGCGTTGTGGCGCCGGTGGTTGCGCGCATTGATCCGGCGATCCTGTTCATTGAAGGACAGCAAAGCGCTTCTCGGTGGTCGAGTGCATCGCGGCTCGTTGTCCAAGCGATTCCGCTCCTTTCATCAATGCGGCGG
Source organism: Roseomonas sp. (assembly GCA_020249505.1). Classification (GTDB taxonomy): domain Bacteria; phylum Pseudomonadota; class Alphaproteobacteria; order Acetobacterales; family Acetobacteraceae; genus Neoroseomonas. Next base: position 141,638 of record JADCFN010000033.1, on the reverse strand, counting down.
GCACCATTTGAAAAGGCTGGCGAGTTGCTGGAGGAAGCGCTCCGCCTGGAACCCGCAAACGCCAAGGCTGCTGCCTGGCGGGCGTTCTGGTACATTTATCATATAGGGCAGGGATGGTCGTCCGATCCCGCCGCGTGCATGGGAAAGGCGCAGGAGCTGGCTTTTGCAGCCATCAAAAATGATCCCGAGAGCGCGGAGGCTCATGCTGTATGCGGCCATATTTGCGCTTTTTTGGAGAAAGATTTCGATTCAGCACTGCATTATTTTAATGCTGCCACGCGTCTTAATCCCAATGTAGCTGTGATCTGGGCCATTAGCGCGGCGACTTATTGCTACATAGGTCAGCCTGATACTGCGCTGAGGCACCTTGAACGATACAAGAGCTTGACCCCATCAAATCCGAATACGCATGTTTGGGACAATGTATTCACCACCGCCTATCTGATTGCGCGGGATTATGAACAGGCCCACCGCCATGGCCGACGTTTCGTGCGTGAGAATCCCGATTTCTGCAACGGCTACAAACCGCTGATCGCAGCACTCGGCCATCTTGGTCGCCGTGAGGAAGCGGCACCCTACTTGCAAAAACTCCTGCACCTGGAACCACATTTTACCATTGCGCAATTCACGCGCACCTATCCCCTCGCCCGGCCGGAAGACCGCGAAAACTATGCGCTCGGTCTGGAACTAGCCGGCGCGCCAAAGGGCTGAAACCTTGCGCTACTCAACTTCGCTTGCGTGACTGAACAAAGCATGTCGGCCCATGCCCAAAGCCCAACGGCCGCGCCCATGACAAACACCAAGCTCCGCGGCACGCTCTGGGCCGCGCTCACGGTCGCTGTCTGGTCGGCCTGGCCGGCCTTTACGCGGCTGGCGGTTACCGAATCTGTCACCCCTCCTGATATTGTCCTGCTGCGTTTTGGCATTGGAGGCTTGATCCTGCTGCCTGTGTTGTTGCGGATGGTGGGTTCCATGCCGCGCCATGCTTGGCGTGAGGGGCTCTGGTTTGCGCTTTTGCAGGGCGCGCCGCTGGCGATGCTGACTACACAGGGCCTGGCTCTTGCACCGGCGGGGCATTTGGCGCTTTCCACTGGCCTCATGCCGCTCTTCACAAGCCTGCTCTGCTTTTATTTCCTGGGTGAGGCGATTTCGCGTCTGCGCAAGTATGGCCTCGCACTGATCACGCTTGGTGCGCTCGCCATTGGTGGTGTGAGTGTTGCCAGCATTCATCTTGATTACTGGAAGGGCGATATTCTGTTCGTCTGCGCGGGCATGTTGGGTTCCACCTATCTGCTCCGCATGCGCCGTTCCGGGCTTTCTGCCTTGCAAGGTGCGGCCTTGCTCAGCGTCTATTCCATGCTGATCTATTTCCCGTTTTTTTTGCTGTTCTTCTGGGAATCGTCAAAGCTCACGCAAATCCCGACCGCTGACCTGTTGTTTCAGGGCTTCTATCAGGGTGTCTTGATGGGTGCCCTGACCATGTTCTCGCTTGGGCGTTCGACCATGCTACTTGGTGCGCCGGCTGCGGCCATGAGTTTGGCCCTTCTTCCGGTTGCCAGCTTTCTGCTGGCCTTCTTCATCCTGGGCGAAGTGCCGAGTGTGTTCGAAATCCTGGGCGCCATAGCGATCAGCCTTGGCGCCTTTCTTGCCGCCGTATCAGCGCTTGAGCGAAAGAAGCCGTAATTCAGCACCTCTTCGCATCAAGTAGCGCATGCGCCCGCTTAATTGCGCGAAGCGCTTCTTGGTGCTTCACCTCACGCTCCGCTTCAAGGGCTGATATCCATTTCTTCGGTCGCCCTTCCGGAGAGGGGGATTCGCTTTCGAGGGCAGCCAGAAAATAAGTTACCGATACAGGCCTCCCGCCAACCGAGTAGAAAACACGATCAAGTTCAAGGATGCAGTCACGCTTGGCAATAACGCCGGTTTCTTCTCTTACCTCACGAAGGGCGGCTGACCACGCATCTTCGCCATTTTCAATATGGCCCTTCGGTAAAACCCAATGACTTTCTGCATCATTCGCCTTGACCAGAAGAAACTTTAACGAATCACCCGAACCTTGAAATACTACCGCACCGGCATGGGTGGTGCTGACCGTCACGAAAGACTTGTGTTCAACCGTATATTCAGCCTCCAAAAAACGGCTAGCACTGGACAGATAGTCCATCCATGTGTTGGGAAACGCGCCACCAGGCCCATCCGGTAGAAATCGTCAGCAAGACGCTGCCTGCACCGATCATCAGAATGGCTATCATCCATGCGCCGATCAGTACAGGCTCAATTTAAAGATTGGTCGTGTTCACAGCGTTTCTTCCAACAATTACCCATACTCGGGATCAAGCCGGATGACCAAAGCCCCGATCAACAAACGTTCGCTGAGGTGTTGCGGGAATTCAGCGAAGTCGTACCACTATGTTACCGGAAATGCCAGCGCCAGGGTGGTTTTTCAGGCATTCTCCCCTGCCACTGATCAGCCATAAGAATGCGAAGATATCAGGAAAACGCGAAGACCGTTTGGTAGAATTGCTGGAAACCATCAGGCCCACTGTGGTCCGGGCATTTGGTTGCGTGCCATGACCGGGAATATAAGCGCAAGGGCGCTTCAGGCGCGCTCGCGCATCCCGATCATGCGTTTGAAGCCGGCCCATTGCTGTACCAGCCAGCCGCCAGTCGCCATGGCTTCAGGCGCAGTTGGGTCACCGGTGCGTGGAAAGACTTTGCGACTGAAATCCGCCGTACCAAACATCCAATCCCAGACCGGAAACAACACAGCGTAATTCTTGCCATGCTCTGCCGTGGATAGCACGCCATGATGCAGGCGGTGATAGCGTGGGGAAACCACCAGCCTTTCACCAATGCGGCCGAAGGAAAGCCGGATATTCCCGTGGGAGAAAGCTTCGATCAGTCGCATGAGCAGCAGCAGCAACGGGAATTGCGCCGGCGAAACGCCAATCAGCAAGGCGATGGTACCGAACCAGAGCGCCGCAATCGCCTCATCCAGGATGTGGTTGCGGTCATCGGTCCAAAAGGTCATTTGCCGCTGGGCGTGGTGGATGGAATGCAGCGCCCACCACCAACCGATGCTGTGTTGCAGTCGATGGCGCCAATATTCGCCGAAATCCAGGATCACGACGTAGAGAAAAAAGGTCAGTAATGGCGATTCATGCAAAATGGGAAAGAAGGTTTCCAGTGACGGGGCAACAAAGCCCGTATCGGCCAGAAGCCCTTCCAAATGGCTTTGGATGGCGGCCAGAAAAATGAAGGCCAGCAATGGAAAGATACCAAGCCGCGCGAGTAGCGTATAGATGATGTCGGTACGGATGGCGTGGCGGTCTGTTACCGGTTCCACTGGGCGCCAAGCTTCCAACGGGCGGCAGACCGCATAGATCACCACCATGCCGAAAACGCTGAACAGGGCGAAATCGACCCATTCCAGCATTTCATCGGCGATATTCATCAGATTGGTGGCATAGAGCACCGGCTGCAGCAGGATTTCAAAAATCCACCCGGTAAGTCTGGTGTGCATTTCATCAAGGGTCTTGAACATTGCCTAACGCCTGCCCTCTGCGGTCAAGGTGGCGAAGCAGAAACCCCTGGCCTGCAGCCCCGACACGACTTCCTCAAAAACATGCGCATAGGGGTCTTTCCGACTGCGGACGCCCCAATGCATGACCAAAACCTCACCATCACGGAGGTTTCTCAGCGCCTGATCACGCAGTGATGTATTGGGATGCGTGTCGCTGTTGAGTTCATCTCCCAGAAAACCGTTTCTGGTCCATCCCTGATGACGCAGCCCGCACGCCTCTGCAAGGCGGACCGCATTCGGCGTGGTGATACCGCCCGGCGCACGCCATAGGGGCAGCACCACAGCATCGGGCGCCGCAGCGCGCAGCCGCGTGATGGGCGCGGCCAGTTCCCGGCACATGGCTTCCTGGTCAAGCACTACCTCTCCACCGCCACCACGCGCGACATAACGCACCAAGCCGGGCGCAGGATCACCCCGGAAGTACCAATGCCTATCCGTGTGGCTCGCGAAGACATGTCCCTCAGCCGCGCGCGCGCGCCAGAACTCTGCCCAAGCAGGATCAAGACTGCGGTCACCACGATGGGTCGGCTCATGCGCTACAAACAAGGTGGCGCGAATGCCGCGACGGCGCAGGATTTCGGCGATCTTTTCCGCTTCCCGCCCCCATCCGGTATCAATGGTGAGGTAGAGCGTGCCAGCAGGGCAGGCGGCGGATGTTTGGGCCGAAGCCGGCATGGCCAGGACCGCGCAAAGCGCTGCGAGCGTTAGAACCAGCCTCTGGCAGCACTGGATCATTGCGCGGCGCGCGGTTGCACGAAAATGCCATGCGGGCTGCGGCCCACGCGAAGGGTCGAAACATCGCCCGAAGCGGGGTCAAGCCGCGCGATGCGGCCCGCCCAGCGCAGAGTGGCCCACACCGCCCCGTCGGGTGCGAAGGCAATGCAATCCGGCCCGCCCGGTACTTCGTGAATGCGCCGCACCTCCAGGCTGGTCGGATCAATTTCGGCAATACGGCTCTGCACGCGACTGGTGGCCCAAAGCGTTTTGCCATCAGGCGAAAGGAAGATTGTATGCGCGCCGCGGCCAACCCGAATCGTGCCTTCCACCTGCTGCGTGGCAGGGTTCAGCACCGCAAAGTGATCGCGCCCCATAACGCCCACAATCAGCCTATCGCGATGCCATATAATGCCGGCGGGTTCCGGGCCGACCGGTGCCTGCCACAGAATGCGCCGCGTTTGCAGGTCTATCTCAATCACGGTGCCATCACCTTGCATTGTGACATAGGCAAAGCGCGAATCAGGACTGAAGGCGATATGGGATGGCTTATTGCCGACCCGCAGCCGTTCCAGCAGCCGCGGGCCCTCCGCATCATAAATATCCACCTGGCCGCGCCTTAGGCTTGCAATGACAAGCAAGCGACCATCGGGGGAGAAATCCAGGTGGTATGGATTTGAAATGCGTTCGCGGCGCAGCACATTACCGGTGGATGGCTCCACAAAAAGGATTTCATTGCCAACCGAATCCGCGATCAGCAATTCCCGCCCGCCGGGTGCCAGCACCAAATGATGCACTTCGCGCAATCCTTCGATGCGCCGCACTTCCTGCCCGGTTCTGGAATCGATCTTGACGATGCTAGGATCGGTCGAATTCAGCACATAGACGAAGTCAGCCTTGGCAGCGCCGTTCAAGGCAAACAGGGCCAAGGCAAGGCCGAAACAAAGCGTGATTTTCATGCGGCATCCGGCTCAAAGGTCAGGGCAATGCCATTCATGCAATAGCGCTGGCCCGTTGGGGCTGGGCCATCAGGGAAAACATGGCCCAGATGGCCGCCACATTGGGCGCAATGCACTTCGGTCCGCACCATAAAGAGCGAGCGATCAATATGGGTCCCGATGGCGCCATCCAGCGGCGCATAGAAGGAAGGCCAGCCCGTGCCGCTTTCATATTTGGTGGCGGCATCGAAAAGCGGGGCGGCGCAACCACCACAGAGGAATCGCCCAGGCCGCTTTTCGCCGTTCAGTGGCGATGAACCGGGCCTTTCAGTGCCATGCTGGCGCAGCACCCGAAAAGCTTCAGGGGAAAGCGCCGCGCGCCATTCGGCTTCCTGCTTCTGGATCGGGAAGGCGTGTTCTTGCGGCTTGTTTTGCTTGAAGAAAACCATGGCGCCTTATGCCCCATGCGCGGGTTTCAGGAAATCGGAAAAATTCTTCCTGAACTTTGCCACCTTGGGTGCCACGACCGCCTGACAATAGCCTGACCAGGGGTTCCGCGCGAAGTAATTGTGATGCTCTGGCTCAGCAGGCCAGAATTCGGTCAATGGCACAACCTCTGTTACAATCGGGTTACGCCAAAGCTGCGCCGCGGTAAGTTCCGTGATGACTTCCCGCGCAGCGGCCTCCTGCGTGGTGTCATGGGTTAAGATAATACTCCGATATTGCGGGCCGATATCCGCGCCCTGCCGATCCTTGGTGGTGGGATCATGGATCGCGAAAAAGACGCGGAGCACATCCCGGAAGGAAATCACGGCCGGATCATAAGCAATCTGCACCACCTCTGCGTGGCCGGTGCGCTTGCCGCAAACCTCCTCATAACTCGGGTTCGCGACATACCCGCCCGCATAGCCCGAGGTCGCGGCGCTGACACCCTTCATGCCGAGGAAGACAGCCTCCAGGCACCAAAAACAGCCGCCGCCGAGCGTTGCCTTTTCCATCACAAACCAGCCTTCCTCGATTTGGGCTCAGGCCCGCATGGAAGGCGGGCTAGAACCAACTATTGAAGAGCACCTTTATATCGGCGAGACTCCCGCCGCCTGCAAGGATCACATCATCCCCCGCACCACCTTGGAAGGTTTGGCTTAAGCCATTGCCGATCATTATGCTGCCGGTTGACCGCGCCACAAGGGTAAGGTCGCTCACCCCCTCCGCGATGATCAAAACCTCGACATTAGCGCCCATGGTGATGTTCGCAGAGGTGATGATGGTATCCTGACCGCCACTTGGCACCTCAATGATCTGGTCCTGCGCTTCGATGAAGTAATAAAGATCATTACCGTCGCCGCCGGCCATGGAATCGGCGCCTTCGCCGCCAATCAGCGTGTCATTGCCGGCATCCCCCATGATGGTATCCCGCCCGACGCCACCAATCAGCAGATCGCCATCGGCGCCGCCATCAAGCGTATCATCATGCTCACCCCCATCCAGTGTGTCAGCACTGGCTTCGCCCCAGAGAATGTCAAAGCCCGAACCGGCGGAGAGGTAATTGGCGACGGCATTGCCGAAAAGCTGATCATGGCCGGCCCCGGTCAGCACATGTTCAATGCTTTGCAACAAGTCGCTGCCGCCGGCCTCCCAAGCGCCGCCATTCGTCAGGTTGACCACGACATTCTGGCCGAAATCGGATAGATTGGCGAAGCTCGCCCAGTCCCCCGCGCCATCACCGCCGATCAGGTGATCATTGCCCGCATCGCCTTGCAGCGTGTCATCACCGGCACCGCCTTGCAGCACATCATGGCCGGCGCCCCCCCGCAGATCATTGGCCAGCGCATTACCGACCAGAAGGTTATTGCCCTCATTGCCGAAAGCCCGCTCGGCCATGCCGGTCAGCACAAGCGCCTCGATCTCAGCGGGCAGGTAGAAATCAATACTGGCGAAAACGGTATCCGCGCCCTGGCCTGGATTTTCAAGTGTCAGGTCATCCAGGCTATTGACCAAAAACGCGTCATTGTCAGGACCGCCTTCAAGAATATTCTGCCCCGACCCACCGGCCAGCGTGTCATGCCCACTGCCCCCCTGTAGGTAATCATCGCCATCATCGCCGCTGAGGCTGTCGCTGGCCGTCCCGCCGAAGATATTGTTTGGCGCGTAGCTGCCAAGCACCGTCATGCCTGCGCTGGCCGTTCTGGCATCTACTGATTCAAAACCGGCGATCCAGGCGCCATTGATTACCTGATTTTCTTCAAGTCCAAGATCAATGAAAAGCCCGGTCGAGAGAATAAGCCAATCAAGGCCGTCACCACCATCAAGCCGATCCGTGGCATCTTGCAGGACAATACGATCATCACCGCCGCCACCATCAAGCGTGTCGGCCCCTGCACCACCTACCAGGCTATCGTCACCATCACCGCCGATCAGCCAGTCAAGCCCGGCCCCACCTTCCAGGACATCGGCGCCATCGGCGCCATAGAGAAAATCATTGTCATTGCCGCCGAGCAGCCGATCCTGCCCCGCCCCGCCAAAGAGCGAATCATTGCCGGCTTCGCCCTCCAATAGATTGACCGCATCCGCCGCATCCGAGTCATCCAGGGTTGGGCCATCCGCATAAAGCGCATCATGGCCATTGCCCCCCATAAGCCAATCATCGCCTGCGCCACCCCAAAGCTGATCGGAACCACCGAACCCAAAAATCGAATCGGAATCAGCGCCACCCGAAAACCAATCCGCAGCGGCTTCGCCGAGTAGTTGATCTGCGCCGCCAAGGCCGAATAACCGTGACCCTGAAGCAATGGCGGAAAGGGCATCTTCACCCGCGGTGCCCGCCATGCCGGCAAAGCTACCGGGCGCGGCCCAGGCATAGAAATTCCCTTGCGTAAAGCTGGTCGTCACCAGGCGAATCAGCAGATCAGTGGTGCTGAGCACATCATCCTGATCAAGGTCAATCGCAAGCCAGCCGCCCGGCACGGTATCGGTGCTGGCTGCCGGAATGTACCAGGCTTGCAGATAACCCAAGCCCAATTCCGCCCCGGGCAAGGCAAGCCCAAGCACTGGCCCTGAATTGTTTTGCAGCACCCCCCGCCAAATCAGCGGCGCAGGCCCATAAGCCCCTTGCAAAACACCATTGCTGAGGCCGAAGGAAATGGTATCTCCCTCAGCCCGTGAGAAATCGCCAAGCGTATCCGCCGCAAGAAAGCTGCTGACCAACGCAGGATTGGCGGAAAAATCAACCAGGAAAGTATCGGCATCATTGCCGCCGAAGAGCCAATCGGCCCCGCCACCGCCGCTCAAGACATCCAGGCCATCGCCGCCATCAAGCGTATCGCGCCCAAGCGCGCCCAGCAGAACATCATCGCCAGCCTCACCGCGCAACAGGTTGCGTGACGCGGCGGTATCGCCGCTGTTGCCGCTCGGCGCATCGGCAAACAGCATATCCCAGCCATTGCCACCCAATAACGTATCATCGCCCGCATCGCCCTGCAGGCCATCAGCCAGATCACCACCATCAAGCGAATCATTGCCTGAACCGCCCGAAAGCTGATCCACACCGCCGAAGCCAAGCAAGGTATCGTCGCCGGCAAGCCCGGCAATACTGTCATCCGTGATGCCAGGCATTGAAAGAAAATCATTGCCGGCCGTACCAATTGGGGGTGAGGTACCGCTCATGGCACGGTCTCCGCGCCTGCGGCGATGGTTGGAAGACCAATCGTGGGACGCAGTAATGATTCGTTAGTGATAATGGATGATGTCTTGATAAAGGCTCCGCCAATCAGCGCGATGCTGCGTGCAGCGGGCACAGAGTATTTCTGGGATGTGAACATTTTTTGCTCCTCATCCATCGTTGTGCCACGCTAAGATTTACATTTAGAAAATGCGCGCAGATGTTTTTCGGATCACTTGCGCGCGGCGCTTGCTTCGGGTTATAGCCAAATGGGAATAACGGAGGATCACAGTGCATCGTCGCCTTTTGCTGACCCTGACAGCACTGCAAGGCGTTTCTGCTTATGCCTATGCGGCGGAGCGTCCCTTGATCGCCGCTGCTGCCAGCTTGCAGCCGGCACTGGAGGAGGTGGCAGCGTTGATCACCGCCCAAACCGGCATCGCGCCGCGTTTCGCCTATGGCGCCAGCGGCAATCTGGCGCGGCAAATCGCGCAAGGCGCGCCTTTTGAAATGCTGCTCGCCGCTGATGAGGTTAGCATTGAGCAACTCAGTGAAGCGGGTCACACGCGCGATGCGGGCCATGTCTTTGCGCTGGGCAGGTTGGCGCTATTTGCGCCGCGTGGGTCGGTACTTGATCCCGCGGGCGGTCTGGAAGCGCTCCGCCCCTTGCTGGCGGCGAGGCGCGTGCAGCGCTTTGCCATCGCCAATCCGGAAATCGCCCCCTATGGGCGCGCTGCGGAACAAGCGTTGCGTCGGCTTGATCTATGGGAGGTGCTGCGCCCGCACCTGGTTTTTGGCACCAGCATCGCCCAGGCCGCGCAATTCGCTACAACCGAGGGCGCGATTGGTGGCCTTGTTGCGCACTCTCTCGCGCTTTCGCCCGCGCTCAAGGCGCGCGGCAGCTTCAGCCTGGTGCCGGAGGCTTTGCATGAACCGCTCCGTCACCGCCTGGCCCTGACCAAGCGCGGCAGTGAAGCGGCGTTACGTTTGCAGGCCTGGTTGCTTTCCCCTCAGGCAGCGGCAGTTTTCGCGCGCCATGGCTTGCAGGCGCCCTGAAGCATGGATTGGCCCGCCTTTCGCCTTTCGCTCTGGCTTGGTCTTGGCACGGTGGTGATCCTGCTGCCCTTGGCGCTATGGCTTGGGCGCTTTCTGGCGCTGCGGCGCTTTCGCGGGCGGGGCGTGGTTGAAGCGGCGGTGGCGTTGCCGCTCGTGCTGCCGCCGACTGTGCTTGGCTTTTATTTGCTGGTCGCCTTTGGCGCCGGCACCTGGCTTGGCGGCGCTTTCCAAGCGCTATTCGGCCGGACGCTCGCTTTTTCCTTTGAAGGGCTGCTGTTGGCGAGTGCCATCGCCAATATCCCCTTTGCGGTGCAGCCAATCCAGAACGCTTTCGGCGCCATTCCCGCCAATCTGCGCGAAGCGGGGGCAACATCCGGCATGGCGCCCTGGGCTGTGTTCTGGCGGGTTGAATTGCCTTTGGCCTGGCCCGGCATTGCCACCGCCATTGTGCTGACTTTCGCGCATACGCTTGGCGAATTCGGCGTGGTGCTGATGGTGGGCGGCGCCATCCCCGGCGAAACCCGCACCGCTGCCATTGCCATCTATGATCGCGTGCAGGCGTTTGACGATGCCGCCGCGGCCAGCATGTCCGCCCTGCTGCTGGTGATCTGCCTTGTGTCGCTGCTACTGGTGCAGCGGCTCACGCGCGGGATTGGGCGCCGCCGCCATGACTAACGCGGGGCTTTCCGTGCACCTTAAGGCCGCCACACCCATCGCGCTGGATATCGCGCTTGATTGCGCGCCCGGGGAGCTGCTGGCCATCATCGGCCCATCAGGGGCGGGCAAATCCACGACGCTGCGCGCCATTGCCGGGCTGCATCATCCCGCCAGCGGCAGCGTGATCTGCGATGGCGAAACCTGGCTCGACACCAGCCGCGCGCTTGATATGCCGGCGCATCGGCGCCGCGTTGGTCTGGTGTTTCAGGATTACGCGCTGTTTCCGCATATGACAGCGCTCGGCAATGTCATGGCCGCCATGGGCCATTTGCCCGCTGCGTCACGCACCGAACGCGCCGCCGCCCTGCTGGAACGCGTGCATCTTGCGGGGTTGGAAGAACGCCGCCCAGCCGAGCTTTCCGGCGGTCAGCAACAGCGCGTGGCCGTTGCGCGGGCTTTGGCGCGCGACCCGGCCGTGCTGCTGCTGGATGAACCCTTCAGCGCCGTGGACCGCGCCACGCGGCGGCGCTTGCAGGTGGAATTGGCCAATCTGCGGCAGGGGCTTTCCATCCCGATCATTCTGGTCACGCATGATTTGGATGAAGCCGCGTCGCTGGCCGACCGCATGCTGCTGTTGCATCGGGGGCGCGGCCTGCAAACCGCGCCGCCCGCGGAAATGCTGGCCCGCCCGGCCTCTGCCGAGGTCGCGCGGCTGCTTGATCTGCGCAATCTTTTCACCGGCGTGATCCTTGCGCATGAGGATGGCCTGACGCGGCTCCGCTGGAGCGATCAGGTGCTGGAAGCCGCGCCCATGCCAAGCCTGCCGCCTGGCACCGCTGTGGATTGGTTGATTGGCGCGGGCGGTGTGGTGCTGCATCGGCGTGGTAGACCTTCAGCCGGCGAAAGGGAGAATCCGGTTTCCGGCAGCATCACCGCGCTGCTGCCTATGGGTGAGGAAATGCGCGTGACCCTGGATGTGGGCGACACAGATAGCCGGCAATTGACCTTCGCCCTGCCGCGCCATGCCGCGCAGCGTAACGCGCTTGCAGTGGGTGAAGCATGCAGCGTTTCCCTGCTGCGCGATGCCCTTCACGTGATGCCCCGGCCATGAACGACGCCTCACTATGGCTGCGATTGGATTTTGCCGATGGCCGGGTCGGCCCGGGCAAGATCGCCCTGCTGGAAGCGATTGCCGAAGCGGGTTCGATCAGCGCCGCCGCCAGGTCACTCGGCATGTCCTATCGCCGGGCCTGGGAATTGGTGGCGGAGTTGAATGATACCTTCTCGGCCCCGGTGGTGGAGCGCATTACCGGCGGTGCCGGGGGCGGCGGGGCGCGGTTGACCAGCCTTGGGGAGACGCTGGTGTTGGGCTTCCGCGACATTGAAGCGGCGGCAAGCCGCGCGGCAGCCCAACATTTACGCCGTTTGGCGAAATCCTGAAGCGCGGCACCTTGCGGTGGCGGCCCGGGCGCGCTGCAATACGCCCATGAGTGATCGCACCGCCGCCCCCGCCCGCCCGGCTTCCACCGTCATGCTGCTGCGTGATGGGAAGCGCGGCATGGAAATTTTCATGGTGGTGCGCCACCGCCAGATTGATTTCGCCTCTGGCGCCTTGGTGTTTCCCGGCGGGCGGGTTGAAGCGTCTGATACGGTGCTGGCCGGCGGCGATGCGCATGGCGCCTTTCGTGTCGCGGCGATTCGCGAAACCTGGGAAGAATGCGGTGTTCTGCTGGCCGAAGCCGGCCAGGCGCCGGAAGCCGAGGGCGAATTCGCCGCCATGCTCGCTGAACGCCGCTTGGTGCCCGCGATTTCCGGCCTGGCGCATTTTGCGCATTGGATCACGCCGGTGGATGTGCCCAAGCGCTTTGATACGCATTTCTTCCTGGCGGCCGCGCCGGAAGATCAGGCCGCTTTGCATGATGGCCATGAAGCGGTGGATAGTGTCTGGATCAGGCCCGCCGATGCGCTGGCAGAAGGCCTTTCCGGCACGAAGAAACTTGTCTTCCCAACGCGTATGAACCTGACCAAGCTTGCCCGGCATGACAGCGTGGCAGAAGCCTTCGCCGCCGCGCGCGCCACGCCCGTGGTCACCGTGCTGCCGGAACAGATTGGCATGACCCCTGAAGGGCGCATCCTGCGCCTGCCTCGCGCAGCCGATTATGGCGGCGAGGAATTCCTGGCGGGCGATCCGCCTTCCATGTGATGGAGAACCCACCCATGCTGCCTCGCCGCCTTCGCTTTGGCATCTTCCTTGCCCCCTTTCATCGGGTTGGTGACAACCCGACGCTGGGGCTCACGCGCGATTTGGAATTGATCGAATGGCTTGACCATCTGGGCTTTGATGAGGCCTGGATCGGTGAGCATCATTCCGCGGGCTGGGAAACCATCGCCAGCCCGGAAATCATGATTGCCGCGGCAGCGGAACGCACCAAGCATATCAAGCTTGGATCAGGTGTGACCAGTTTGCCCTATCACCATCCGCTTTTGGTTGCACAGCGCTTTGTGCAGTTGGATCACATGACGCGCGGGCGCGTGATGTTGGGCTGCGGGCCGGGCGCGCTGGTGTCGGATGCGTATATGATGGGCATTGATGCGGCGCATCAGCGCCGGAGGATGGATGAATCACTCAATGCCATCACGCGGCTTTTGGCCTGCGAAGAGCCCGTCACGATGGAAACCGATTGGTTCACGCTCCGTGAGGCGCGGCTGCATCTGGCACCTTTTTCCGAACCGCGTTTCCCGATCTCGGTCGCGTCTTCCACCACGCCATCGGGTGCGCTGGCGGCAGCGAAATATGGGCTTGGCTTGCTCTCACTCGGCGCGGGCTTGCCGGGCGGGCCGAAATCCCTCGCCGAGCAATGGCAGATGGCGGAAGCGGAAGCCGCCAAGCATGGCCAGAAGATGGACCGACGCAATTGGCGCCTGGTGGTCAATCTGCACTGTGCTGAGGATGATGAACGCGCGCTGCGTGATGTGCGCCATGGTGAGGCTTTGGAGACGCTGACCTATTTCAGCGAAACCCTTGGCCGGCCGCCAATGCGTTCCGAAGACCCGCTGCGCGATGGGCTGGCGATGGGATCAACTTTGGTGGGATCGCCAGAGACGGTGGCGGCGGGGATTGAGCGGTTGCTTGGCTTTACCAATGGCGGGGCAGGGGGCGTGTTGTTCCGCGCGCATGAATGGGCCGATCGGGAAGCCACCATGCGGTCTTTCGAGCTTTTCGCCCGTTGGGTGATGCCGCGTTTCCAGGGATCGCTCGTCATGCCGCAGCAATCGCGTGATTGGGTCAGCAGCAATCGTGAGAGCATCTTCGCGCCGAATATGGCGGCGCTGAAGCAGGCCTTCCGTGACGCGGGGCAGGATGCGCCCGAGATGTCGCGGCTCAAGCTGCATACCGGCAAGGTTGAAGTGCCGCAGGTTTGAAGTTGATGATCACCCGGCGTGGCTTGGCGGCAGCGGCCTTGGCGCCGCTTGCTGCGCCGGTAGCGGCACAAGGCCGCGCGATCAGTCGTATCGCCTTCGGAACCTGCTCCGATGAGAAGCTACCGCAACCGATCTGGCGTGCGGTGCGTGCCTGGCAGCCGGAATTCTTCATCTTTGCCGGCGATAATGTCTATGGCGGGGTGCGGCGGCATGATCTGGAGGAACTGAAGGAAGCCTATGCCCGTGCCCGGCAGCATGAGGAATTCATGGGCTTCATCGCGGGCCAACAACATCACACTGCGATCTGGGATGATCATGATTTTGGCGTGAATGATGGCGGCGTTGAAAACCCCTTCAAGCAGGAAGCGAAAGACGCCTTTCTGGAATTCTGGCGCGTGCCGGCCGATGACGTCAGGCGCCGACGCGATGGGCTTTATCATCATCTGACACTCGGCCCGGCGGGCCAGCGCGTGCAGATCATTCTGTTGGATACGCGATGGTTCCGTTCACCCCTGCGCATTACCGATGCGCGCGGCGCGCCTGGGCGTGAACGCTATTTGCCTGATGATGATCCGGCGAAAACCATGCTGGGCGAAGCGCAATGGGATTGGCTTGCCCAATGCTTGCAAGAACCGGCTGAGCTGCGCCTGATTGTTTCTTCCATCCAGGTCGTAGTGGAAGGCCATGGCTGGGAAAGATGGGGCAATTTCCCACGCGAACGCCAGCGGCTTTATGATTTGATCGCCAGCACCAAGGCAGGTGGCGTGGTGTTTCTTTCCGGTGATCGACATATCGGCGCGCTCTATCGTGAAAGCCAGGGCACGCCCTATGCGCTGACGGAAATCACCTCTAGCGGGATCAATCGGCAATTCGTTAATGCGCGTGAGCAAGGCCCCAATCGCCTGGGTGAGCTTTATCCGCGCATCAATTTCGGCACGGTGGAAATTGATTGGCTGAACAGACGCGTAACGCTTGCCTTGCGCGACGACGATGGCGCGGTGCAGCGCCATGTCTCACTTGCCTTGGATGATTTGCGCGCGGAGTGAAGGCGATGCGGCCACCGCCTTCACCAAGCGCTGATCAGTTGATGCGAAGATTAAGGCGACGGATCACTGCCCCTTCTTCTTCGATGATCTTGGCTACGGAAGCGCGGTAATCCTCACTGTTTTTGTAGATCAGCGGCATATCGAAGCGTTCCAGCGCGGTGGTATGCACTGGGTCATAGAGCGCCTGCTTGAAGCCATCATGCAGCACCTTGACGATGCCGGGATCAACGCCCTTGGGCGCAGCAATGCCATAGGGCGAGGTTGAGACGATATTGATGCCGCTTTCAACCAGCGTCGGCGCATTCGGGTAGCGCTTGGCGCGTGTCTCACCCCAGGTGCAAAGCAAGCGGAACTGTCCGCCATCCACCAAAGGCGCCCAGGAGGTTGAATCGACCATCGCCTGGGTCTGCCCGCTCAGCAGCGATTGCGCATTATCCGCGCCGCCCCGGAACGGCACATGCAGGAATTCAATGCCACGTTCGAGTGCGATGCGTTCCATGGTGATATGCAGCGTGGTGCCAACGCCGGGCGATCCATAAGCGACCTTGCCCGGATTGGCCTTGGCGTAGGCCAGGAATTCTTCCCAGGTTTTCCAAGGGCTATCGGCCTTCACCACCACGCCGAAAAGATAGCCAGTCAAATGGATGATATAGGTGAAATCCCGCAGCGGATCCCAGGTCGGGCGGCTCGACATCATCGGGAAGCGGAAGACGGTGATGGGCAATTGGCCGACCAGATAGCCATCGCCGCGCTGTTCCTGCGCCATGGCCGCCGCTGCCAGAGTGCCGCTGGCGCCGCCACGATTGTCAATAATCACCTGCTGGCCAAGATAGCGTGATCCCGCTTCCGCCAAGGCGCGCAATTGGCCATCGGTGGAACCGCCGGGCGGCCAGGGCACGATCAGGCGAATGGGGCGATTGGGAAAGCCTGATTGCGCAATGGCGGGCGTTGCAAGAACCCCCGCGGCGGCGGTCAAGGCAGTGCGGCGTGTCAGTTTCATGTCTTCCTCCCGGTTTTGGCGCGATGCTGGCATGGCCCACGCTATTTCATGTTCAGTCTAACATCGGGCAGCACGTCAAGACTATGCCTGCGCCTCTGTCCAACACGCCGCCCTTGCATCTGCAATGCGCTGACTGATGGCGGTAATGGTCGCACGATCCTGCGCCAGGCTATCGCGCCGGCGCGCTATCAGCGCTGCCATGGCGGTCGGTGCCGGGCCGCCTTGTACGCTGCGCCCGATCAGGTTTTCTGCCGGATCAAGTGCGGCGCGGAGCTTCGCGGCTGGAATATGCAAGGCTTTGCCGAACAGCAGCTGAGCAGCCTCATCCAATGCCACGCTTGAAATGCTTTCCGCCGTGCGGCCCTCAGCCAAGGCATCGCGCACAACAATGGCAACGACGTTATGCGCCATGCGGAAACTCAGCCCGGTTTCGCGCACAATCACATCGGCCAATTCGGTGGCCGAGCCAAAACCCTCACGCGCTGCATTTTCCATGCGGGCCTTGTTCAGGCTGATGCCCTGCATCACTTCCTGAAACAGGGCCAGGATGCGCCGGCTGCGAAGTGCTGCATCCAGCACAGGTTCATTCACCGCCGTCACCGCATCATTCACATCAGCGAAGGAAGTGTTTTTGGTGCAGGCCATGGCGGCATGATGCGCGCCCTGCACCATTGCTGCCGCTGCCTTCAAATGTTCCAGCGCCACAGGGTTTTTCTTCTGAGGCATGATGCTGGAAACCGCCGAATGGCGATCCGCCAATTCGACAAAACCATATTCCCAACTGCCCCAATTTTGCAGATCGGTCGCAAGGCGCGACAGCAGCGTCATCATCACCGCCATGGCGGATGCCGCTTCCAGCGCATCATCGCGCGACGACACCGCGTCATAGGCAAGCTCCAACGGCGCGGCGAAACCCAGCGCATCGGCGACCCACGCGCGATCAAGCGGGAAGGCCGTGGTGGAAAGTGCGCCCGCGCCCAGGGGACAAAGATCACAATGCGCCAGCGCGCCCATCAGCCTTTCATGGTCACGCGCCAGCGCATCCGCCGCCGAGGCCAACCAATAGCCAAAAGTAATGGGCTGCGCATGCTGGCCATGCGTATAGCCGGGCATGACTGCCGCGATATGTTCCTCGGCCAGCGCAAGCATTATCTGCCGCAGATCAGCGAGCAGCCCCAGCACCGCGAGCAATTCCGTGCGCAACGCCATGCGCCAGGTGGTTGCGTTCAGATCATTCCGGCTGCGCCCAGTATGCAGCCGCCCGCCAATATCGGGGCCGAGTTTTTGGATGATCAGTTTCTCGACATAGGAATAGAGATCTTCCTGCCGGTAGTCGACCGGCACCGCATCCGGCCCGGCATCAGCCATGGTAATAATTTCCGGCAGGATTTGCGCCATGGCATCGCGGGCGATGATGCCTTGGCGTTCCAGCATCAGCCCATGCGCCAGATGCACCCACATCTCATGCTGAAAGACATAATGCTGCGCCCGCGCGACTGACCCGCGATAATAGCTTTCCACCAATAATGGCGAAGGCGGTTCCTTCACCCTTTCGCGTAAATTCACCGCCTCCGTCATCTTCAACCTCTCTCAGGGACGTTGATTGCTGAGAACCACCGTGCCGGAGGCTGAGAACATGCCGCCCACGCCATGCGCCACGCTGATTTTCACATTGGGCACCTGGGCCGGCGCTGTGCCGCGCACCTGGCGCACGCTTTCTTGCAGAGCGAACATGCCATACATTCCAGTGTGGGTGTAAGAAAGCCCACCGCCATTGGTATTGATCGGCAGTTTGCCTCCCGGCGCCGTATTGCGTTCCCAGATGAAATCCTTGGCTTCACCACGCTTGACGAAGCCAAGATCTTCCAAGCCATACATGGGCAGATGCGCGAAGGCGTCATAGATCATCAGATGATCCACATCGCTGTGGTTGATGCCGGCCATGCGGAAGGCTTCCGGCCCTGCCACGCGGAACGCGCGGGATGAGGTGAAATCCTCCATCTGGCTGACCATGGTGGTTTCCACACTTTCGCCACTGCCCAGAATGTAGCACGGCTTGGTCGGGAAATCCTTGGCGCGATCGGATGATGTCAGGATCAGCGCGCCGCCGCCATCCGTCACCAGGCAGCATTGCAGCAGCCGGAAGGGATAGGCGATCATTTTGCTGTTCAGCACATCATCAATCGTGATCGGGTCCTTGAAGGCCGCGCGCGGATTCTTGGCCGCCCATTCGCGCTGTACCACCGCCACCTGCGCCATTTGTTCATGCGTGACGCCATAGGTCTTCATGTAGCGCAGGACGGGAATGGGGAAGAGCGTGGGCGGTCCCATGGGGCCGAAAGGCGCTTCGAATTGGCCATTCAGGCTTTGCGGTTCGGGCGGACGCGGCGTGCCATTCACGCGGGACTTGCCGCTTTCCCCATGCGTGATCAGCACGGTCTTGCAATAGCCGGCATGAATGGCCGCTGCCGCATGGCGTACATGCAGCATGAAGGAACAGCCGCCCACACCTGTGCCATCCACCCATTTCGGGGTGATGCCAAGGTAATGCGCGATCTGCTGCGGCATCATGGGGCCAACACAGGCAACGCCATCAATATCGCCAGGCTTCAAGCCTGCATCAGCCATGGCATTCAGCGCTGCATCCGCATGCAGCATGATTTGCGCCATATCGGGCACAGCGCCGATGCGCGTGCTTTCGGCAGCGCCGACAATCGCGATTTCACCGGGACGAATCATCGCTCAAGCCTCCTTCACAGGGCGGAAAAGGGGCAGGGTGATGTCGTCATCCATCTTGGTTGGCGCCAATTCCAGTTTCATGTCCAGAACCAAGGCTTCCGGCGTTTGCGGGCATTCAACGATATTCGTCATCATGCGCGGGCCTTCTTCCAGTTCCACCACTGCAATTGCATAGGGCGGCTTGAAGCCAGGCACTGGGCGATGATGGATCACATAGGAATGCAGCGTGCCGCGGCCGGAGGCTTCAAACACTTCCACATTGCGCGTGCCGGTATAGGGGCTGAAGGGACGCGGCGGGAAATAGGGCTTGCCCGTATCGCCGCAGCGCTGGAGCAAAAGCTTGCCTTGGCGCAGCCCCTCCCAGAAGTGGCGGGTTTCGGGCGTGGGTTCCGGCCGGGCGCGGCCTGGTTCAAGGCTCATGGCTGAGCTTCCTCCTGATATTGATCAGGCGATGTTCCACTGCCTTGGCCAGAAGGGAAAGGGGGTAAATGCGCAGGGCGCGCGCCCTATAAGTCCAGAACGCGTTCCGGCGTGACGCGCCCGCGCAGCACATCCCAAAGCCCGATCATATTGCCGCGAAACCGGCCCCAGCGATCCGCCCAGGGCTCAGGAAACGCCGAGCGCAGCAGATTCTTTGCGCAATGGCGTGCCGCACTTGGGATGGCGTGGCTCCAGGGGAAGGAGCCTTTGATGGCAAGGTAGATAGGGTTCACCACCTGCGAATAACCAAGCCTGAGGCCCGGCACGCGCCCCGCCTTCGCGCCAAGATGCACACCGCGCGCACCGGTAAGGCGTAGGATTTTCCCGTGCGCACCAAGCCGGCGCGTGACATCAATATCCTCATACCAGGCGTAAAGTGGCAGGCGTTCATCAACGCGAATATCATGGGCGCGCACGGCAGCCATGCGGAAGGCCATGTTGCAGCCATAGCCGTTGAAGGCCTCGGTCACCGCAAAGGCATCCGCCACACCGGGATCGGCGGCGAGTAGTGCCGCGCCTTCGTCCAAATCATAGCCCGGCGCATTGGCGCCATCGGCGATCACCGTGCCGGTCGCGACTACCATTTCAGGGTGTTTTTCAAAACAGCTTTCCAGCACGGCAAGATACTGTGCATTGCAGAGGAAATCATCATCCAGAAATAGCACCACATCGCTGTCCCGCGCTTCATCCAGGATACGGTTGCGCTGGCGCGGCAGGCCGGCGGGGGCAGCGATGAACTCCACACCGGGGATCGCTTCACAGCCGGTGATATCATCTGTTGAGACATGGCAGACGATAATGCGATCTGCCGGGCGCGATTGTCGCGCAAGATCACGCAAGACACCCGCCAGAATGGCCGGCCTGCCACGCGTGGCGATGCCGATGGTGATATGCATCAGGCGCTACCTTGCAGCGGCGCGGGCAGAGGCGCTTCGCGCGCTTCCCGCGCCAGGCCACCGATCAGCCGGCCCCAAAAGCTCATGGTGTAATAGGCGGCGTTGTGAAAGCGCAGCCTTGCCAAGCTGAGTAACGCACCGCCAATTGGGCGCACCAGAAACGGAAACCATACGGAAAGCGGCACGCGATGCCGGCGCAGCACGAAGCCAAGCCCACGCCCGTAACTCGCCGCACGAGACACCGCCACTTCAGTCAAGCGCTTATCGGGATGGATGATGCGCAAGCCAGCATCATATTGCGCTACCGCACCGCGTGCTATGGCGCGGCAGACCAGATCATTCCCCTCAGCCGAGCCCCAGCGCGTGCCAGGTCCGAGTCTTTCATCAAAGCCACCCAGCGACAGCATCAATTTGCGCGGCAGGAACAGGTTGAATTCAATCACGCTGGTCCAGACATTTGCCAGGTCTATCGCGCCCGAGGCTTCGCGCCAGCGCCCCGATCCAAGCCCGCCTTCCGGTGATGCCGCAGGTCCTGTCAGCACGCCAAGCGATGGTGTCGCGCGAAAGGCGGCATCAACACGCGCGAGAACACCCGTTGGATAAAGGCAGTCATCATCAGGGAAAGTCACGATCTCACCACGCGCCTGGCGCAGCCCAAGGTTACGCGCGTGATTGGCGTTGCGGATGGCAGAGCGCAGATGGGTAATCGGCAAGCGTGCCGCATAGGGCTGTAGCACCGGCGCCACGCGATCATCCGCATTCTGATCCACGATGATCACTTCAAAATCATCGCGCTCTTGCGCCAAAAGGCTTTCCAGCAATTCGCCGATTTCGCTGCTGCGGCCAAGGGTTGCGACAATGAGCGAGAACCTCATGTCGCGGCGATCCCAAGCGCGTCATGCACCACCTGCCGAAAGCGGCGGCGGAAATGCGCATTGCTGAAGCGTTCCGCATTGGCGCGGCAATCCTCGGGCGTGATGGCGGGCGCCATGGCTTCAAAGCGCTCCACCGCGGCGATCAGGTTTGCGGTGGTTTGTTCCTGAAAGAAAATGCCGGTCGGGCGCGCATCAGGTGGTGCGACCACGATATCGCGCGCACCACCGCGACCATAGGCGATTACCGGCGTGCCGCAGGCTTGCGCTTCCACGGTGGCGATGCCGAAATCTTCCTCGGCGGCAAAGACTGCTGCGCGGGCGCCTTGTGTCAATGCGATCAATTCCGCCCGCGCAAGCCGACCCTTGAAGGTGATGTTGGGCGCATCGCCGGCAGCGGCGCGCGCCTGCGCCTCATTCGGGCCATCGCCCACAATGATCAGTTTGCGGTTTTGCATGCCGCGGAAGGCAGCGGCGATCAGATCAACCCTCTTGTAGGGGACGATGCGCGATGCGATCAGGTAGTAATCACCCTTCTCCGGCGCAGGTGTGAAGCTTTCGATATCCACTGGCGGATGCAAAACCTGGGCATTGCGCCGCCAGGTCTTTTGAATGCGTTCCGCGATATAGCTTGAATTGGCCAGCACGATATCAGGATTAAGCGCACTCGCGCGATCCCAAAGCCGCATGCGATGCAATAGCCAGCGCGTATAAGCGCCCTTCAAGCCGTTCGTGAGGCCCGCTTCGCGCAGATATTGATGCTGCAAATCCCAGGCATAGCGCATGGGGCTATGCACATAGGAAATATGGATCTGCCCAGGCCCCGTCAGAACGCCCTTCGCCACGGCGTGAGAGGATGAAATCACAACATCGTAACCGGAAAGATCAAGTTGTTCGATCGCAAGCGGCATCAGGCCCAGGAATTTGCGGAAATGCTTGCGGGCAAAGGGCATACGCTGGATGAAGCTAGTGGTAACCTGCTTGCCTTGCAGGAAACTACGCTCTGCTTCCGGCATGAAATCGCATACGGCGAAGACATCCGCTTCGGGCCATTCCAGCAGAAGCTGTTCCAGCACGCGTTCCGAACCCGCGTAGCTATCCAGCCATTCATGCACCAGCGCGATCTTCATGGCGCGTTCTTTCGGATCAGAGACAACAAGGCAAGCGCTGCCTTTTCCCAAGTATAATGCGCCGCCCGCTTCAGCCCCGCATCCCGCATGCCGGCGGCGAGGCCTTCTTCATCCAGTAGCCTTTCCAGGGCTTCGGCCAATGTTTCAGGCCGCAGCGAGTCGAACCAGAGCGCCGCTTCGCCACACACTTCTGGCACCGCGCCGGCATGGGCCGCGACAAGCGGGCAGCCGCAGGTCATGGCCTCCAATGGCGGCAGGCCGAACCCTTCATAACGTGACGGAAAAATCAGACAGAGCGCGTTTTCATAAAGGGCGCGCAATTCAGCGTCACTGACGCGCCCCAGGATGCGCCCGGCTTCGGCGGCTGGCCCGCCGCCCGCGCGGAATACGGCCGGGTCAGCCGCCCCCGCCACGGCCAAAGTCAGGCCGCGAGCACCGAGCAGCGCCGCAGCGCTGGTTAGCGCCGCTAGGTTTTTATGCGCCGCCGGATTGCCCACCACCAGCGCATAGCGGCCCGCCACCAAATCATGCCGGGCCAGCACGCCGCTATCCGCGCTGATGCGCAGCATGTGATCGCCACCTTCCGGCAGCACGCCAATGACCTCAGGCGCCACACCCAGCGCCGCAGCAATGCGGCCGCGCGAAAATTCGGAAACCGTCAGCAATTGCGCGCCGGACCGCGCGAGCATCTTATGCAGAAAGCGATACCAGGCGCGGAAGGCGAAGGAATAACTCTCCGGCGTGTCAAAGACACCGGCATCATGGATCACCACTGCCTGGGCGCGGCCCAGCATCAGCGGCGCGGTATTGCCAAGATTGATCAGGAAGGACCCCTTGGCCGCCCGGGGCAATTCCCATTGCTCCCAAAGCTGGCCGGATTTCTGGCCGATGGCTTCCGCCTTCAGATAGGCAAAGGGGCTTTGCGCCACGCTGCTTGGCATCAATAACCGTGCTTCAGGCCAGGCATCATGGCCCATCAGCCGATCCGCTGCTGCGGTGATTTCGCGCGCAAAGCGCTGCACGCCGGTCATGCCCTGCGTCAGGAAGCGGCCATTGATGGCGATTGGCATCATGCGCTGCGGCGCCTCATTCTGCGGATCATCCCCAAGGCATGGGCCTTGTCCTGCGGGGCGGCAATGGACCAGCCGGCGGCGAAAACCAAGCCGAAAATCAGGGCGGCCAGAAGCGCGGGCCAAAGCCAGCCGGCCAAGGGCACCAGCATGGCCAAACCAAGCGCTGCGGGCGCGATGGGCCACAGCAATTCCCGCATGGTCTGACGCGCTGCCGGATAAAGCTTTGCGGCGAACCAGCAGCGCCCCAGACAATCCACCACGCAGCGCGCCGCCCAAGCGATTGCCGCACCTTCAATGCCAAGCCAGGGCAAAAGCGCGGCACTGAGTGGCAGAAAAATCGCCGCCAGCGCCAGAGAGAATTTGGCTGTCACATCCGGCCGCCCGATAGCTTCCAGCAGAACACCGGGGATGAAGGCGAGACACGAAAAGAAAATGCCAAAGCCCAGAATACGCAGCACCGGCCCGCCGCCCGCGGCAAATTCCGCGCCCAACCAAAGCCTGAGGAAAAGCTCCGCGCCCGGAATCAAAATCAGGGAGGCCGGCAGGCTGAGTAGCATCACAATCAGCGCCCCGCGTTTGATCAGCAGCGCGGTATGGTCGGGCAGTTCCCGGAAGGATGAGGCAATCGCCGGCAGCATGGTCTGCGCGACCGCCACAGGAATAATCCAAAGCCGCATGATCAGATCAAGCGGTGTTGCGTAAAATGCCACGGCTGAAAGCGTCAGCATGGCGCCGATGATGAAGCGATCCGCGTAAAGCAATAGCTGCGTGAGCGCGCCGGAAAGGCTCATCCACAAACCTTGGCGCAGCAGGGGCCGCATCAGGCTAAAGCGTGGCGCCCGCAGGCCAAGCCCCGGCACATCGCGATGGGCGATGATGGCGTAAGCGATACCGCTGAAAAGCCGCACCAGAATTATCGCCAGCATCACGCCGATCAGGCTGTTCCAGACAAACAGCACGAGCAGAGGGCCGAGATAATAGAAGGTATTGAGTGGGATATTCACCAGATTGGCGATGCGAAAGCGCTGCCAGGCGGAAAGTACACCCCAAAGCGCGGCATTCAGCACCACCAAAGGCGCGGCTGCTGCCAGCAATTGAAAGGCGGTGATCGCTTCCTGCTGCAAGGCTTCCGGTACATTCAGGAAGCGCCCGACTAGCCAAGGTACGGTCAGAAAAAGCCCAGCCGCGATGATGGAAGAGACACCAAGCAGGGCAAGCAATGTCGCGCCGATCATGGCGCGCGCTTCATCAATTGCACCAGCGCCAAGCTTTTCCGAAACGCCGCGCGTCAGCGCCATGCCAAGGCCAAGATCGAAAACGCCGAAGATACCGATCAGCGCCAGCGCCAGGGTGAAAAGCCCCCAACGTTCCACGCCAAGCGCGCCAACCAGAAACGGCGTTATGACAAGGGCCAGCAGCAAGGGCAGGCCGCGCCCAAGCCCATTCCAGAGAATACCGGAGACCAGCCTGCGCCCGCCCGCGCGTTCCGCGGAAGTGGAGATTTGCGCCTCAGCCATTGGCAGACCCTTCAGCCGGCTGCGCGCTGGAATTTAGGAAGGCAGCGCGGCAGGCTTGCCGCGCGCCGCCATCTTCAATGTGCGCCGCGGCGCGATAATACCGCAACCGGTGTGCGCAGCAGAATAGAAATGTCTGCCAGCAGCGAGGGGCGCGACACATAGGAAACATCCAGCGCCACGCGCGATTCGTAAGATGTCTCGCTCCGCCCGCTCACCTGCCAAAGGCCGGTAATACCTGGGCGCACGGCCATGTAATGCGCGGCCGAAGCGCCGTAGTAGCGATCAATCTCCGCTTCCTGCACGGGGCGCGGGCCAACCAGGCTCATTTCGCCGCGCAGCACGTTGATCAGCTGCGGCAATTCATCCAGGCTGGTGGAACGCAGGAAGCGGCCGATCCGCGTAATGCGCGGGTCATTCTTCAGCTTGCGCGTTGCTTCCCATTCAGCGCGCGCCGCGGGGTCGCTCGCGAGCAGCGCTTCCAGGCGCGCTTGCGAATCGATCACCATGGAGCGGAACTTCAGGCAGCCGAACAGCTTGCCGCCGCGCCCCACGCGCTGATGCGCGAAAAAGGCCGGGCCGCCATCGGCGCGCACCAGCAGCGCCACGATCAGGAAGAAGGGGGCAAGCAACACCAGCCCGACGCCGGCGCCGATGATATCGAGTGCGCGCTTGGCGATAGGGAAAAGCGATTTGCGGTCGCCTTCCAAACCAATGGTCTGGGTCGTGGATTGCTGGATGGTCTGGGCGGGTACGCTGGACATGGTGTCCTGAACCTTCGAACCTGAAAGAAAGAGGCGGTGAGACCTCTCACTGGGGGGCACCGGATTCCCGGTATTGATGAAGGGTTTAAGTCCTCAACGGCGGCGGATTTGGGCCGCGCTTGCGGCCAGATTGTGGCAAGCGTGGCCCATTTTGCGGCGCTGCGGCCGCGGCTTCAGGGTGAATGAGAAAAACGCCGGTTAAGCTATTGGCGCGAAGTCATTTTACCGGCGGACATGCCAGCCAGGCGCCAGTACCCAAAGCCCGTTGAAGCCGCCAATCATGTCGCGTCCCGCCTGATGGCTGGCACTAGCCAGGGCAAGCGCGCCTTCATCGGCCAAAACATAAAGGGTTTGGGGCTCAAATTTCCCCTCCGCCAGTTGCTGCGCCAGCTTGGCATTCAGCGCCGCGACGCGCTTCGGGTCGAGTCGCGCAAGATAGACCGCATCGGTCTCCAGCCCCTTGGTGGCGGCGAAGACCGCAATCTCCTCCCACCACGGGGCCTGATTGCCGGAGGGGATGATGCGGATGCGGGTGTAATGCCGCGCGGCCTCAGCCCAGAAGGGATCGGAAAGGCGCAAGGGCACGGTGGCGGCGGTGGGCGGGAAAAAGTGATGCAGCCGGGCAAAGCCAGGGCGCATGTCTAAAACCTGGATTACAACCAAGGCGGTCAGCACAAACCCGGCGCGCTGCCCACCGAGCCAGCGGATCAGTAGAAACACCGCGGTGATGAGCGCGGCATAGCCGGCCGGCCAGATAAAACGTTCTGATGCGCGCAAGGCATCCGCGTAGCGCAACACCCAGGGCGGTAATTCGACAAGCGTGAAACTCACGCCAGCGACGGAGACATTGGGTGAGATGGCGAATAGCGCCATGGTCGCCAGCACCAGGATCAGCGGCCGGAAGCGCATTTCGGGCGGGCTTGGGTTTTTCGCCCAGGCGATCAGCCCGAATAGCACCAGCAAAAGCGCGCCAAGCCCGGCATAGGAATGGCCCACTTCCAGATGATTCGGCCCCGGCAAATCCGGCAGAAAAGCGCCCCAGGGCGCGGGGTCCAAGGGTGCCAGCAGGTCCATCTGCATCTGCCCATAGCCGCCCCAGCTTCCGCCAAAGCCGCCGCCCAGCATGAACATCCCGCCCGCCCAAAGCGCGGCGCCAACCAGGGCGAAGACGATGATGATTTCAACGAAAAGCCCGCTGCGCTTTGCGCCATCAAGCCAGCGCGCCAGCACATCCGCAGTCCAAAGCGCAGCCGCCATGGGCAGCAGATAGGCATGGATCAACGCGGTCGCGACCAGCAGCGCCGCCCAGGCCAGCCATCGCCTATTTGCTGTGCGCGTCAGGCAAAGCCAAAATCCCATTAGTAGCAGGAAATGCGCCGAAAGCGCGAAATGCCCGCCCATGCGCGCAAGCATCGTTGGTTGCAGCACAAACAAGGCCGCACCCGCGACGCGCGCCAAGGGATCATCCGTCGCAAGGCCAATGATACGCCACGCCATGAAAGCTTGCATCGCGGCACAGCCATAAATCCAAAGCCCCCAATATTGCGAAACCTCGATCACCGGGCTGATCGTCTTGAAGAAAAACGCGAGCAGCGGAATCGCATCCGCGTAGTAGATGGAAGAACTGACCTCCAACCCCCAAAGCGGGTTGAGGCCGGGCGGCCAGGACCAAGGCGCGCGGCGAAAGAAATTCCAGCCGAGCCAATATTGCACCGGGTCGGGGCCGATCATGCCGCTCAACATCCAACCCGTATTCCAGGGTGGCAGGATATGCAGCCCGAAAGCATAAGCGATGACCGCCCAGGCGATCAGGACCGAAGCCGCGGCCCCGGCCCAAATATGCCAAGGCTTTCGCGTCACGCCTTATCGCCCGGCAGATAGCGTTCCACCAGGTAAAGCGGCCGGCCCTTGGTTTCGTTGAAGATGCGCCCGAGATATTCGCCAATGATGCCAAGCATCATCATCTGCACGCCGCCCAGGAAAAGTGTCACGGCCAAAAGGCTTGGGTAACCGGCCACAGGATTGCCGAAGAAAATGGTGCGGAAGACCAATTGCGCCAGATAAAGCAAGGCACCAATAGCCGTTAGCAGCCCGATATAGGTCGCGATTTTGAGAGGTGCGACGGTAAAAGACGTGATGCCCTCCAGCGAGAAATTCCAGAGCTTCCAGTAATTCCACTTGGTGGTGCCGGCAGCGCGCGGCGCGCGATCATACCGCACGGCGATGGCGGGAAAGCCGATCCAGGCGAAAAGCCCCTTCATGAAGCGATGCTGTTCGCGCAGTTTCAGCAGCGCATCCAAAGCGCGGCGGCTCATCAGCCGGAAATCACCGGTATCGGGCGGCAGATGCACCTTGCCGCTGATCCGCTGCATCAGCCGATAAAACGCCGCAGCGGTCGCCTTTTTCAGCCAGGTTTCGCCGGCGCGCGTATTGCGCTGCGCATAGGCAACATCAAAGCCCTGGCGCCAGGCGGCGATCAAATCCGGGATCACCTCCGGCGGGTCTTGCAGATCGGCGTCGATCACCACCACTGCCTCCGTCCCGCGTGCGTGATCCAGGCCGGCGGTGAGCGCAATCTCCTTGCCGAAATTGCGGCTCAGATTGAGCATTGAGGCGCGCTGATCTTGCGCCTGAAGGCCGAGCATGACGGCAAGCGTGCCATCCTTAGACCCGTCATTCACATAAACCACTTCCCAAGTGAGGCCGATGCCCGCCAGTGCCGCCGCCAGCCGCGCATGGAATTGGGGCAGCACCTCCTCCTCATTATAGGCGGGGACGACGATGGAAAGTGCGGGCGGGTCCTGGGACAAAGCTGAAGCCTCAAGGGGGTTGAGAAAGGCGTGATAACAGCCGAGATAGGGCGAAAACATGGCCCCGGATGGCGCTCACATGGGGTTTGGCCATGGTTTTGCATCCCGCGCCAGAATCCTGGATGCTTGTCCCTGAATAAGAGGAGCTTTCCCCCACATGCCGGCCCCGCGCAATCTGACCGAGCTTGAAGCCGATATCAGCCGCGACCTGGAATTGGTGGCCCATCCGCGCGCTGCCTGGCTTGAGGCCAAAACCAGTGGCGGCGCGCCGGTGCTGGATTGCCTGATCATCGGCGCGGGGCAATGTGGCTTGGCGGTGGCGCATGCGCTCAAGCGCGACAAGGTCAGCAATATCCTGCTGATTGATCGCGCGCCGGAGGGCAAGGAAGGCCCCTGGGTCACCTATGCCCGCATGCCGACCTTGCGATCCTGGAAAGATCAGAACGGGCCGGATTTGGGCATTCCTTCCTTGACGTATCAGGCATGGCATGAGGCCCAATTCGGTGCGGCGCATTTCGCCGCCATGCGCATGATCCCGCGCGAAGCCTGGCAGGATTATTTGAATTGGCTGCGCCGCGTTCTGGCCTTGCCGGTGCAAAATGGTGTGGAGGCCGGGCGCATTTCCCCCGCGCGCACGGATGATGGGCTTCCTTGTCTTCGCGTGGAAAGCTCGGCCGGACCCTATCTGGCGCGCAAGGTGGTGCTGGCAACAGGGCAGGAAGGCGTTGGCGAATGGTGGATGCCCGATTTCCTACGCGCGCTGCCCGGCGATAAGCGCGCCCATAGCGCGGATGCGATTGATTTCGCCGCACTCAAGGGCCGCGTGGTGGCGGTGCTGGGCGCGGGTGCTTCGGCCTTTGACAATGCGGCCATGGCGCTGGAGGCCGGGGCAGCGGAGGTGCATCTGTTCTGCCGCCGTGCTGATCCGATGATCATTCAGCCTTATCGCTGGCTGACCTTTGCTGGTTTCATGCGCCATGTTTTTGAAATGCCGGATGAATGGCGTTGGCGCTTCATGTCCTACATTCTTGGACTGCGGGAGGGCTTTCCGGCCGATACCTATGCGCGGGTCAATGCCTTTCCGAATTTCACCATGCATGTCGGCCGCCCCTGGACCGGGGCGCGCGTTGTGGATGGGCGCGTTGAATTGGCAACAACGCGCGGTGACTTCCTCGCCGATTATGCGATTTGCGGCACGGGCGTGCGCATGGACCCCGCGCTGATCCCCGCACTTGGCAATTGCGCGAACAACATTGCGCTATGGGCGGATCGTTATACGCCACCGCCCGAGGAGGCGAGCGAAAGACTCGGCGAATTCCCCTATCTGGCGCCGGATTATGCCTTTGTGGAAAGGCGGGAAGGTGAGACGCCCTGGATTCGCGATATCCATTTGTTTGGCATCGGCACCACCATGTCGTTCGGGCCCGCGGGGTCTTCCATTAATGCCATGACCATGGCCGCACCGCGCCTGGCAGCGGGGGTGACGCGCGGATTGTTCGAAGGCGATCTGCCGCGGCTTTATCGCGATTTGCGCAGCTACGACATTCCGCAAGTGGTGCTTGACCCAAGCCGTATCGCGGCGGAGTGAAGGCTTCACGACATGAAAAACCCGCCCAGGTCGAAGATCAGGGCGGGTTCTTTTGGGCGCTTCAGAATTTCCAGGTCAGACCTGCCATGACGCGATTGTCGCAGATTTTCAGATCAAGGCATTCCTTCTGGCTGATATCGGTACCGTAATAGCCAACGCTCACCGAAAAGCCTGCGGCAATGTCGCGTTGCAGGAAGACGCCATAGGCAAGGTAGTCCGGCGCTCCGAAGCGGTTATTGCGTTCGATCCACTGATGACCAAGGCGGCCCGACAGCGTCAAATCAAATACCGGCGTCTTCCAATCAAAACCGCCTTCAAGCCAAACGCCCGTGCCGGAGCTGCCAAAGAAATCCGGCGAATAGGCCGCGGTGCCGAGTAGCGTCACGGCATCAATCTCATAAGAAAGCTTCATCACACCTTCAGCGAAGGCGAGGTCATATTGGCCTGGCTGCGCGGTATAGCCGGGGTAGGAGTAATAGACGCCGCCGATATCAACCTTGAGGCCGCTCAGTTCAAAGCGAAAGCCGGCGAGCCCATCCACTTCCTGGCGCGCATCGGTGCCGACGAAAGTGACATTGCTGACGAAGCCACCGACGTAAAAGCCGCTTTCATGGGACAGTTCCAGGCTGCCCTGTGCGGCGGGGCGATTGCGCGTCTGGCTGATGTTGCGGAACATATAGTCGGTCTGACCAACGGCAGAGCCGGTGACCGAAAAGCCGCTACCCAATTCGACTTGCGCCAAAGCAGGCGTCGAAACCAGGCCAAGCGCAAAACCGAGCGCCATGAGTTTCTTCATCATCCGAAATTTTCCTTTCGCAAGTGAGTTGCACTGATGATGTAGGACCAACGCCATCAGCCTATTGCGAAACGAAGTTTACCGGAGAATGTTTTTCGAGCATTTAACGCCTTGCAGTGAAATTCTGCCCATAAAGCATGCAGATATTGCGGGCGGGATAACAAAACGCGCAATCGATCAAAACCCGAAACAAAACCATGCCAAAAAATTACAGAAATTCCATTTTGATGCGACATCTCTCGGGCCCGCAAGCTGCATCGCGGGCCGGAGCATGGCGGCCTCAAGCAGCCGGCAAAGGCATGGTCCTTTTGCGCCAGGCAGAAGCCTGCATGGCAGATGATTTCACGTGCACCAGCACCGGGCGATCCATAATCGCGAAAGCTTCCGCAAGCGCGCCTTCGATTTGATCTTCCGTTTCAATGGAAACCGCCGCCGCACCAAAGGCCTTGGCCCAGGCGACGAAATCCGGATTGGCAAGCCGGATCGCGGCATCATATGCCCGGCCCGGATAGCGGCCTTCATGATGCATGCCGATGGTGCCGTAGCAGGAATTATCCGAAAGGATGATCACCGGCGCCACACCTTCGCGCACTGCGGTTGCGATTTCATTTCCGGTCATCAGAATGCCGCCATCACCCACAAAGGCGACCGCGCGCTTGCCCTTGCGGCGCAGGGCAGCGGCCACCGCCATCGGCACCGCAGCCCCCATGGCTCCGACCACGGAAGCCAGGAAGCATTGCGTTTGCTTGAAAGGGAAATAGCGATGCAGGAAGGATGAGAAATTTCCGGCATCTGACGTGATCGCCGCATCACGCGGCACATGCCGCGCCGCAGCCGCACAAACCGCGCCGAAATTCACACCATCTTCCATCTTGTCCCATTCGGGTGCGAGCAATTTGCGGTGAATGGCATTCAGGCCAGAGACCCAGCGCTTGCGCGCCTCACTCGCTTCCGGGGCATTGCGCGCGAGCAAGCCACGAATGACGGCGAGCGGATCAGCCGCAATCGGCAAATCCACGCGCCAGACGCGGCCAATTTCATTCGCATCCGGCCAGACCTGCACCATCGTCAACTGCGGTTCGGGTGCCGCGGGGAAGCTATAGGATTGGCTGATCGAATCCGACATGCGTTCGCCAAGGCAGATCATCAGATCGGCCTTTTTCATTTCTTCGATCAGCGGTTTTGGGACGCGAATACCCATATAGCCGCCGTAATTCGGATGCTCCGCGTCAAACAAATGCGGGCGACGATGGGTTGGGCTGATCGGCAGCGTCCAGGCTTCCGCCAGCCGGTTCAATTCGGCGGCAGCGTTTTCGCCATGGGTCGCAAGCGCGCCACCCACCAGCACCAGCGGGCGTTCGGCATTGGCGAGCATTTCCGCAAGCTGATCCAAATCCTCCGCACGCGGACCTGCCAAGGGCATGGCGCGCGGCTTCACCACGGGGCCTTCGGCGGGGGCGTCAAAAATATCCTCGGGCAGGATCACCGCGACAGGGCCGGGCGTGCCGGATTCTGCCAAGTGGAAGGCGCGCGCAATCGTCTCGCTCGCCTGGATCGGTTCAATGACTTCAAAGACACCCTTGGTCACATCGGACAAAAGCCGCGAATAATTCTGTTCCTGCAAGGCAAGCCGCCCAACATCCTTACGTTCCACATGGCCGATCAGCATCACCAGCGGCGTTGCGTCATGAAAGGCGGTGTGCAGCGCGATCATGGCATTGGTCGCGCCCGGCCCGCGTGAGACCAGCGCCACACCAGCGCGGCCATTGCGCATGCGCCCATCGGCAGCGGCCATGAAGCCCGCGCCACCTTCATGGCGGCAAACCACAAGCCTGATGTCAGGGAATTCGCTCAGCGCATCAGTCAGGCCAAGATAGCTTTCCCCCGGCACGCAATAGATGATGTCAATGTCATGCGCCGCGAGGCTTTCGGCCAGCATAGTGCCGACGGTCTTGGTCATGGGTTTCTCTCCGATCCTGTGTCACTCAGCGCGGATGCCAAGCTGACGAATGACAGCTTCGAAATTCGCGCGATACTCCGCCAAAACCTGCCGGAAGGCATCCGGGCCGGCGAAGAAGGCCTCGGTTCCGATATTGGTCAATCGCTCATGCGTGTCGGGCTGCGCGGCAATTTGTTCAACAGCGCCCGCGATTTGCGCGATGATGGCAGGCGGCGTGGCGGCGGGGGCCATCAGGCCGATCCAGCCGGTGTAATCATAGCCTGGAAGATCGGCGGCCTCGGCCAGCGGTGGGATATCAGGTGCCAAGCGACTGCGCCGCCCGCTGGTGGAACCATAGGCCTTGAGCTTGCCTTCGCGGATCAGCGTGCCGGAAGCCGCCAAAGTTTCGATGGCGAAATGCACCTGCCCGCCGAGCAGCGCCGCCATGGCAGGGCCGCTGCCCTGATAGGGTATATGCAGCGCCTCCACATTCGCGCGGGCCAGCAAAAGCGCGGTCAGCACATGCTGCGATCCCGCCGCACCAGAAGACGCATAGGTGTATTTGCCAGGATTGGCGCGCAGCAAAGCCAGCAGGGCGCGCGCATCGGGTGGCGGGAAATCCGCCCGCGCCACGAGGATATAGGGCGAGCCCGAAAACCGCGCGACCGGCGCCAAATCGCGGCCAACATCATAAGGCGTACGATGGATCAGCGGCCCCAGGCTGATCGGCCCGATTGAGGCCGCGAGCAGCGTATAGCCATCGGGTGTGGCCTTGGCGACGATATCCGTCCCGATGCTCCCGCCTGCGCCGGGGCGATTTTCCGGCACGATGGGTTGGCCCAGCCTTTCCGAGAGCCGTTGCGCCATCAGGCGACCAACCTGATCTGTCGCCTGGCCGGGCGGCCAGGGCACCACCAGTCGAATGGGCCGGGCCGGCCAAGTTTGCGCCACAGCCGGCCGGATCAGAATTGGCAGCGCTGCCAAGCCAAGTGCGCGGCGATTGATCATGATGCGTTTCCTCACCCTCTCGCTATCCTGACGCATTGGCGCGTGAGTGCAAGCGGGTGCGGCAGCGCTCTATTGCGGCTTGATCCCGGCAGCCCGCGCCAGCGCGCCGAGTGTTTCCAATTCGCTTTTGATGAAGGCGGTATATTCGGCTGGTGTCCATGGCGGCGGCGCGCCGCCCAAATCCTCAAGCCTTGCGCGCGTTTCGGGTTCCGCCAGCATGGCCTGGGTTTCCCGCGTCAGCCGCGCCAAAATAGGCTGCGGTGTCGCGGCAGGCGCGGAAATGCCGAACCAGGCCGCCGAGACCACATCAAGCCCGGCTTCACGCATGGTGGGCAAATCAGGAAATAGCGGTGAACGGGTTTCAGCAAGCAGCGCCAGGGCGCGGAGTGATCCGCTGCGCATATGGCCGACTGCAGAGGGCAAGCTATCAATAATGCCCGGCACAATACCGGCAATGACATCCGTCAGCGCCGGGCCAACGCCACGATAGACAACAGAACGCACCTCCACCCCCAGCGCCTGACCAAGCCGCACACCCGCCAGATGGGATGAAGTGCCGATGGCCGCCACCGCCAGCGTCAATTCACGCTCACGTCTGCCCATGTCCAGATATTCCTGGATATTGCGTGCGGGATGATTGCGCGTGACCAGAAGGGCAGGGGGCGTGCGTGACAGCAGCGCGAGATGCGCGAAATCCGCCATCGGGTCATAGCCGATATTGGGATAGATCGCCGGCGAAACGCCATGCGAAGTTGAGGATGATACCAGCAGCGTCTGCCCATCCGCTTCCGCCCGTGCCACTAATTGCGCGCCAAGCGTGGCGCCGGCGCCGGGGCGGTTTTCCACCAGCATGGGCTGGCCAAGCCTGGGGCCGAGTTTCTCAGCGGCCAAGCGCCCGACAACATCGGTGGTGCCACCGGGCGCGAAAGGCACAATCAGCCTGATCGGGCGGGATGGCCAAGCGGGTGCCTGCGCCTGCGCTGCCATGGGCAGGAATGGCAGCGCCAAAGCGAGACGACGCGGTATCATATCCAGCTTCGGCGGTGCCCGCATTACCTCAGCCCTTCTTCTTGCGGGCTTCCCATTCATCAAGATCAATGCGCGGGATTTCGATACGGTCCGTCGTGCGAGCATACCAGCCGCGCCCATGCATGCGCCCAACCAGGTCAAGCTTCGGCGTATCAATGTAGTATTTCGCCAGATCCATCACGCAATCATCCTGCACATACATGCCAACAACCTTGCCGAGCACAATGATGTGCCGGCCAGCAGGCACGAATTGAAAAATCTCGCATTCCAAAGCAACCGGGCTTTCGGCAATGCGCGGCACCGCGACCTTCGTGGAAGGCACGGTCGAAAGCCCTGCTTCGGTAATTTCGCTGACGCCGGGCGGGAAATCCACCGCGGTGATGTTCATTTTCTCGGCGAGGTCAGCGGAGACCATATTCACCACGAATTGCCCCGTCGCTTCGATATTCGCGACCGTATCCTTCAGCGCCCCCGGCGCACGCGGCCCGCAGCCAAAGCCTACTACCACGGGATTGTCGGAGAAGGCGTTGAAGAAGGAATAGGGCGCGGCATTCACCACGCCATCCTGGTCCTTCGTGACCACCCAGGCCACCGGGCGCGGCACCACGGTGGACACCACAAGCTTATAGGCCTGTTCAAAGGGGATTTTCGCGAAATCGAAATTCATCTTGTGCTTCCTTGGTGTTGAGAGCGAAAGATCAGACGACGCGATGCGGGGGCGCGATGCCCTGGATCAGCACAGCGGCGAGATTTTCAATGCAGCGCATGCCCATGGCATGGCGCGTTTCGATGGTGGCGGAACCGAGATGCGGCAGCAGCGCCACATTCTCAAGCGCCATATAGCCCGGATGCACGCGGGGCTCGCCATCATACACATCAAGCCCGGCGGCACGGATATGGCCGGATTTCAGGGCAGCGATCAGCGCTTCATCATCCACCGAAGGCCCGCGCCCGGAATTGATGACAATGGCGCCCTTTTTCATCTGCGCCAGGCGCTCAGCGTTCAGCCATTTGCGCGTGCCCTCACCCCCTGGGACATGCATGGAAAGCACATCAATCGTGGCCAGGAAGCCGGCATCGGTTTCATGGAAAATGGCACCTTGTTCGACCTCGGGCGGCAGGCGCTGCATGTCGCGGTAATGGATTTCCATCTGCATGCCGCGCGCCATGGCGGCCAATTCGCGGCCAATGCGCCCATAGCCCAAAACGCCGAGCTTCTTGCCCTGCAGCGTGACACCCATGAGCTGCGTTGGTGCCCAACCCTCCCAGCGTCCGGCACGGACCATGCGTTCCCCTTCTCCGGCGCGGCGGGCGGCCATCAGCATGAGGGTGAAGGCGCATTCGGCGGTCGCGAAGGAAAGTACTTCGGGCGTATTGGTGACAGCGATGCCGCGCGCACGCGCGGCCTCAATGGCAATATGGTCAAAGCCGACGCTGAAAGTTGCGATCACCTTCACGCTTTCGGGCAGGGCATTGATGGCGGCAGCGTTCATCGCATCGCCAGCGGCGCAAAGGATACCAGCCGCCCCGCAGGCCTTGGCGCGGGCGGCGATCTCAGCGCCATCGCGGCCCCAAAGTGCGTCCTCGGGGTTCAGCCTGGCGTCGAAAACTTCGGTGAGCCGCGCCTCAATGGCCTCGGGCAATTTCCGGGTGACGAGAATGACTGGCTTGGCCATGGGGGTATTGTGCTCCGCGTCTTTGAACGGGCCGCACCATGGCCCGGCTTGGCCCGTCTTGCCAGAGGGCGGGTGAGGGGGCAGGGTCGGGGCATCATTCTTT
Source organism: Roseomonas sp. (assembly GCA_020249505.1). GTDB lineage: Bacteria > Pseudomonadota > Alphaproteobacteria > Acetobacterales > Acetobacteraceae > Neoroseomonas. The sequence goes on along the minus strand of JADCFN010000033.1, from coordinate 105,146 downwards.
TGTGGAGAAACGGGTCATGGATTTGGGGTTGAAGGGCAAGCGCGCCTTGGTCATGGGCGGTTCCAAGGGGCTCGGGCGGTCTATCGCGGATGCCATCGCGGCCGAGGGCGCCATTGTGACGGTCAGCGGGCGCGAACAGGCAAGCCTGGATAAGGTGGCGGCGGAATTGAAGGCGCTCGGCGCCCAGGCAGCCTATGGCATTCAGGCCGATGTTTCGTCCGGCGCCGAGATGGATAAGCTTGCGGATGCTGCGGTCGCTGCCATGGGGGGCGTGGATATCCTGGTGCTGAACCATGGCGGGCCGCCGGTCTGCACCGCTTCCCAGATGAAGGAAGAAGATCTGGTCAAGTGGTTCCAGAATATCGTGCTATCGCCCATTCGCATCACCAATCGCCTGATGCCGGCGATGCGCGCGCAAAAATGGGGCCGCGTGATTGTGGTGGGTAGCACGGGCATGCAGCACCCGATACCGACTCTGGCGCTTTCCAATACGCTGCGCGCTTCGATCTGGGGTTGGCTGAAGACGCTCGCCGCCGAAGTGGCCGCTGATGGTGTCACCATGAATGTGCTGGCGCCGGGCAGCATCCTGACCGATCGCATCACCACCAATACGGCCATTCGCGCGAAGCAAACGGGCGTTTCTGAGGATGAAATCCTGGCCCAGACGGCCAAGGAAATCCCCGCAGGCCGCATTGGCATGCCGGCGGAATATGGGCCGATGGGCGCGTTTTTGGCGGGTGAGACCGGCGCCTATATCACCGCTTCCATGATCCGCGTGGATGGCGGGCGCGTGCGGAGCATGCTGTAAGCCTGCACATGCTGCCCAATCTGACCCCCGATATGGACCTCGCAGCGCGATTGTTTGACGCGCTGCGGGACGCCACACGCGATGGCGAAGGTGTCACGCGCGAAGCCTATGGGCGCGGTGAGCGTATTGCGCATCAATTGGTGCGTGACGCCGCCGAAGAACTTGGCTTGGAATGCCGCAATGATGTCGCGGGCAACCTGTACATGACCCTGCCCGGGACGGATCGCGCCGCGAAGCGGATCATCATGGGCAGCCATTTGGATTCTGTGCGTGAGGGCGGCAATTTCGATGGCGCTGCCGGGGTTTTGGCGGGGCTTGCGGCAGTGGCCGGCATGAAGCGCGCGGGGTTTCAGCCCGCCCGCGACATGACGGTGATGGCCATTCGCGCTGAAGAAGCCGGGCAATGGTTCCCAACATCCTATCCGGGCAGCAAGGCAGCGCTTGGATTGCTGGCACCTGAAATCCTGCAAGTGAAACGCACCGATAGCGGCAGGACGCTGGCCGAACATATGCGCGAAGAAGGCTTTGACCCGGATGCGGTGGCGCGCGGTGAGCATCTGCTCGGCCCCCACAACACCGCGGCCTTCCTGGAAGTGCATATCGAACAGGGGCCGAGCCTCGATTCCGAAGGGCTGCCCATTGGCATTGTGACCGGCATCCCAGGATCGCGCCGGCTGCGTGCTGCGCGCGTATTGGGTGAATATAATCATTCGGGCGCGACCGCGCGGCGCTATCGGCGCGATGCGGCGGTTGCCTTGGCCGAGCTTGTGCATCGGCTGGATGAGGAATGGTGCCGGCTGGAAGCGCTGGGCCGTGCCTTGGTCTGCACCTTCTGCACCATGGCCACCACGGAAGAAGCAGGTTTTACGAAAATTGCCGGCGAGGCGCGTTTTCAGCTTGATATTCGCAGCGTTGAACCGGCGTCGCGCGATCTGCTTTTCGCCGCCATGGGGCGCATCGTGGCCGAAATTGAAGCGCGCCGCGGTGTGCGGTTTGATCTTGGCCCGGAGACCGGTAGCCTTTCCGCGCCGATGGATCAGGGTGTGCGGGCAGGGCTTGAAAGCGCGGCACAGGCGCTTGGGATTCGCTATCGGCATATGGCATCGGGCGCCGGGCATGATGCGGCGGCCTTTGCCGAAGCGGGCGTGCCGGCAGCGATGCTTTTCGTTCGCAATCAGAATGGCAGTCATAATCCGAAGGAAGCTATGCGCATGGAAGATTTTGCGGCCGCTTGCGCTGTAATCCAACGTTTCGCAATGGGGTACACGTGAGCGGGCGTCGCACCCTTCTGCTTGGAGCGCTTGCAATGCCTGCCCTAGCTGAAACGCCAACCAAGCCCCTTCGCGCGGCGATCATTTTGTCCAATCCGGTGCTGGTCACGCGCGGTCCAGATGGTACGCCCGGTGGCGTGACTGTCGGCCTTGCCCAGGCGCTAGCCAAGCGCCTCGGGCGACCCTTGGAGCTAGTCAGTTACGACAATCCAGCCCGCTATAACGGGAGTGTGGGCCATGGCGCCTGGGATGTGGGCCTAGCGGCGCGCGATCCGGCGCGAGGTGAGCACCTTGCGTTCAGTGTACCCTTTCTTGAGGTAGACAACGGTTATGTTGTCGGTCCCAGCAGCGCGCTGCGCCATGTTGAGGAAGTCGACCGCCCAGGCATACGCGTTGCCGTGGCAGAGGGGTCGGCACCCGATGGTGTGCTTACGCGTAACTTGCGTGCGGCAACTTTGGTTCGCGTGCCCGGCGGTCTGGAGGCGGCGCGCGCAGCCTTGTCCGAGGGGCGCGCCGATGCCTATGGCGATAACACGCATCTGTGTCATGGCATTGCAGAAAAGCTGCCCGGGGCACGCGTGCTGGAAGGCCGCTTCAATCTCGTGCTGATGTCAATTGCAGTGCCGAAGGCTGAGGCAGAGCAGGCCATGCCCGCCATCAATAACTTTGTCGCTGCGGCGCTGAGCGATGGTCTCCTGGCCCGGCTCATCAGCGAAGCAGGGTTGCGCGGTGTTCGGCTACCGGTTTGAGTCGATAGTGATCAATTGCTCGTCTTTCATTGATTAAGGAGCTCCAATGACTGCTCGCCTCGCCGTTGATATTGGCGGCACCTTCACGGACCTTGCCATTGAAAAGGATGGCCAGCGCTGGACCGCCAAGGTCCTGACCACGCCTGCCGCGCCTGAAAAGGGCGTGCTGGAAGGGGTGCAGCAGGTGTTGGCCAAGGCCGCCATGAAGCCTGCCGATCTGGCGTTGGTGATCCATGGCACCACGCTTGCCACCAATGCGGTGATCGAACGCAAAGGTGCCAAGACCGCGCTGATCACAACGGAAGGTTTTCGCGATGTTTTGGCACTCGCGAATGAAGCGCGTTACGATCAATATGATCTGAATATCGAATTGCCCAAACCGCTGGTGCCGCGCCGTTGGCGCCTGCCGGTGCCGGAACGCCTGGACAATACCGGCAAGGTGCTGCTGGCACTGGATGAGGCTGCGGTGCGCGCGCATATTCCCTTTCTGCGCGCTGAGGGGATTGAAAGCCTCGCGATTGGGTTCATCCATGGCTTTGTAAACCCAACCCATGAACGCCGCGCGGCTGAGATTGTGCGGGAAGCCTGGCCGGAATTGCCGGTTTCGCTTTCTTCCGAAGTCTCGCCGGAAATGCGCGAATGGGAGCGTTTTTCAACCACTGTCGCCAATGCCTATGTGCAGCCCTTGATGGCGCGCTATTTGAAGCAATTGGAACTGGGGTTGCGTGAAGCAGGACTTGCTTGCCCGCTTTATTTGATGCTGTCCGGCGGTGGGCTTACCACGATTGATACGGCAGCGCGTTTCCCGATCCGCTTGGTGGAAAGCGGCCCGGCGGGCGGCGCGATTTTCTCGGCCTTTGTCGCGCGGCAACGCGGCTTTGATAAGGTGTTGTCCTTCGATATGGGCGGCACCACGGCCAAGGTCTGCCTGATTGATGATTTTCGCCCGCAGGCGTCGCGCACTTTCGAAGTGGCGCGGGTTGGGCGCTTCAAGAAGGGCTCTGGCCTGCCGCTCCGCATTCCCGTGATTGAAATGGTGGAAATCGGCGCGGGTGGTGGTTCCATCGCGCAGGTGGACAGCATGGGGCGCATTCAGGTGGGCCCCGAAAGTGCTGGCGCTGATCCTGGCCCTGCCTGTTACGGGCGTGGCGGCACGCATCCGGCAGTGACTGACGCCAATCTGGCGCTTGGCCGCTACGATCCGGAGCTTTTCGCGGGTGGTGCGCTTAGGCTTCATCCGGATCAGTCACGCAAGGCGCTGGCGGAACATGTTGGCGGCAAGCTGGCACTTTCCGCTGATATGGCAGCACTTGGCGTGGTTGAGATGGTGGATGAGAATATGGCCAATGCAGCGCGCGTGCATGCCATTGAAAGTGCGAAGAATTACGAAGGCCGCGTGGTGATTGCCTTTGGTGGCGGCGGCCCCGTGCATGGCTATCGCGTGGCCGAGAAAATCGGCGTGAAGCGCATCTTGGTGCCATCCGGTGCTGGTGTCGGTAGCGCGATTGGCTTCCTCCGCGCGCCGGTGGCTTATGAGGTGGTGAAGTCGCTCTATCAGCGCTTCGGTAGCTTTGACGTCGCTGCGGTGAATGGCCTGCTCGCCGCCATGTCGCGCGAAGCGTCAGGCGTTGTGGCGGAAGGCGCCTTTGGTGCGCCAATCGAGGAAACCCGCATCGCCTACATGCGTTATGTCGGGCAGGGGCATGAGATTGCCGTGCCGATCCCGCCGCGTGCCTTGACCGAACAGGATGTACGCGAAATCCGCGCATTGTATGACGCGGAATATAGCCGCTTTTATGATCGGCCGGTGCCGGGTTCGGATGTGGAAATCCTGTCCTTCGCCGTCACGGTTCGCACTGTTGAAGCGCATGTGGAACCGGCGGGTGCGGTGGCGAATGCGCCGGCGCCAAGCCCGATCCGCGTACAAATGGTGCGTGATACCGCGACCGGCGAAGTGGCCGAATGGCAGGTTTATGATCGTGAGGCGATGCGGCCCGGTGCCACCGTGGCCGGCCCCGCCATTATCGCGGAAGCGGAAACCAGCACCTTGATTGGCCCTGGCTGGATGTGCCGCATGGATGGGCTTGGCTATCTCGATCTGACGCAGGAGGCTGCACGATGAAGGAAACCGGCGCGCTGGCGACAATTCAACGCCAGATCCAATGGAATCGCCTGATCGCAGTGGTCGAAGAACAGGCGCAAACCATGATCCGCACTGCCTTCAGCACCACGGTGCGCGAAGCGGGTGATCTTTCCGCCGGCGTCTTCGACCTGCAAGGACGCATGCTGGCCCAGGCCGTGACCGGCACACCTGGCCATGTGAATTCCATGGCGGAATCGGTGGGGCATTTCCTCGCAAAATTTCCTGCCGCCAGCATGAAGCCAGGTGATCACTACATCACCAATGACCCTTGGCTCGCGACCGGGCATTTGCATGACCTGACCGTGGTCTCGCCCGCGTTTCGCGGTGGCAAGATTGTCGGGCTTTTCGCCAATACCGCGCATATCATTGATATCGGGGGCCTTGGCATGGGCCCGGAAGGGCGCAGCGTTTTCGAAGAAGGGCTCTATATCCCCATCATCAAATGCTTCGATGCCGGCGCGCCGAATGAGACGTTTTTCGATTTCATCCGCGCGGGATCGCGCACGCCGGTGGAATTGGAAGGCGATATCTATTCACTCTGCGCCTGCAATGATGCTGGATCCAAGCGACTTGTTGAAATGATGAACGAGTTCGCGATGGATAGCCTGGATGACCTCGCGGAATACATTTTCGAAGCCAGCCGGCGCGCGACATTGCTGGAAATTGCCAAGCTGCCGCGTGGTACTTTCCGCTCCGACATCAAATCGGATGGCTATGAGGCGCCGGTGACGCTGAAGGCGGCCATGACCATCCATGCGGATCGGATTGTGGTGGATTATGCCGGCACTTCGGGGCTTTCCGGCCGCGGCATCAATGTGCCACCCGCCTATTGCCGCGCCTATTCCTGCTTTGGCATCAAATGCGTGGTCGCCCCTGAAGTTCCGAATAATTGGGCGAGCCTGGCGCCGTTTGAGATGGAAATTCCCGAAGGTTCCATCCTGAATGCGCCGCGCCCTTATCCTGTCAGTGTGCGGCACGTGATCGGGCAATTGATCCCGGATCTGATGATGGGGTGCCTGCATCAGGCGGTGCCGGACCGGGTGAATGCGGAAGGCTCCTCGGCGCTTTGGAATCCGCCTTTGCGCGGGGGTTCTCAAGTCTCGGGCCAGGAAGCTGAGGTGGATGATTTCGAAATCATCACCTTCAATTCCGGCGGCACCGGTGCGCGCCCGACCAAGGATGGGCTGGATGGCACGGCCTTCCCATCCGGCGTGCGCACCATGCCGGTGGAAGCGACTGAAAACGTCGCACCCGTGATTTTCTGGAAGAAGGAACTCCGCCCTGATTCCGCAGGTGCCGGCAAGACGCGGGGTGGCTTTGGCCAGATCATGGAAATCGGCGCCAAGGGCGATGCGGAATTCGCGGTGAATGCGATTTTCGATCGTGTCGCCAATCCGCCCAAGGGCCGCGATGGCGGTGGGGAAGGCGCTGGCGGTTGGGTTGGGCTGAATGATCCGAATGGCACGGTGCTGCGGACAAAAGGCTTTCAGACCATCCCGAAGGGCCGGCGGCTGCTGCTGAAACTGCCAGGCGGCGGCGGCATGGGTGATCCCAAGGCGCGCGATCCGGAATTGGTGAAGCGCGATGTCGCGGATGGGCTGATCACCGCCCATGCTGCGCGGGATATCTATGGCGTTGAGGTTAAATAATCCCGCAAGGTCGGCGCCTCCGATAGGGCGCCGACTTTGATTGAATGGCAGTTATCCAGCGGCGCTATTCATTTCCCGCCGCACCAGATTGACCCAAAACGCCACGCCATGCGGCAGGGCAGCATCATTGAAATCATACAGCGGTGTGTGCAGTGCATGCGCCTTGCCATCCGGCCCATTGCCATTGCCCATGAAGACAAAGCCGCCCGGCTTGGCGCGCAGCATGAAGGCGAAATCCTCACCGCCCGTCACCGGCGTCATCTCATCATCCACCGCGCCAGCACCGACCAATTCCCGCGCGGTATCCGCCATGACGGCAGTCTCCCGCGCATGATTGATCAGCGGCGCGGCATTCCACCATAGCGTTACCTCGGCACTAGCGCCCTGCATGCGGGCGGTCAGTTCCGCCACCTCACGCATGCGATCTTCCAGCATTTTCTGCATGGTCGGGTTGAAGGCTCGCATGGTGCCGCCCACCAGGATTTCTGAGGGCATCACATTCAGCGCATCCACGGACCCGCCCGAGATATGACCAACACTGATCACCACGCTTTCCAACGCGGGTGTATTGCGGCTGACAATGCTTTGCAGCGCCGTGATGAAATTCGCTTGGGCGATGGTGATGTCACTCGCCAAATGGGGCGAATTGCCGCCATGCCCGCCGGTACCGCGAAACTGCACTTTCCAGCGCCCGGAACCGGCCATCATCGGCCCATCGCACAACGCAAAATGGCCCAGCGGCAGCCCCGGCATATTGTGCATGCCGTAGACCGCATCGCAGGGGAAATGCTCAAACAGCCCATCATCCAGCATGGCGCGCGCACCGCCGCGGCCTTCCTCGGCAGGTTGGAAAATGAAATGCACCGTGCCGGCGAAATCGCGCTTCTTCGCCAAGACCTCGGCCGCGCCCAATAGCATGGCGGTATGCCCATCATGGCCGCAGGCATGCATCTTGCCGATATTCTGGGAGGCATAGGGCAGCCCCGTCGCTTCCGTCAGCGCCAGCGCATCCATATCGGCGCGCAGCCCAATTGCGCCCTGGCCGGGGCGTGTGCCGCGCAGCGTCCCCACCACACCCATGCGGCCAACACCTTCCGTGGTTTCAATACCAAGGCTGCGCAGCCGTGCGGCGACCAGCGCCGCGGTGCGCGTTTCTTCCATGCCCAATTCCGGATGGGCGTGGATGTCTTTGCGGATCGCGATCAGCTCCGGCAGGATGGGGGCGATTTCCTGCATCAGTGGATGGTCTGTCATGCGGCTTCTTTCTTTCGCTTGAAAAATCAGGAATGCAGCAGGGCTTCGCGTTCAACCGGTTGCGGCAGTGTTTCTCCGGGGGCGGCCACCATTTGCAGCCAGGCGCGCAAATGCCGCCGCAACTGATATTCGAATTCCACATTCAGATCCTGCCCGGCCAGTTTCACCGCGCGTTCCGCCAGCGCTGCTCTTTCCCCGGCATCACGTACTGACCCGGTCGCAACACGCGTGGCCTCGGCCGAGGCGGTAGCAAGGGTGGCATCTTCGGCGGAGATAATCTCCACCTGGCAGCGCATGACGCAGCGGAAGATCTCGGATGCTGGGCTGAAAACACCGCCCGATGCGCCGCCTTCGCGGGTAAGGCTTGCGGTCTGGATCAGAAAACGCGCCTTGCCAGGGCCGCCGGCCGCACTCAGCCTGTCTTGCGCCATGCGCAGTATTACATCAGCCGGCTGAAGCGGCGCTGACTGATCCACAAGGAAGGCGGTGCCAGTGCCGGCTTCCTGGATTTCCAGCGTACCGACCTTGAGCCGAAGCGGTGTCAAATGCCCATAGCTTGGCGGCCCGGGTGGCACGAAAGGCCCCGCCGGCTGTTCATTGGCGCAGGCGGCGAGTAGCGGAAGGGCCATGAAGGCACGGCGTTTCATCAGCAAGGCCATGGTCAAACGCCTGCCTCGCGCACCGGCAAAGTCGCCCGATCAAAACGGAAATCGAAATTGCAGAATTCACAAGTCATGGTGATGGTACCTTCATCGGCCATGTGGTCCAGATCATCGGTGCTGAAGCCGCCCAGCACATTCAACAGGCGTTCGCGCGAACAGCGGCAGCCATAGGAAAGCGGCCTTGGGCGATCCAGCCTGAGCCCTTCGGCATGGAATAGCCTGTTCAGCACCTGCTCACCCGAAAGCCGATCATCCAGCAATTCCTCATTGGTGATGGTGCGCGCCAGGATGGTCGCGGTCTGCCAGGCTTCCTGCTGCTCTTCCTGATCCATCTGTTGATCAAGCCAGCCGGCACCGGCCACCCGTTCCAATAGCAGGGCAGAAGCCCGCCAGCCGGTCGGCGTTTCTGCGCAGGCTAGCTTCAGATAGGTATCAAGCTGTTCCGAATTGCGGAAATACTCGCCGGTCATCTCCGTCAGCGTCTCGCCTTCAATGGCAACAATGCCCTGGTAGCGATCCATATCGGGCCCCTGGTCGCAAGTGAAAGCCAGATACCCCTTGCCAAGCAGCGCGGCAGCAGAAGGCGCCGCCAACCCCGCGAACCTCTCCTCATTCAGCTTGGCATAGCCGCGCAGCGCCCCGGCATGGGTGCAATCCGCCAGAAGCATGGAAAGCGGGCCATCGCCCTTCGCCTGCAAGCTGAAGGAGCCTTCAAATTTCAACGCCGCCGCCAGCCCCGCCGTCAGCGCCATGGCCTCACCAGCGAGTTTTGCGACCTCAGGTTGATAATCATGGCGGCTAAGCAAGGCATCCGCCAGCGGCCCCAAGCGCACCAGGCGTCCGCGCACCGGCCTTTCATCCAAATGAAAGGGCAGGATGGCCCTGGGCACCACCAGATCAGGAACGGGCGGGCGGCCGAAGGCATTAAACATGGGGCCATCGGCCTTTTCCGGTATTTGCGACACGAGATATCCTTATCCAAGCAGGGCGAAAGCGCTGAGACACGTTCAGCCCCGATCAAAATTGGGCCGCCCCTTCCCCTTTTCACCAATCGAGGCCAATTATAGTCAAATTCCGGGGGTGGTGTCTTGGCAGAAATCTGGGAGTCCTGGGGGCACTACGCCTATCTGGGGTCGTTTATCTGGGCGTTTTTTGAAGGTGAAACTTTTGTTCTGGCCGCGGCAGCCCTGGGTGCGGCAACGGGTGCGGTCAATCCGTGGTGGCTGCTTTTGGCGGTGTGGTTCGGGTCCTTTCTGGGTGATCAAACCTGGTTCACCCTTGGCCGTCGTTTCGGACCCCGGGTAGTGCGCCGTATCAAGGGTGCCGAGGAAAAAGTGGCCCGCGTGAATGATTTGCTTCACCGCTACGGCACCTGGTTCATTCTGAGCTTCCGGTTTCTGTATGGCATCCGCAATGTCGCCTCTGCTGCCTGCGGTCTGGCTGGCCTGAATTGGGCACGGTTCGCCGTGCTGAATTTCATCGCGGCAGGCATCTGGGCCAGCAGCTTCGTCGCGGCCGGCTGGTTCCTCGGCAGCCTGATCGGGCCGGAGAGGCTGGGCTGGACCATTGCCGGGATTGCGCTCGGTGCCTTGGCGTTCTTCGTTGCGCGCCATTGGTATCGGCGTTCACGCAAGGCGCGCAGCGAAGCGGCCTGACCAAGCCGCGCCTGATCCGTGCGGGGCAAGACCTTTCGTGTTTTTAGCGCTTGAGAGCAGCGCCATTTCCCGATTGGGATAAATAGGCAAGAACTTTCCGAAGCTTGTGCCGCTTTTCGGTCCGGGCCAGCATGGCGCGCCAATAGTCAAGCAAAGAGCGTGGTGGTTTCGATGGCAGGCATGCAAAATATCGTGGATGGTCTGGCCGGTGCGATCGGCAATACGCCATTGATACGCCTGAAGCGCGCCAGCGAAATGACCGGCTGCGATATCCTGGGTAAGGCGGAATTCATGAACCCCGGCGGTTCCGTGAAGGATCGCGCGGGGCTTGGAATTATTGCGGATGCCGAAGCGCACGGCGCGCTGAAGCCCGGCACGCCCGGCACCATCGTAGAGGGCACGGCGGGCAATACCGGCATCGGCATTACGCTGGTGGCCAACGCGCGTGGCTATCGCAGCATTATTGTGGTGCCGGAAACCCAAAGCCGCGAAAAGCTCGATTTTCTCCGCATGATCGGCGCTGATTTGCGCCTGGTACCGGCCAAGCCATTCTCAGACCCCGGCAATTACGTGCATTACAGTCGCCGCTTGGCCGAGGAGCTTGGCGCGGTTTACGCCAATCAATTCGACAACCTCGCCAATCGCGACGTGCATGAGGCAACCACGGGGCCCGAGATATGGGACCAGACCGGCGGGCAGATTGATGCCTTTACCTGTTCTTGCGGCACTGGCGGCACGCTGGCGGGCATCGCACGCGCCTTGAAGGCGCGCGGGCCAGCGACGCGCATTGTGCTGGCGGACCCGATGGGCAGTTCGCTCTATTCCTGGGTGAAGACCGGAGAGTTGAAACCGGAAGGATCATCCATCACCGAAGGTATTGGCCAGGCCGCGCGCGTGCCCGGCAATCTGGTGGGTGACCGCGCCCTGATTGATGACGCGGTGCAGGTGACGGATGAGGAGGCGCTGACGCAGGTATTTGACCTGCTGGTGCAGGAAGGCATTTGCCTTGGCGGTTCCGCCGGTTTGAATGTGGCTGCCGCAATCAAGGTGGCGCGCCAATTGGGCCCGGGGCATCGCGTGGTGACGATTTTGTGTGATGGCGGCGCGCGTTACCAATCCAAGCTGTTCAATCCGGAATTCCTGCGCGAACGCGGCCTGCCCATACCGCCATGGCTTGCGTGAGGTAGCGCAGTGGTCTCGGAACTTGTTGAAATCGGGCGCAGCATTCGCGCGCGTGATCCTGCGCGGCCTTCCTGGCTGGAGACGATTTTCTGTTACGCTGGGCTTCATGCCGTGCTGTGGCACAGGCTGGCGCATTGGCTTTGGCGGCGTGGTTGGCGCGGCGCGGGGCGGCTGGTTTCGCACCTCAGCCGCTTTCTGACAGGGATTGAAATCCACCCTGGCGCGCAGATTGGCCGGCGGCTTTTCATTGACCACGGTATGGGCGTTGTGATCGGCGAAACCGCCGAAATCGCCGATGATGTACTGATCTACCATGGCGTTACTTTGGGCGGGCTTTCCAGCAACCCCGGCAAACGGCACCCGACAATTGAATCGGGCGTTTCGATTGGCGCCGGGGCGCAGGTTCTGGGGCCGATTACCGTCGGCCAAGGGGCACGCATTGGCGCCAATGCGGTGGTGACGCGCGATGTGCCGCCAGAATGCACAGTCGTTGGCATTCCCGCCCGACCGCCTGTGGGCACCACCTGTGCTGACCCTTTCCTTGGGTATGGGCTGAGCAATACCGAGGATGATCCTGTGGGCGACCAAATTGCGGCATTGCGGGCCGAAGTCGCGGGGCTGCGGGCGCGCTTGGCGGAGGCGGAGAAGCGGAAGGTGGGGGAGTGAAGGGGGCTGAACAACGCTCGGTAAAATTGTCTGTGACAGAAACCAACCTCGCCGTTTCCGGCCACTTTACAAGACGAATTAGATTTGTAGGCGACAGGTCCACCTGAACGCGGCGCACAGTCCCGGCACGGTAGGCCCAGCTTTGCGGCTTCGCCTCGCCTTGTTTGCCCCAGCCTGCCATGCGACACCTAAAGTGACGCTTGCATCAAGGAGCCGACGTCTTTGCCGTCGCAATCCGCCCTGCCCGCCGCCCTGGCGCGCGGCGCCTTGTTCTTCGGCCTCTGGCTGGCGCTGGCCGGCGCAGAACCGATGGGGCTACCCTTTGGTCTGCTCGCGGCGCTATGCGCAGCCCATGCAAGCTTGCGCCTATTGCCGCCCAGCCCTGGCGGCATGGTGATCAGCGCGCTGCCCCGCCTGGCCCTCATTGTGCTGCGCCAAAGTTTTGGCGCGGGATGGGATGTGGCACTTCGTGCCTTCGCGCGGCCGCCGCGCCTCGCCCCCGGTGTTATTGAGGTCCCGCTCGCTATCCCGCCCGGGCCGTCGCGGGATGCCTTTCGGGCGCTTGCCAGCCTCGCCCCTGGTTCGCTGCCGCTTGAGGATCTGCCCGATGGCAGGCTGAAGTTGCACGCGCTTGATATCGCCATGCCGCTTGCGAAGGACGTCACTGAAATCGAAGTCGCCTTGGCGCGCAGCCACAAAGGCGCGCTTCATGGCTGAAGTGCTGACCGGCGCCGCTGCGCTGATTATCCTGAGTGCCCTTGTCGGCTTGGTACGGGTGCTACGCGGCCCCACACGCGCTGACCGTTTGCTCGCCGCGCAATTGCTGAGTACGGCGGGGATTGGCGCGCTGCTGTTGCTTGCTGCCGCCGGCGCGCCGGAGTTGATTGATGTCGCGCTGGTGCTCGCCCTGGTCGGTGCCTTTGCCTCGGTCGCTTTTGTCATGGCATCGCGCGTGATTGACCGGCGATGAGCATGCTGATTTCCCTTTTTTCTGCCGCCTGCGTGCTGGCGGGTGTCTTTTTCTTCATCGCGGGCACGCTTGGCCTGCTGCGCTTTGGCGATACGCTCAGCCGCGTGCATGCGCTGACCAAGGCGGATAATCTTGGCCTTGGGCTGATCGCGCTTGGCTTGCTGCCGCTCGTGGATGGCATTGCGGATGCACTCAAGCTTGTTGTGATATGGGCGCTGGTTTTCTTGGGTGGCACCACGGCAGCGCAGCTTGTCGCGCTTGCGGTACGGCGCGAACAGGACCCTCCGCCATGACCGCGTTATTGCTCGATCTGCCCTTGGCGCTTGGGCTGTTTGGCGCGGGGGCGGCCACTCTCCTTGCCAGATCGCTGTTTGGCGCGGTGTTGGGCTTCATCTCCACCGGCCTGATCGCGACCCTTGTCTGGGTGCGGCTTGAAGCGCCCGATGTCGCCTTGACCGAGGCGGTGATTGGCGCGGCCGCGACTTCCGTGATCATCCTTTATGTCGCAAGCCGCATCGGTAATCGCGCCACGCCACCGGCGCCGCCGCCGATCGCGCAGCGTGTGCTCGCGGGTATTCTTTCGGCGCTTTTGGCCGTGCTTTTGGCGCATGCGCTTTTTAGCTTGCCAGAGCCCGCGCCAAGCCTTGCGGCACCGGTGCTGGATAACATCGCGCCGACGGGCCTTGGCAATCCGGTGACAGCGGTGCTGATGGCGCATCGCGCGATTGATACGCTGCTTGAATCCGCGGTGCTGGTCTTTGCTGTCTTCGCGATATGGTCCATGGCGCCCGAACGCCGCTGGGGTCGCGCACCGGGGCCTGCCTTCATGGCCGAAGCGCATGGGCCGCTTGCGTTTCTGGCGAAGGTACTGCCGCCGATTGGCATTGTGATCGGTGTCTATATCGCCTGGGTGGGTGCGGATGCGCCGGGCGGCAAATTCCAGGGTGGGGCGGTGCTGGCCGCCATGTGGGTGCTGCCCTGGATCGCCGGTCTGGTCGCGCCACCAAGCATCAGCGATATGCGCCTCAGGCTTGCCATCGCTGCCGGGCCGCTTGTGTTTCTGATGGTGGGGCTCATGGGTTTTGCCGTGGCAGAGGGCTTTCTGGCCTATCCGCCGGGCTATGCGAAAACCCTGATCCTGCTGATCGAAACGGCAATGACGCTCTCCGTCGCCGCCGCCATGGCCTGCATGATCGCCGGCCCGCCTGAGAGGCGCGCGCGGCCATGAATGGAACCGCGCCCTTTGCGCTGGCTGCTGCTGGCCTGGTCGGTCTTGGGCTTTATGGCATGCTGGCGCAATCATCCGTGCTGCGGAAGGTGATTGCCTTCAACCTGCTCGGCATTGGCGTGTTTCTGGTGTTTGGTATCGCGGCAAGGCGCGGTGCTGCGGCGGGACTACCCGCCGATCCCGTGCCGCAAGCCATGGTGATCACCGGTCTGGTGGTTGCCTTCGCGGCCACGGCGCTCGCCCTGGTGCTGACGCTGCGCTTGCACCAGACCACTGGCGCGGTGACGCTGGCGGAAGACCCGCCAACCGCCAATTCGGCTGCACCATCGGAATGACTGGCACACCGGGCGGTTCACTTTTGGTGCTGGCTATCGCGCTGCCGCTTGGTGCAACGCTGATCGCCTTTGTGCTGGGTGGCCAGGCAGCGGCGCGGCTTGCGCGTGCCTCACTTTGGTTATGGCTTGCGCTTACCGTCGCGATTACGGCGATGGTCATCCGGCAGGGTGAACCAATCATCTATGTGCTGGGCGGTTTCGCCCCGCCGCTTGGCATTGCCCTCAGTGCCGATGGGCTGGCTGCCGCCATGCTGCTCGCTGGTGCAATTGTGCTGGTGGCGACAGCACAATTCGGGCGTGTCGCTTACGCGGCCCCTTCCTGGGAAATGGGTGGGCGTGCTGCCTTCGCCTATTGGTGCCTGCTGCCGGCACTTGCAGCCTCCCTCGCTGTTGCCTTTCTGGCGCGCGATTTGTTCAGCCTTTTTGTGGCGCTTGAGATGCTGACCTTCACGGCACTCGCCCTTGCCTGCCTTGATGGGCGGCCTTCGCAATTCAAGGCAGAGCTGCGTTACCTGCTTTTCGCGCTGCTGGGATCGGTGCTCTATCTGCTCGGATGCGCGCTGATTTATGGCGCCTATGGCACGCTGGATATCGGGTTGCTTACGGGCAATACGCGCGCCGATGCGCCAACGCGCTTGGCTGGCGCACTGATGACGGCTGGGCTGCTTGCCAAGATGGCTGTGTTTCCCTTGCATCTTTGGCTGCCGCCCGCGCATGCGGGGGCACCGCCAGCGGGTTCCGCCTTGCTGTCCGGGCTTGTGGTCAAGGGCGCCTTTGTTCTGTTGGTGCGGCTTTGGTTCTGGGTGCTGCCTGGCCCGCCGGTGGCGGGGGCGGAATTGCTCGCGACCCTCGGTGCGGCAGCTATCCTCGTTGGTAGCGTAGTCGCACTCAGGCAGGAAAAACTGAAGGCGCTGATCGCTTATTCGACTGTCGCGCAAATCGGTTATCTGTTCCTGATGTTTCCGCTGTTGATGGCGGGGGATCCTGATGCGGCAACACGCGCCTGGATGGGCGGCATGTTGCAGGCAGTCTCTCACGCGCTGGCCAAGGCAGCGATGTTTTTGGCGGCCGGGCTGATTGTGCAATCCATTGGTGAAGATCGCGTCGCGGGTCTTTGTGGTGCGGCGCGGGCCGCGCCCTTGGCCGTGCTGGCGATTGCGATTGGCGGGCTTTCGCTGATGGGCGTGCCACCAAGCGGTGGCTTCACCGCCAAATGGATGTTGCTGCGCGCTTCGGTGGATACTGGGCAATGGTGGTGGTCGCTGGTGATATTGGCGGGCGGCCTGCTGACAGGCGGTTATGTCTATCGTCTTGTCGCCGCTGCACTGGCACCCGCCCCGCCTGATGCAACGCCGCGCCCCGTGCCGCGCTTGCAGGAGGTCTCGGTACTGGTGCTGGCGTTGCTCTCCATGGCGCTTGGGCTGCTGCCGCTTTCCATGCTCGGCCTCGCACAAATTGGCCAACCGGTAATTGCGCCATGAATTTGCTGCTACCGCTTGTGCCGCTACTGCCCTTGTTGATGCTGCTGGCACTTGCCTGGCCAGTCACGCGCGGGCGCGTGATGGGCGCGCTTTGGCTGGCACCTTTACCCGCGCTGCTGATCGCGCCCTTGGCGTTGGGTTCGTCGCTGGTGTTCTACCCTGGTGGCATCAGATTCACCTTGCTGCTGGATGCACCGGGCGCGCTGCTGCTGGGCGGTGCTGCGCTGTTATGGAGTGCGGCTGGCGTTTTCGCCCGGGCGCAGATGGGCAAAGGACCCATGGCGAAGCGCTTCGCGGCCTGGTGGCTGCTGACGCTTTCGGGCTGCCTTGGCGTTTTCATCGCGGGCGATTTGCTCAGCTTTTATCTGGCTTTCGCGGTCGTGAGCCTCGCTGCCTTTGGCCTTGTCGCGCATGATGGCACGGAAAAGGCGCGGCGCGCTGGTGGGCTTTATTTGCTGCTTGCGGTGCTTGGCGAAATTGCGCTGCTGCTCGCCTTTGCCCTGCTGCATGGCCGCGCGGGTACAGAGAGCATCGCGATTGCCGATGTCGCGCCAGTGCTGCGCACCACGCCGGGCGGGCCGGTGATTGCGATGCTGCTGATCCTGGGCTTCGGGCTCAAGATGGGGCTGATGCCCTTGCATGTATGGTTGCCCATCGCGCATCCGGCCGCGCCGGCGCCTGGTTCCGCGGTGCTGAGCGGCGCCATTATCAAGGCGGGTGTGATTGGGCTGGTCCGCTTTCTGCCCTTTGATGGTGTGCCGGCGCCCGATGGTGCGCTGCTCGCTGCACTGGGTTTTGCGACAGCCTATTGGGGTGTGGCGATGGGCCTCACACAGCGCAACCCGAAAACCATCCTGGCCTATTCCAGCGTGAGTCAGATGGGCGTGTTGGCGGCAACACTTGGCATGGGGCTGACGCTTGGGCTGGCAGAGACGCCAATCCATGCGGCGTTTTATGCGCTGCATCACATGCTGGCCAAGGGCGCGCTGTTTTTGGGTGTCGGTCTGGCACTGGCTAGCGGCCCGGCAGGACGGGCCCTGGTGCTGCCTTTGGCATTGCTGCTGGCGCTTGGCTTTGGCGGGCTGCCGCCGACCGGTGGGGCATTGGCCAAAGCGGCGGTCAAGTCGGAACTTGGTGATGGGCTCGCTGCCGCAGCGGCGATGCTTTCCGCCTTTGGGTCAACCGCGCTGATGCTGCATTTTGTCCAAAGGCTGCGCGCGGCGATGCTGGAAGCGCCGGCCGCAAAACTGCATTGGGGCCTTGGCGGGCCGTGGTTGATCCTGGGTTTGGCAGCGCTGGTGCTGCCCTGGGCGCTTTATGGCGTGATGATCGGCAAGGCGCCGGAGGGGTTGTGGACTGCGGCAAGCATCGCGCCCATTCTGGCCGGGGCGGCTTTCGCCCTGCTTTGGGCGCGCATCTTCCCGCGCGTGCCAGAGGTACCGGCGGGCGATCTGCTGGTCTTTGCCGAGCGCGGTTCGCCGATGCGCGATGCCATGGCGCGCTTCGTTGTGATGGTTGAACACGCAACACGCCCTTGGCCAATTGCCGGCATTGCGCTGATGCTGATCATTCTGGCGCTTTATGGCTTGATTGGCCTCAGGGGCTGAGCGGGTCTTGGCGTTGGCCAAACAGGAACAGCGATAGTTTGCGCAGGAGGAAGTGGCGCGCAGCCGGAACATCGCTGGCGGGGAGGAGGTGCTTGACCACAATATGCACCGATAATCCGAGCGAAAATCGGTTTACCAAGCTCATGCGAAACGATTTTCTTGGTTCATCAATCAACCCCGGCCAGGTTTTGTTTCATTGCGATTTCTTATTTGTTTTTGCTTGCCATGCTGAAGCCTATGATGCTTGCCGCTGACCGCAGCCAGATCCGAGCATTGATGAAGCGTGAAGCGCTATTGAGCTATTGGTGTTTCAACGTACGATGCCTGTCGCCGGCATCGTGCCGGTCTTGGAATCCGCCGGGTTGGGAATGCCAAGAACGCTATTTTGTTTTCTGTGGGAACCTACGGCTTATCCGGGCGTGTTGGTGGAAATTCCAAAAAGCGATTGGCATCCGCCCCGCCAATCGCCACAATAGGCCGTATGGGAAGCATCATCCGGCCAGAGGCCACATTAGAAGAACGCTGGGAAGCCCGGTCCGGCCCCGTATTGCTGACGGGAACGCATGCGCTGGTGCGCCTGCCCATGCTGCGCCAGGAAATGGACGCCGCGCTTGGCTTCCGCACCGGGGGCTTCATTTCCGGCTATCGCGGATCACCCCTTGGCGCCTTTGACCGGGAATTGGCGCGCCAAGCCGAAAGGCTCCGCGCCCATGATGTGGTGTTTCAGCCAGGCTTGAATGAGGATCTGGCCGCGACCGCCATTTGGGGTTCGCAGCAGGTGCATCTGACACCCGGCGCGCGTTTGGATGGCGTTTTCGGCATTTGGTATGGCAAGGGGCCAGGCGTTGATCGCTCGGGCGATGTGCTGCGCCATGCCAATTCCGCTGGCAGCGCGCCGCTGGGTGGTGTGCTGGCGTTGGCCGGGGATGATCCTTCGTCCAAATCCTCCACGATCACATCGGGCTGCGAATATGCCTTTATGGATCTGGAAATCCCTATGCTCGATCCCGCCGATGTGGCGGAGGTGCTGGAATATGGGCTGAAGGGCATTGCGCTCAGCCGTTACGCCGGCACCTGGGTTGGCATGAAATGTGTGGCCGACACCATGGATGCGACCATGACGGTGATGCTGGACCCCGCCCTTTACGCCACGCGCGAACCGCAGGGCATGCCAAGCCCGCCAGATGGCGTGCATATCCGCGCGACTGACCCGCCGATGGTGCAGGAAGAACGCTTGCGCCACGTGAAGCTGCCGCGCGCCAATGCCTTTGCACGCACCAATGGCATTGACCGCATGGTCTTGGATAGCGCCGATGCGCGCTTCGGCATCGCCGTGCGCGGCAAGGCTTTCACTGTTTTGCGTCAGGCTTTGGCTGAAGCCGGCATTTCCGAGGATTTCGCCCGCGCCCAGGGCCTGCGCATTTGGAAGGTGGGCCTGGCCTGGCCGCTTGATGCCGATGCCGCGCGCGCCTTTGCCGAAGGGCTTGAGGAAATTCTGGTGATTGAAGATCGCCGGTCCTTCCTGGAATGGCAGCTGCGCGATGCGCTGTTCCATATGGATCGCCGACCGCGCATTACCGGCAAGCGCGATGAGGCTGGGCGGCCCTTGCTATCTGATCTGAATGAGCTTGATTCCGCCCAGATTTTGCGCGCCCTATTCGCGCGCCTGCCGCAAGCCTTTCGCACCAACGCCATGCTGGCGCGCATGGCCGCGCTTGAATCGCTGGCTGCGGGCGATCAGCTACCGGTGCATGGGCGTGACCCGTATTTCTGCCCTGGCTGCCCGCACAATACCTCAACCCGCGTGCCGGAAGGCAGCCGCGCGCTCGCCGGC
The DNA here is from genome assembly GCA_020249505.1 of Roseomonas sp. Classification (GTDB taxonomy): domain Bacteria; phylum Pseudomonadota; class Alphaproteobacteria; order Acetobacterales; family Acetobacteraceae; genus Neoroseomonas. The sequence goes on along the minus strand of JADCFN010000033.1, from coordinate 85,652 downwards.
ATTGGCTGCCATTACCTCGCACGCTTCATGAATCGCGATACGGATTTCTTCTGCCAAATGGGCGGCGAGGGTTCTGCCTGGATCGGGCAGGAACATTTCACCAGCCAGGAACATATTTTTGCCAATATGGGCGATGGCACCTATGCCCATTCCGGCAGTCTTTCCGTGCGCTTCGCTGTCGCCGCCAAGGCCAATATCACTTTCAAGATTCTGGTGAATAGCGCAGTCGCCATGACCGGTGGCCAAACTCCGGAAGGCGAGATTGATGTGCCGCACATCGCCGCGCAATTGCATGGCGAAGGGGTCGGGCGGATTGAAATTGTCTCCGACGATCCTGATCGGCATCGCGGCGATCCGCTGATCCCCTCCACGGTTGGGTTTCATCATCGGTCACGGCTTGATGCCGTACAGAAGGAATTGCGCGCGGTGAAGGGTGTCACCGCCATCATCTATGATCAGGAATGCGCCACCGAACGCCGCCGCAAGCGCAAGCGGGACCTCGCACCGCGCGCCAATCGCCGTATCGCGATCAATCCGCGCATTTGTGAGGATTGCGGCGATTGCTCCCGCGCATCCAATTGCCTGGCGGTGGAACCGATTGAAACGCCGTTTGGGCGGAAGCGCCGCATTGATCAATCCGCCTGCAATCAGGATTTCTCCTGTGTGGAGGGGTTTTGCCCATCCTTCGTCAGCCTGATCGGCGCGGAACCGGCACGCCTCGCGGCCATTACGCTGCCGTCCTTGCCGCCCGAACCAAGCCTGCCCGCCATTCAAGGCGAGGCGTGGAATCTGCTGATTGCCGGCGTTGGCGGGCAGGGCGTGTCTTCCATGGCGGCCATTCTGGCGCAGGCCGCGCATTTGGAAGGGCGGCCTGTGCGCACCTTGGATTTCCTCGGCCTCGCGCAAAAAGGTGGCGGGGTTTACGCGCAGTTGCGCATCGGCCCGGTGGGTGCGGCGGCGGATCAGCTTTCTGGTGCGCGCATCGCCGCCGGTGAGGCGGATTTGTTGCTCGCCGCCGATATGGTGGTGGCGCATGGCCGTACCGCGCGGCCCTTGCTTGGCCCCGCGCGCAGCACGGCGATTGTGAATGCTGATCTCTCACCCACCGCGCAATTCGTGAAGGATACCGAAACCCGCTACGATGCTGCCGCCATGCTGCAAAGCCTGGGCGCGGCGTGCCGCGAAGCGCTGACCATCCCCGCGCTCACGCGCGTTGAGCGGGATTTGGGCGATGCCATCTACCTCAATCCTTTTATGCTAGGCTTTGCCTGGCAGCGCGGGCTGGTGCCGCTTTCGGCCGAGGCGATCCTGCGCGCCATTGAACTGAATGGCGCGGCGGTGGAGCGCAACAAGGGGGCTTTCGCGCTGGGCCGTATTGCAGCGACTGAAACACCCACAGCACCGCGCGGGCCAGAAACTTTGGATGAGATGATCGCGCGCTTCACGGGTGACCTGAAGGCATATCAGTCATCGCGTTATGCAAGGCGCTTTCAGGATTTTGTTGCGCGTATCCGTACGGCGGAAGCGGCGGCGATGCCTGGCGAAGAACGGCTCTCCCGCGCTGTGGCACGGCAGCTCTATCGCCTCATGGCCTATAAGGATGAATACGAAGTCGCGCGGCTGCATAGCCTGCCGGAATGGCAGGACAGCCTCGCGCGCGGTTTTGCCGGCACACAGCGCATTGAGGTGCATTTGGCGCCGCCCATCATCAGCAAGATCAATCCCGATACCGGCCTGCCTGAAAAGCGCGCCTTCGGTCCCGGCATGCTGCGCGCGATGCGGCTGCTCCGCCACGGTAAATTCCTGCGCGGCACCTGGCTTGATCCTTTCGCGCGCACCACCGAACGCCGCGAAGAACGCGAACTGCCGGGCGAATATCGTGCTGGCCTTGAAGCGCTGCTACCCAAGCTCTCGCCTGCCACGCACAACGCCATTTGTGATTGGGCGGAAGCTGCCGCCGGCATCAAGGGGTTTGGCCATGTGAAGGCGCGCAACCTGAAGGCCGCCCGCGCGTGCATGGCCGATATCGCCAAGGAAATCTCCGCATGAACGCCATTACCTTCGATCTTCCTGAAGAAACCCGCGCGCTGCAATCCGTCGCACGGGATTTCGCCCGTGATGTGTTGGCGCCCAAAGCCCTGCAATGGGACCGCGAACAGCATTTCCCAGTCGCCGAAATGCGCGAAGCCGCCGCCCTTGGCATGGCAGCGCTTTATGTGCGGGAAGAATCAGGTGGCGCGGGCCTCACGCGGCTGGATGCGGCAGTGGTATTTGAAGCGCTTGCGACCGGTTGCCCCACCATCAGCGCCTTCATGTCCATCCACAACATGGTCGCCTGGATGATTGACCGCTTCGGCAATGATGCGCAGCGTAGTGCCTGGTTGCCGAAACTGATCACCATGGAAGCCATCGCATCTTATTGCCTGACGGAACCAGGCTCAGGTAGCGATGCCGCCGCGCTGAAGGCGCGCGCAACGCGCGATAATCAGGGGTATGTCTTGAATGGCACCAAGCAATTCATCTCGGGTGCTGGGGCATCTGATCTTTATTTGACCATGCTGCGCACGGGTGGTGACGGCCCGGATGGCATTTCCGCGCTGCTGATCCCGAAGGAAACGCCCGGGCTTTCCTTCGGCGCCAATGAACGCAAAATGGGATGGAACGCGCAGCCAACGCGTCAGGTGATTTTCGAGGATGCGCGCGTGGGCGCGGATGCCTTGCTGGGCGCCGAAGGGCAGGGCTTCCGCTTCGCCATGGCGGGGTTGGATGGCGGGCGGTTGAATATCGCAGCTTGTTCCTTGGGTGGCGCGGAAGCCGCTTTGGATATCGCGTTGCGCTATACGCAGGAACGCCGCGCCTTTGGCAAGGCGATCAGCGATTTCCAGAATACGCAATTCAAGCTGGCCGATATGCGCATTGAATTGGAAGCGGCGCGCGCGCTGTTATGGCGCGCCTGCGCCAAGCTTGATGCCAAGGCACCTGATGCCGGCATGTATTGTGCCATGGCCAAGCGTTTCGTGACGGATACCGCGTCTCGCGTCGCGGATGATGCGCTGCAATTGCTGGGCGGTTATGGCTATTTGGCGGAATACGGCATTGAAAAAATCGTGCGGGATTTACGCGTCCATCGGATTTTGGAAGGCACGAATGAGATCATGCGCCTGATCGTCGCGCGGAAGATGTTGGGGGCATAAACCAATCAGGCGCGACGCCCGCGCAGCCAGGCGAGCGTCCCGCCAAGCCCCGCCATATCAGCCCGCAGCTTTTCAAACCGCAGTGTCAGCGCGTGGCCGAATGCCTTACCCGCATGGTGCCACACCCGCGCCGATGCTTCGCGCCGCGCCGCCGCGCTACCCCGCATCAGTGCCATGTAATGCAATCGGCTCCAGGCCAGGTGCCGCGCCTTGAAGGCAGACAGCGCTTGCGATGGCGCGGAAGAACCGCCGCCGGCGTGATGCATCACCGCATCCGGCACCAGCACCAAAGCGCGCCCCTTGGCGCGGGCGGCGGCGCAAATCGCGTCATCCTCATAAAACAGGAAGAAGGCTTCATCGAAGCGCAGCCCCTCTGACGCCCGCAGCAATAGGCAAGCGCCAGAAAGGAATTCCGCGCAAAGCGGCCCTTCTGGCCAGGGCTCGGCATCACGTTTGCGCGTCAATAAACGGCGATGCTGTTGTTCCACATCCCAGGATCTGACAGGCGCCCCGGTTTCATCGCAGAGCATCGGCGCCAGAATGGCCGCATCCGGAAAGGCATCAGCGGCGGCAAGCAGCTGCGCAATCGCCGCCCCATCCAAGCGCGTGTCAGGATTGGCGAGCAGCACGAATTCCGTTGCTGCCGCACCCATCCCGATATTGCAGCCCGCGCCAAAACCAAGATTGGCCGCATTGCGGATTACGCGCGCGCCCGCACCTACCGCCACCGCCGCGCTGTCATCCGCGCTTGCATTATCCACCACAATCACGCCAAGGCCGGGCGGCATGCTCCCCAGCATCCCGCGCAAGGCGGCCGCACTGTTATAGGCGACCGTGACGACGCAAACGCGCGCCAAGGCAGCTGAAGTATTCAGCCCTTCAAGCTCCGCAGCCCTGCGCAAATGCGTTCCACCTGCGCATCGGTCAATTCGGGATACATGGGCAGGCTCATCACCTCCCGCGCGGCATCGGCGGTCTCGGCACATGCCGCCGGCCCAAGCGGCACGCGTCCCTGATAGGCCGGCTGCAAATGCACTGGCACCGGGTAATGAATACCCGTGCCAATGCCCTGTTCCTTCAGCTTCGCCTGCACGACGGCACGATCCGGCACGCGCAGCACATATTGATGAAAGACATGCTCTGCCCCCGCGCGGCGCTGCGGCGGCGCATAAGGGCCACCAGCCAGCGCAGCATCATAGGCCGCTGCAATCGCGCGGCGGCGTTCATTGCCGGCATCAAGCGCGGTCAGTTTCACGCGCAGAATGGCGGCCTGCACTTCATCAAGCCGCGAATTCACACCGACCATGTCGCTGATATAGCGTTCCTTCCAGCCATATTGCCGAATGGCCGCAATGCGGTCCGCCAATTCCTCATCATTGGTGGCCAGCACACCACCATCACCCAAAGCACCAAGGTTCTTGGTGGGGTAAAGGCTGAAAGCAGATGCGGTACCAAGCGTGCCGAGCTTCGTGCCATTCAGCGTCGCGCCATGGCATTGCGCGCAATCTTCAATCAAGGCGATGCCGGCCGCGCGGTTTGCCGCCAGCATCGGCTCAAGATCACAGGCCTGACCATAGATATGCACCGGGATCACGGCGCGCAAAGGCGGCAGTCCGGGCGGCGGATGGTCAATCACACTCAGCAATTCATCCGGATCCATGGTGTAGGTATCGGGATCAATATCAAGCAGCAGCGGCGTCGCACCCACCATTTCAATCGCGGACACGGTGGCAACCGCCGTGTGGGACACAGTGGCGACACTCATGCCCGGTCCAATGCCAAGCCCGCGCAGGATCAGCGCCAGCGCATCCGTGCCATTGGCGCAACCAATTGCGCGGCGCGTGCCAAGCCAGGCCGCGTATTCTTCCTCAAAAGCCGCGCCTTCCTTGCCAAGGATATACCAGCCGCTGGCCAGGGCGCGCGCGACTGCCGCGTCAATCTCGGTCTTCTGGGCGCGATACCCGGCGCCGGGATCGGCCTGGGGGATCATGGTGATGACGGGCGCATTCATTTTGCGTTCTTTCCCTTCAGGTTCACAAATAATCGGCAAGACGCTGGCGATACCAGTCAAGGGAAAGCTTCAGCCCCTGATCGAGGTCAATCGCCGGCACCCAGCCGGTCGCATGGCGGAAGGCGCGATCATCCGCAGCGTAGGAGCCGATATCAATCGGCGCCCGGTCGGCAGGAAACTCGCGTGTCTCAAAATTACCCTTACCGTCATTGGCAGCAATCAGCTTGGCCGCCAGATCAAGGAGGGAAATGGGCGGGCTGCCACCGATATTGAACACCTGGCCGTCCACGCCGGGGTTTGTCGCTTGTTCGGCGGCCATCAGAAAGGCGCTGGTGACATCATCCACATAGGTCAGGTCACGCAGTTGCGCGCCCCCCCAGACTTCGAAGGGCTCGCTTTCCAGCACGCGCCGGATCCAAATGCCCAAAAAGGTCTGGCGCGCATCCCTGATCCGCAGCCTTGGCCCGTAGCAATTGGTGAGGCGCAGAGACACCACCGGGCGATGCAGCACGCGGTTTTCCAAAAGCCAATATTGCTCGCCCGCCCATTTGGAAACGCCATTGGCATCGGGCGGGTTCACCGGGTGTAATTCATCCACCGGCAGGCTGCGCGGGCGGCCGTAGAATTGCCGGGTGGAGGCATGCACCACGGTCGCTTTCGGCGCCGCTTCACGCATCACGCCAATCAGGCGCACCTGTGCCACCGCATTGATGGCAATATCGGCAACCGGGTCCTTCTGCCCGCCCAAATGGCTCGTTTGCGCCGCCATATTGAACAGCACATCAATCCCTTCACAAAGGGAATGCAATTCCGTGTCGCGAATATCGCCGCGCACCAGCAATACACCGGCCCCTTCCAGATTGCGCGCCGAAGCCCCACCATCCGGCATCATGGCATCGAGCGCCGTGACCCGCGCCCCCATGCCGGCCAAGGCGTGACAGAGGTTGGAGCCAAGAAAGCCCGCCCCCCCGGTCACCAGAACCCGTTTTCCCTGCCAATAGGCCGGCGTCACCATGCGCGCATATCCTGCTTCAACGGTTTTCATCACATATCAGAATTACGGCGGAAACACGCCTGGAGCGTGGCGGATTCACATCCGTTCATCCGCCATACGCAAGCTTCTCTGTCTTGTCGTATTTTCCGAGTCGCCAAGTGAAGCCACTTGGCTTGAAAATCTTTCTGTTTTTGGGTCGCATTTTCCGAGTCGCCAAGTGAAGCCACTTGGCTTGAAAATGCTTAATCCCCGGCGGGGCCGGGGCGTTTTTCGTCGCGTTGCGTCATCCGCACCCGGCGGCTGCGCATGATCTCCGCAAAGCCGAACAGCAGCAGGATTTGCCCCGCCAGCACCTGCACGCCGGTCAGTAGCCGGATACCATCATCATGCGGCGTCAGGTCGCCAAAGCCGACCGTCGCTTGGGTGACCAGACTGAAATAAAGCGCATCCTGGAAACTAAGCCTGATCGGGCCGCCCGGGCCATGAAATAGCGGCAGGCGGGAAAGCCCGTCGGCGATGCGATAAAAGCAGGCGAAGGATATGACCAGCAGGCTATAAAGCGTCAGGAACGCCACCACGGGCACGGTGATGCGTCGAAGTCGCGCGGAAAGTTCCTCGGTGATCAGCGTCAGATCACTGAGCAGCAGCACAACAGGGCGGACCGAGACCGCGACAATCGCGGCAATCGCCCCCATCGCGGCGAGCAACGCCAAGCCCTGATCGAACGGCGACAGGCGGTTGAGCGGCAGGGAAAGGCTGAAGCCCCCCACCACCCAAACCGGGATCAGCCAGCGCGCCATGCGCGGCAGGTGGCCATGGTCAAACGGCGCATCGGCCTCTGCGGCGCGGCGAAGAACATCCCGCCGCACCCAGACCGACCCCAGAAAGGCAAAGACCGGCAATAGAAAGGCCATCGCATGGGCGAGGGCTGGCGCCTCGGGGAAGGCCGCACGGCCAATCACCACGAAAAGGCAGGCATAAACTGCAAGCCCCGCGCTGGCGCCGAAGGCGAAATGCATGCCCTGGGGAAAGAGTAGATAGAAGAAGCCGATGGCCGTCGCGGCGATCCCAATCACCAGGAGCGGCAACACCCCGCCATGATCCGCAATCCCGCCCGCCACCAACAGCCCGAAACCGAGTGTCGCCAGCGCCGCGCGCAGCCAGCCAGCCGGCCGGCGAGGGGGGGAGGGTGCGTTCACGGCGCCAGGGCGACGCCGGTGATCTCCACTTTCCAGGCTGGGTCCACCAGCGCGGCCTCAATCGTCATGCGGGCGGGCTTATGGGCATGGTCCAGCCAGCGATCCCAGGCGCGGTTCATGGCCGGCGCATCGCGGATATCGGCCAGGATCACGGTGGCAGAGAGCAAAGCGCGCTTATCCGTACCGGCTTCGGCCAGCAGCGCGTCTATCTGTTTCAGGATATCGGCGGTCTGGCCTTCCGCGTCCAGGCTGGTGTCATCAGCAACCTGGCCAGCGAGCCAGATCAGGCCGCCGCCAATGACGGCGCCCGAGAGCCGTTCTTCGGGGGCAAGGCGGGTAATGGGCATGGGCTCTTTCCTTTGCATTCAGGCCAAGATGCGGGGCTTGGAACTGAGGCGTTTTCGGATCCGAGGGTATTCTAGAAGGTATTTTCGCGACCGGAAATGATTGCTGATGGGCTGCAAGGCCTTGCACGGCAAGAACAAAACAAATACAAATAACATGAGCAATTCAATATACATCTTATGGTTGTATTTTCATGGCCGAGACTCCTTTTCATCCGGGATTTTTAAGCATGAGTCTGTAGAATCAGTTACTTGGCACTTTTAAAGTGGGAATTCAAAAAACTCTTCTTAATCATCAATTTGACTCGAAGTTTTGGCGCTTTGGTCACCAAATTTCCCTTGCTTTGCTCCGCGTGATTCATATTATTTTAACCATAGGTTGTATTGATGAGAGGTAATTCGTGTTATGAGTGAAGCCCTGCGTAGCCATCGCAAAACCATTCGGCTGGACAATGTCGTCCGTGCACGGCTCAAGACCTGGCCACAACGCCCACCGGGGGCAACCTCCAGTGAGGGGGCATCCTGGCTGCGCGCTCGCCCGAGTGAGGGGGAGCCTATCGCCCAGCCCTATCTGAAGGTGCCTGGCTCTGATCGGATGCGCACCATCCCGGATGGGCTTTGGCTGCATTTTGGTGGCACGCCTGAGGACCCTTATGCGGATATCCTCTGCATCGAAGCCTGCTCCACCTTTCAGAATTTGTTGGATAAGCGCTCCCGCTTCGCGCCTTCCACCACCTCCCTGCTGGCCTTCTGCCCCTTGCCCTGGCTGCTCGCCCCCATCCAGCCAGGGGATGACACGCCGCGCTGGCGCATGATACCGGCCTGTATCGCGGAACCCCTGGCGGGCTTGACGCTGCCGGTGCGCGATATTCGCGTGCTCTATGGCTTGCAGCGGGAACATTACACCGGCTTTGCGCGCAACCAGGTGCCCCAGCCGCATGAGTATTTCTGCCCCATGGAGGCACTGACCGCGCATGAGGGGCATGAAAACCCCTCCATGCGGTCGCTGATCGCGCGGGCTTCCATGTCCTCGGCCTTCATGGATCCGCCTTAGTCGGGGCCACGGCACCGGCGGCGATAAGCTGACTGAGGGCGGCCGCCGCGACCTGCGCCGGGGAAGCCAGCACTGAAACCGTCACGGCATCGGCTTCGGCGGTGGGGTCTTCCAGGGTGGCGAATTGGCTTGCCATCAGGGAAGGCGGCATGAAATGGCCTTGGCGGGCGGCCTGGCGGCCGGCTATCAGCGCTGCTTCCCCCGCCAAATGCAGAAAAACCAAATCCTTATGCCCGGCGCGCAGCCTGTCCCGATAGGCGCGTCGGAGCGCCGAACATGCCACCACCACGGGCTGCGCTGTCTGGCGCGCCGTGGCGATATGCGCGGCAATCGCATCCAACCAGGGCCAGCGATCCTCATCCGTCAGCGGCTGGCCGGAGGCCATTTTCGCGACATTCGCCGCCGGGTGAAAGCCATCCGCATCGGCAAAGGGCCAGCCCAGCGCCTCGGCCAGTAGGGCGCCAATGGTGGATTTGCCCGACCCCGATACCCCCATCACAATGATCGCCGCGGCGCGCATGGCTATTTCGGCTCGAGATGCCCGCCAAAGCCATGACGCATGGCAGAAAGCGCGCGATCGCCGAAATTGACCTGATCGCGCGACCGAAAGCGCGCATAAAGGGCGGCCGTCAGGACAGGTGCGGCGACCGCCGTTTCCACCGCCTGCTGCACGGTCCAGCGGCCTTCGCCGGAATCCCCCACCTTACCGGAATATTTCGCAAGATCAGGGTCTTCGGCCAAGGCACTCGCCGTCAAGTCCAATAGCCAGGAGGTGATGACCGACCCGCGCCGCCAGGCTTCTGTTACATCGGTTATATCCACACTAAGGCGCTGATCTTCCGGCAATTCTGGGCTATCGGCGTGGCGCAGCAGATCAAGCCCCTCCGCCAGCGCCTGCATCATGCCGTATTCAATGCCGTTATGGACCATCTTGACCAAATGTCCCGCGCCATGATCGCCGCAATGAATCCAACCTTCTTCGATATTTGCAGGGCGTCCTTCACGCCGTGGTGTGGCTGGAATATCGCCCCGCCCAGGGGCCAGCGCGGTGAAAATCGGCGCCAACCGCGTGACGGGGGCCGGCTTGCCGCCGATCATCAGGCAATAGCCGCGCTTCAGCCCCCAAACCCCGCCCGAGGTGCCGATATCCAGGTAATCAATCCCCCGGGCAGCCAGCGCCTTGGCGCGGCGGATATCATCCTTCCAATGGGTATTGCCGCCATCAATCGCGGTATCGCCAGGGGCAAGCAGCCCGCTGAGCTGTTCGAGGGCGTCTTCTGTCGGCGCGCCATGGGGCAGCATGACCCAAACCGCGCGCGGCGGGGTTAGGGCTGCGACCAGCCCGGCGAGGCCGGCCACACCCACCGCGTCCTCGGCCGCCAAGGCAGCCACAGCGGCGGCATCCTTGTCCCAAACCACGGCGCGATGCCCGGCCTGCATCAGGCGCCGCGCGATATTGCCGCCCATGCGGCCCAGACCAACAATGCCGATTTCCATGGCGCCTGCTCCCCTCAGACCAAGGCCGCGCGGACGCGACCGATAAAACCATCCATCGCCTTGGGATCGGTCCAGCGCAGCACCGCGACGATGCCGCTGGCCGGGTCCACCCAGGTCAGATTGCCCCCGGCGCCCGAGGCGAAGAAGGCATCCCGCGCGGCAGAGGGGAAACGCTCCCCGGAGGTGTTCAGCCACCAGAGGAAACCATAAGACGGATTGAGCGCGCAGGCTTCGGTGGACCAATCAAACCATTGCGCCGGCAGGATTTCACTCCCCGCCCAGCGGCCGCGATTGAGTGCCAATAGCCCGATCCGCGCCTGATCCTCGGCATGGATGGCAACGCCGCCGCCCCAATGCGTGCCGCCCGGGACGGATTGCACCCGCTTCCCATCCTCCAGCGTGACCCAGGAGGTGCGATAGCCATCCCAGCGCCAATCGCGGCTGCCGCCGATCGGGTTCAGGATGCGTTCGGCAAAAACCTCCGGCAAGGGCCGGCCAAATCGGCGCAGCAAAGCGAGCGAAAGCCGGTTCACCCGCACGTCATTGTATTCCCAATGCGTGCCGGGCGCCTGCAATTGCCGCATGCCCTTCTTGCCCTGGCCTTCAGCGCCAAGGTCTCGGCCGCGGTCAATAGTGTCGGATTTGCCAAACAGCGTGCCTTCCCATTCCGACATGTTCTGCAGCAAATGCCGCCAAGTGATCGGGGCGTTTTGGGGCGTATCAAACCCGCCATCCTTGACGGTTTCACCGACGCGCTGATCAAGGTCCGGGATCAGCCCATCGGCCCAGGCAATGCCGGCCAGCATTGATAGGTAGGATTTGGCGACGCTGAAGGTCTGGCTGACTTCGCGCGTATCGCCCCAGCTTGTGACCAGCGCGCCATGGCGCGTGATCAGGCCACCAGGCGCACCGCGCGGGCTGAGCGGGCCCAGCACTTCGTTATCCGGGGGCGCTTCGAAAAAGCCGCGGCCGATATGGCCTGCCAGATCATAGGGCCAGGGGGTTTCATGCGTGGCGGCAAAAGCGACGGCGCCTTGCAGCTTGGCGGCATCGAAACCGGCTTGGGCGGGGGTGGCGCTGGGCCAGGCGGCCGGGGCGGGGGCAGGGAAGATCATGCTGGTCATGCGCCCGACCATGCGGCTTTCCGCGCTACTCTCCAAGAGGGGGTGTGCTGGACCGGGGCGCGCCAAAGCGGCATGGTGGGTGGCCCTTGCAGAGGAGGAAGCCCCATGGACAGCGCCACTGAAGCCAATGCCGGCACTCTGGATGTGATTTCGGACGCGATTTGCCCCTGGTGCTGGATCGGCAAGCGCAATCTGGATGCGGCTTTGGAGATGCTTTCGGAGGAGGGGCTGATGTTCAAAGTCCGTTTCCGGCCCTTCCAATTAAACCCGGAAATGCCGGCGGAAGGCGTGGATCGGCGGGAATATCGCAGCGCCAAATTCGGATCGCTCGAAAAATCCCAGGAATTGGACCGCCGCGTGGCCGATGCCGGGCGGATCGCCGGGCTCGATTTTCGCCATGATCTGATGACGCGCACGCCCAATACCTTGGAAGCGCACCGGCTGATCCGGCTGGCGGGTGTGGATGGCCGGCAGCGCGAGGTGGCCGAGGCTATCTTCCAGGCCTATTTCCAGGGGGGCCGGGATATCGGCGATATCGGGACACTTACCGCCTTGGGTGCGGCGGCAGGCATGTCAGCGGAAAGCCTGGCCGCCTTCAGCGCCGGCGATGCCGGGCGGCATGAGGTATTGGCCGAGGATGAGGGCTATCGCGGCGCCGGGATATCGGGCGTGCCATCCTTTGTGCTGGATCGGCATTTGCTGTTCTCCGGCGCCATGCCGCCCGAGAATATCGCCGATGGGCTGCGCCGGGCCGTCGCGATTTTGCGCGAACGGGCCAAGGAAGCCGCGCAGGGGTAAGGGCTCAGCCCCCGCTCAACCAGAGCGCCACTTCCGCCGCGCCCCAGGCAAGCGCCAGCAAAAGCGTGAAATCGCGCATGGCGCTGCGTACCTGCTCAAACCCTGCGCGGTGCGGCCGAAAGCGCACGCGCACCGGGCGTTGTGGGATGATGAGGGAGGGGTCTTGGTAAAGGGTGCTGCTCATGTGGAAGATAAGAACAAAACAAGAACAATTTGGCAAGCGAAAAACCATGCGGGGCGCGAAAATTTTTTAACCTATTGTTTTTATGTATTTTTAGGGCATGTGCTGGCGCTTGGTTCGATCGGCCACGCCTCTGGTCCCTGCAGCGTGTTTTCATCTTGCATTTGGTTCGATGTTATACTACTTAGTTCGAAATCGAACAATACCGTTCGCGCCACTCCAAAAGGCCTCTCGCCCCATGACAATCCAAAGACGCCAAATCCTCACCGCCGCCGGCGCCATGCTTGTCCTGTCGGAAGGGATGCTGCGCATGGCGAAAGCCCAGCCCGCACCTGAAGCCGATCCGGCAACGCGCCATGCCGATCCGCGCATCCGTGCCGCCGGCCACGCCATTCGCGCCCCAAACCCGCATAATCGGCAACCCTGGCTGGTGCAGTTGGCGGGCGCTGATCGCGTGTTGCTCCGTTGCGACCTCGATCGCCGCCTGCCCGAAACCGACCCCTTTGATCGGCAGATCGTGATCGGCCTTGGCGGTTTCCTTGAGCTTTATCGGATGGCGCTGGCGCAGGAAGGCATCGGCGCCGATATCGCCCTCTTCCCCGAGGGGCTGCCGGGACGGCGGCTTGATCAGCGGCCAATCGCGGCAATCACGCTCCGCCCCGGCGCGGGTATGCGCGATCCGCTCTTTGCCGCGGTGCCCACGCGCCGTTCGGCCAAGCAGCCCTATGATATGGCGCGGGTTCCGGACCCGGCGCCGCTCGCCGCCGCGCTTGCTGATCCGAAGCGCTTCGGCTTCACGACCGACCCGGCGCGGGTCGCGGCATTGCGTGATATCGCGCAGGAGGGCTTCCGGGTGGAGGCCGGCACGCCGCATACGTTGCAGGAAAGTGTGGACCTGTTTCGCCTCGGCCGGGCCGAGATGGCGGCGAACCCGGATGGGATCGGCATTGGCGGGCCGCAGGTTGAAGAAATGGTTGCCCGCGGGCAGTTGACCCGCGCCGCCTTCATGGACCGCAACGGCCAGGCCTTCGGGATGATGATGCAAGCGCAGCTTTCGGTCATTGCCGCTTCGCCCTGCTTTGTCTGGACCTCGACACCGGGCAATGGGCGCGTGGCGCAGCTTGAGGCGGGGCGCGACTGGCTTCGGCTTGATCTGGCGGCCAATGCCGCCGGCCTTGGCATCCAGCCATTGAGCCAAGCGCTACAGGAATTTCCGGAAATGGAGCCGTTGCATGAGGCGATACGCCGCGCGACGGGTGTGGCTTCGGGCGAGAGGCTGCAAATGTTTGGGCGGCTTGGCCATCCGGCATCGCCGGGCATTCGCACCGCTCTACGCTGGCCAGCGGAATCGCGTATACTGCGCGGGTGACCCCCACCGAACCGCCCACCTTCCAATTGCTCAATGAGATCGCGATCATTGAGCAATTGGCCCGCAATACCCTGGAACGCGCGCTGCCGGATCGGCTCCGGCAGCCGCATTTCGCCGTGCTCAATCACCTGGTACGGCGCGGGGATGGCGCGTCGCCGGGCGCCCTGGCGCGCGCTTTTCAGACGGCCAAGGCAGCGATGACCAATACCCTGCACCGGCTGGAAGCACGCGGCCTGATCCGGGTGGAAGCCGACCCAAAGGATGGGCGGGGCAAACGCGTTTTTCTGACCGATGCCGGGCGCGCCATGCGTGAACGCGCGATTGCCGCTGTTGGGCCGCAGATGGCCGCCATCGGGGGTGTGCTGTCGGAGGCTGAAATCGCCGAAATTCTACCGCACCTCAGGCGGCTGCGCGCGCATCTCGACGCCGCGCGGGATTGATTGGGCGCGATGCTAGCCCAAAGACGGTTTCAAGCCAGGAAGCCGCGCAGGCGTAAGGGCTCAGCCCCCGCTCAACCATAGCGCCACCTCGGCCGCGCCCCAGGCAAGCGCCAGCAAAAGCGTAAAATCGCGCATGGCGCTGCGTGCCTGCTCAAACCCTGCGCGGCGCGGCCGAAAGCGCACGCGCACTGGGCGTTGCGGGATGATCAGGGAGGGGTCTTGGTAAAGGGTGCTGCTCATAGGGAGTAGATGAACAAAACAAGAACAAATTGGCAAGCAGAAAGTGACGCGGAACGCAAAAATTTTCTAACTCATTGTTTTCAGGCGGTTTCTGGTGGCGTGTCAGGACGCCAGAAGCGGACCTTGTGTCAGGGCTGCCGCAGTCTCTGCGGATATGTGCTGCTTGATTTTGGCCGCGGGAAGCATATCCCAGATACCACCGCAGCTCTGACCGAAGGTGAGGGCTATTTCATGGTACCAGCCCGGCTTCACCCGCGCCCGAACCATTGCTCGGCGCCATTTTGCATCACGATTTGCCTCCGCGCTTTTCGCGCTCTACTCATCCAGGCATGGCGCGCTCGGAGAACCTAGGAACGTCTTCCAGCCTGATTGACGCGCTGATTGCATGCTGCCTGCCGGGCTTTACGCTTTTCCTGACCTGCTATCAGCCGAGTAATTCTTCGCAGGTCCAGGGTGCTAATGCCAAGCGCGGTCGCGCTTCAGGTTTCCACAATATCCCCCAGCTCCGGCAGGGTGACCGGATTGGAACGGCTTGGCGATGTGGTGGAAGCCCTAGGCTGGCACCGCCCTTGGTGCCGTACGTGCGCCCGCATCACGCGGCAAAGCCATGGCGGCGAAAAGCATCACCAACCCAAGAACAGCCAGAGTCAGAAACAGCGCCGGCGCGCCGCCCGCAGCATCGCCATAGGCCCAGGCGACCAGGTTCACCCCCAGCGGTGCCGCGACAAACCCCATGGCAAATTTCAGCCCGAAAGCCAGGCCACGCCGCCTGCCGGATGAATAACGCGCCAGCAACAGGTTTTCGACCGGTGCTGCGAAATCAAACATAAAGCCAATCACCACCGCGACCAGCAGCGCCCAGGCGCCGCCAAACCAGGCGGCCAGGATCATCAAGGGCAGCTTGATCATGAAAGTCGCGACATACAGCGCCTTCATCGGCATGCGATCCGCAAGCCGCCCGCCAATCAATTGCCCGGCGCTGCCCATCAACATGACCGCACCCACAATCAGGCCAAGCTGCGCCGCCCTGGTGGAGTCAAGCAGCAGCATATCACTCAGCCATTTCGGCAGCGCGGTGGAATAGGCAGTGTAGGCGATGGACCCCAGCATGAAGGTGATGGCGAGCACGATCAGCACGCCCCAGGGAATGCGCGCGGCCTCAGCCGCCACAGCCTGTGCCGCTTCCTGCCCAGGCTGGTGATTGCTGGCGGCCACGCGCCCTGTGATCAGGCAAAACAGCAGCGCAAGCCCCGCGATGATGGTGATCATGCCAGGAATAATCATCGCCATGCGCCAGCCGGCAATCTCTGCCAGCCCGCCGGCGATAACGGCAGCGCAGGCCACGCCAATACTGCCCGCAATGCCCAAAATCCCCATCAGCCGCCCACGCGCATCAGGCGGCGCGGTCATGGAAACCCAAGCGAGTGCCACCGGATGATAAATCGCACCAAAGCCACCGAGCAGCGCCAGTGCGAGGCCCATTTCCGCACTATCGGTCACTGTTCCGGCAATGATGGAAGCGAAGCCAATACCCAGGAAAAACACCGTCATCATGCGCGCATGGCCAAAGCGATCCGCGAGCCAACCGGCCAGCGGTGCGCCAACGCCGATCATGGCGGCGCCAAGCGTCCAAAGCGCGATGATTTCCGCATAGGGTCTTTGCCAAATGGCTTCCAAAATCACGGCAAGCGTCAGGAACAAGCCCGTCAGCACATGATGCAAAAAATGCCCAACCGAGGCGAAGCTGATGATCAGGCGCTGCGCGGGCTGCATCACGCACCCACCACGCGCGTGCGGGTGCGCAGTGTGACGAATTCCTCGGCCGCCGTTGGATGAATGCCGATGGTGCGATCAAAATCCTGCTTTGTGGCGCCCATCACCACGGCAATGCCGATTCCTTGCATCATCTCACCGGCGTCTTCGCCTATCATATGCGCGCCCAAGATTTTTTGCGTGCGTTGGCAGACCACCAGCTTCATCAGCGTCTTGCGGCCTTCACGCTTGCTGATGGTGTGGCGCATCGGCGTGAAGCGCGTGACATAGATATCAGCGGGGCCACGCTTGGCGGCTTCCTGTTCCGTGATGCCCACTGTGCCGATGGGCGGGTTCATGAAAACAGCGGTTGGCACGTTTTCATAGCTGACGCGACGTGGGTTATTGCCGAAGAGCGTATCGGCCAGGGCGTGACCAATCGCCGTTGCCATGGGCGTCAGGTTCACGCGGTCCAGCACATCGCCAATCGCATAGATATGCCCCTCGCTGGTCGCGTGATGGTCATCCACCGCGATCACGCCATTATCGCCCAAGCGCAGGCCGGCCTTATCGAGCCCAAGCCCGGCGGTGGCGGGTTTGCGCCCGGTGCAGAAAAACACCGCGTCAACCACAAGCGACGAGCCATCGGAAAGATGCAGCACACGCTCCGCACCGCGCGCTTCAATCCGTGTTGGGGTCACGCCGGCATGGCAGACAATGCCCTGTGCAACCAAGGCTTCAGCGGCGGCGCTGCGAATATCCTCGTCAAAGCCACGCAGCGGCAGGGGCGCGCGATGCACCAGCGCAACCTCTGCCCCCAGCCCCTTCAGAATACAGGCGAATTCCACTGCGATATAACCGGCACCCAGCACAGCGACGCGCTTGGGCAAAGCCTTCAGAGTGAAGAGATCATCAGAAATCAGCCCAAGCTCGGCGCCCGGAATATCAAGCCGGGTGGCGACACCGCCAACCGCGATGATGATGCGCTCTGCCGTCACGTGCTTGCCGCCGACATCAAGTGTATGTGCGTCCAGAAAGCTGGCGCGCGCATCGAAGGAAGTGACACCGGCGTTGCCGAGCAGGCGGCCATAAATGCCCGAAAGCCGCGCCACTTCGGCATCCCGTGCCGCCGCCAGCTTTGCCCAATCATGCCCGTGATTTTCAAAGGACCAGCCAAAGGCCGCCGCATCTTCCGCCCAGGCGCCATATTCGGCGGCATTCACCATGATCTTCTTCGGCACACAGCCGACATTGACACAAGTGCCGCCCCAGAAGCGTTCTTCCGCCACACCCACGCGCGCGCCATGCCCGGCCGCGATACGCGCGGAGCGCACCCCGGCGGAACCACCACCAATCACAAAAAGATCAAAATCATAGGCCATGGAAACCTCAATAAGCCGATCAGGCTGGGCGTTTCGGAACAACAACGCGCACAGTGAAAATCTGCACCGGCTCATCATACTGGTTGAAGGTTGTGTTGCGCATTAGCGCGGAGCCGCGATCCGGGCGGGAACGTGATGGCGCCACTTCCAGCACCTCAATTTCCACGCGCAAGGTATCGCCGGGATAGACCGGCTTGGTCCATTGAAGCTCGCCGCCGCCACCGACAATGCCGCCGGAAATCCCACCAATGGCCTGCACCACCATGCGCATGGTCATGCCGGCAGTGTGCCAACCACTCGCAGCCAGCCGCCCAAAAAGCGGATGCGCTGCCCCCGCTGCCTCATCCATATGGAAGGGCTGCGGGTCATAAAGCGCGGCGAAGCGTTTGACTTCCTCGGCATCAACCATCACCGAGCCAGCGGTGAAGCGCCGGCCCGGGAATAGGTCCTCCAGAAAAATCGCCTCACTCACGTGCCGATACCACCAAGGGCCAGGTATTTCACTTCCAGATATTCCTCGATCCCCATATGGCTGCCTTCACGCCCAAGGCCCGATTGCTTGAAGCCACCAAAGGGCACTTCAGCGGTGGAGATGATGCCTTCATTGATGCCGATAATGCCGTATTCCAAAGCCTCGGCCACGCGGAAGATGCGCCCGACATCGCGCGCGTAGAAATAGGCGGCCAGACCAAATTCCGTATCATTCGCCAGCTTGATCGCTTCCTCTTCCGTCTTGAAGCGGAACAGGGGGGCGACGGGGCCGAAGGTTTCCTCGCCAAAAATTTTCGCCCCGCGCGGCACATTGGCCAGCACCGTCGGTTCAAAGAAATTGCCGCCGCGCGCATGGCGCTTGCCGCCGGTGATCAAGCTCGCACCCTGCGCCAGCGCATCGGCGATATGTTCTTCAACCTTGGCGACCGCATCGGCATTGATCAGCGGGCCTTGCGTCACACCAGGTTCCATGCCGTTGCCGACCTTCAAGCCTTCCACCGCTGTCTTCAGCTTGGCGGCGAAGGCTTCATAGACGCCATCCTGCACCAAAAGCCGATTGGCGCAGACGCAGGTCTGGCCGGTATTGCGGTATTTGGACGCCATCGCCCCCGCAACGGCCGCATCCAAATCCGCATCATCAAACACGATGAAGGGCGCATTGCCGCCCAATTCCATCGAGGTCTTTTTCACCGTCGCCGCACATTGCGCGAGCAGCACGCGCCCCACTTCCGTGGAACCCGTAAAGGAAAGCTTGCGGATGATCGGGTTGCTCGTCAGCTCCTTGCCCGTCTCACCAGAAGGCCCGGTAATCACATTGCACACGCCGGAAGGCATGCCGGCACGTTCCGCCAGCACCGCCAAGGCTAACGCCGAAAACGGCGTTTGCGATGCGGGGCGGATAACGCCGGTGCAGCCCGCGGCCCAGCCCGGCCCGGCTTTGCGCGTGATCATCGCCGCAGGGAAATTCCAGGGCGTGATGGCAGCGAAAACGCCAATCGGTTCCTTGGTCACCAGAATACGGCGGCCCTTGGCGTTTTGTGGAATCGTCTCGCCTTGAATACGGCGGCCTTCATCGGCGAACCATTCAATGAAGGACGCGGCATAAACCACCTCACCCTTCGCTTCAGCGAGTGGCTTGCCCTGTTCCGCCGTCATGATCGTGGCCAGATCATCGGCGTTTTCATGCATCAGCGCGGCAATCTTGTGCAGGATCACGGCGCGATCCTTGGCCAGCATCGCGCGCCAGGCCGGCCAGGCGGCATTGGCGGCTTCAATGGCGCGACGCGTTTCGGCCTGGCCCATGGCGGGGACTTCGCCAATCACCTCACCCGTCGCGGGGTTGCGCACGGCAATCATCTTGCCGCTATCGGCCTGCACCCAGGCACCGGCAATGTAATTCGCCTGCCGGAAAAGGGCGGGGTCCTTCAAGGGCAGCTTGGTTGTCGCGTCGAGCATCTGGGTCCTCCTGGGCTTTGGACCAGAGTAGGCTGAAACAGCGCCTTTTCCCAAGTCTTATGGGCACGGGCTTGCGCTCACGTCCCGGCAGGCCATGATCGGCCCCAAGAAAGCCAGAGGAACGCCCAAATGGATGCCACCCATGACCCCGGCCTGAAAAGCTGGGTCGCTTCTGCCAATCAGCCGGGGCAGGATTTTCCGATCCAGAACCTGCCCTTCGGCGTCTTCAGCCGCGCCGGGGAAGCGCCGCGCGGCGGGGTCGCGATTGGCGAGATGATCCTGGATTTGCGCGCCGCCATCAGCGCTGGCCTGCTTGCCGGCGCCGCTGCGGAAGCCGCCGCAGGGCCAAGCCTGAATGCGCTGATGGCGCTTGGCCGGGGCGCTTCTGCCGCTTTGCGCGTGCAAATCTCGGCACTGTTGGCGGCGGGATCGCCCGCGGAAGCCATGGCCGCGCGCATTCTGGTGCCGATGCGTGATGCCCACATGCATATGCCCGCCACAGTCGCGAATTTCTCCGATTTCATGGCGAGCTATGACCACTGCGCGCGCCTTGGCGTGCGGCGCGATCCGAAGAACCCTCTGCCCCAGGCCTTCCGCCATTTGCCCGTGGCCTATCATTCCCGCGCCAGTTCCGTCCGCGTGAGTGGCGAAGATGTGATCCGCCCGCATGGCCAATGGGCGCGCAGCGATGGCGAGGTACGCTTCGCCCCATCGGAAGCGATGGATTACGAATTGGAATTGGCGATCTGGATAGCGGGGGAGAATAAGCTCGGCACTCCCGTGACGATGGCCGAGGCACCGCAGCGTATTTTCGGCTTCGGTCTGCTGAATGACTGGTCCGCGCGCGACATCCAGCGCTGGGAAATGCCGCCGCTTGGGCCGTTCTTGGCGAAGAGTGTCTCAACTTCGGTCTCGCCCTGGGTAATCACGGCGGAAGCGCTGGAACCCTTCGCAAAGGCGGCACCGGCGATTGAGCCGCCGCCGCTGCCTTATCTGGATAGCGCCTGGAACCGTGCTGCGGGCGCGCTTGGCGTTCGCATGCAAGCTTTGCTGGTGACCACCAAGATGCGCGCGGAAGGTGCCGCGCCCGCGCTGCTGACCGACACCGAATTTGCCCGCATGTATTGGACCGCGGCGCAAATGGTGGCGCATCACGGCACCAATGGCTGCAATATGCTGCCCGGCGATTTGCTCGGTAGCGGCACGGTTTCCGGCCCGGAAGACACTGCCGCTGCGTGTCTTGCCGAACTTGGCCTTACCGGCCCCATCACCCTTCCGAATGGCGAAACCCGCCGCTGGTTGCAGGATGGTGATGAGGTGATTTTCCGCGCCCGCGCTGAAGCGCCCGGTGCGGTTGCCATTGGCTTTGGTGAATGCCGCGGCGCCATCGCGCCCGCCATCGCCTGGCCTGTTTGATTTCAAGAAAAGGAGGAACCCCATGCCCCGTCGCATCGTTGATATTTCTGTAGCCCTCAAGGCCGGCATCATTAGTGACCCGCCGCATGCGCTGCCGAAGATCGAGTATCTCGATCACCACATGACCGCGCCCGCCATGGCCAAGGATTTCGGCATCAGCGTGGATCAATTGCCAGAAGGCGAATATGCCGCGATTGAGCGCGTGCAGATAAGCACCCATAATGGCACGCATATTGACGCGCCCTATCATTATTTCAGCCGCATGAATGAAAGGCTGGTGCCTGGTGGCGAGCCTTCCTGGCGCATTGATGAAGTGCCTTTGGATTGGTGCTTGCAGCCTGGCGTGAAGCTCGATTTCCGGCATTTTGAGCATGGCTATGTCGCGACCGCCAATGATGTGAAGGCCGAACTGAAGCGCATCGGCCATACGCTAAAGCCGCTGGAGATTGTGGTGGTGAATACCGCCGCCGGCGCCCGGTATGGGGAGGATGATTACATCCATTCCGGCTGCGGCATGGGCAAGGAAGCGACCCTTTGGCTGCTGGAGCAGGGCGTGCGCGTGACCGGCACGGATGGTTGGTCCTGGGATGCGCCGTTTTCGCTCACCAAGAAAAAGGTCGCAGCTACCGGCGATGTTTCACTGATCTGGGAAGGCCATCGTGCGGGGCGAGAGATTGGCTATTGCCATATCGAAAAACTCTCCAACCTGGATAAGCTGCCGGCCAATGGCTTCACCATTTCCTGCCTACCCGTAAAAGTGCATCGCGGCTCCGCCGGCTGGACCCGCGCTGTCGCGATTTTTGAAGAATAAGGGGGAAGCCATGGCACGCCGTTTCATTGATATTTCGGTCGCACTCAAAGGCGGGATTGCTTCAGACCCACCACATATGCTGCCTGAAATTGAGTATCACGATCATCACATGACCGCGCCGCGCTTGGCGCAGGAATTCGGCATCAGCGTGGATCAATTGCCCGAAGGCCAATTCGCCGCGCGGGAAGTGGTGCGCATCACAACCCATAGCGGGACGCATCTTGATTCACCCTATCACTTCTTCAGCCGCATGAATGAAAGAACCGTCCCGGGTGGCGAGCCTTCCTGGCGCATTGATGAAGTGCCGCTCGATTGGTGCTTTCAGCCTGGCGTGAAGCTCGATTTTCGGCATTTCCCGGATGGCTATGTCGCGACGCCTGGCGATGTGCAGGCCGAACTGAAGCGAATCGGCCACACGCTGAAACCGCTTGAAATTGTGGTGGTGAATACACGCGCCGCCAGCCGTTACGGGCAGGAAGATTTCATCCATAGCGGCTGCGGTGTTGGCAAGGCGGCGACGCTTTGGCTGCTGGAACAGGGTGTGCGCGTGACGGGTATTGATGGCTGGTCCTGGGATGCGCCGTTTTCGCTGACCAAGAAGAAGGTGCAGGAAACCGGTGACGCATCCCTGATCTGGGAAGGCCATCGCGCAGGGCGCGAGATTGGCTATTGCCACATGGAAAAACTCACGAATCTGGAAAGCCTGCCGCCGGATGGCTTCATGATTTCCTGCTTCCCTGTGAAGGTGCATCGCGGTTCCGCCGGCTGGACACGCGCCGTTGCGATCATTGAGGAGTGATGCGGATGAAGCGCCTGCTATTCCTTGCCCTGCTGCTGATTCCCTTTGCGGCCAAGGCTTTTCCGGATCGGCCGGTCACCATCATCAATCCCTATGCGACCGGGAGCAGCACCGATGCGGCGGCGCGCGCCTTGGCCGATGCCTTCACACGCGATTTCGGGCAGAATTTTGTGGTGACCAGCCAATCCGGCGCATCGGGCGTTGTCGGCATGCGCGCCTTGATGGCCGCAGCGCCTGATGGGCATACGCTGGCCTATGCGCCGCTCGTGCCGCTCGCGTTCCAGCCGCATCTCGTGCGCAATACGGGGCTTGGGCCGGATGCCGTGGCGCCGGTCTGCAATGTGACCGAGAATATTCTTGGCGTGATGGTGAAGGCCGATAGCCCATGGCGCACGCTGCCCGATATGGTAGCGGCAGCGAAGCAGCGGCCTTTAAGCTATGGCTCTCCAGGGCCGAATTCCGCGCCGTTTCTGGGCGTGCATCGCGTGCAAGTTGCCGCTGGCGGGCAATGGACTCATGTGCCCTTTCGCGGTGATGGTGCGTCACTCACCGAAGTGATTGCCGGACGCTTGGATTTCGCCGCGATTGTGGTGGCCTCTGGCGTGCCCATGGCGCGGGCGGGGCAGACGCGGCTGGTTGCGGTATTCTCTGAAGGGCGCCACCCGGCCTTTCCGGATGTGCCAACCGCGCGCGAACAGGGCGTTGATGCCTTCCAGCCTTCCTATGCGGCGCTTTGGGCAACACGCGGCACGCCGGAACCGATCCTGGATCGGCTGCAGGAAGCCTGCCGCCGCGCGATGGAAACCGAAGGTTTCAAGCGCTTCGCGGAAAACTGGGGCGCCGTGGCACAATTCCGTGGGCGCGCTGATCTTGGGCGCTTGCTTGCTTCTGAATATGAAGCGACCGGCAAGGCGTTTCGCGAATTGGGGGTTCAGCCGGAATAGGGGCTGAAGCGCGCGTATTTGTGCGGCGCCCCTAACCCAGTATTACCTTGGCAGCGCGCAGGCTTTCGTAGCGCGCGGCGCCAAGCGCGGCCCCCAGAATCTCCTTATTATGCTCGCCCAGTTTCGGCGCGGGCCGGGCGAGAATCCCCGGTGTCACTGAAAGCCGCGGCACCATGCCATGCATGGGCAGCCAGCCGCCTGGCATATCGGCGTCCGGCACTTCAATCAGCGCCTCACGTTCAATGGCGTAGGGGTCCTTGTCGAGCATTTCGGTATCCATGATCGGCCCGATGGTCACGCCGGCCTTGTCGAAATGTGCAAGGTTTTCTGCCATGTCGCGGGCGCCGATGAAGCCGCCGATGATGGCATCAAGCTCCTGCCAATTTTTCACGCGGGCTGGGTTATTGGCGAAGCGTGGGTCAGCGATCAGCGCTTCCTGTCCGATCGAGCGCAGCAGTTTTTCGGTCATGCCTTGGGTGGAGGCGGAAAGGCAGACCCAGCCGCCATCCTTGGTGCGATAGGCGTTGCGGGGGGATGTATTGGTGCTACGGCTGCCGGTGCGTGGTTTGCGTTTGCGTGTCAGGCGCCAATTCGCCACTTGCGGTTCCAGCACACTGAACAGCGGTTCAAAGAGCGAGACATCAATCACCTGCCCTTGGCCGGTGGCTTCCGCGTGGCGCAGCGCGATCATGGCGGCGGCGGAACCATAAAGCCCGGCATAGGCATCGCCCATGAACATGGGTGGCAGCACCGGTTCGCGGTCTTCAAAACCATTGATGGCGGCGAAGCCGGAATAGCCTTCGACCAAGGTGCCGAAGCCAGGCTTGTGGCGATAGGGACCGTCTTGTCCCCAGCCGGAAACGCGCGCGATGACCAGGCGCGGATTGGCGGCAAGCAACTCGGCGGGATCAAGCCCCATGGCTTCCAGTACGCCGGGGCGGAAGCTTTCCACCAGCATGGCGGCGCCCCGGGTAAGGGCGTGCACCGCGGCGATGCCCTCGGCACTTTTCAGGTCTAGGCAGACGCTTTTCTTGTTGCGGCAGATGGTCTTCCAACTTGTCTCCACGCCGCCCACGCGCCAGGCGCGTAATGTGTCGCCTTCGGGCGGTTCCACTTTGATCACTTCCGCGCCGTGATCAGCGAAAACCTTGGTCAGGATATTGCCGGCGACGAGGCGCGAGAGGTCAATAACGCGCACGCCATTCATGGCGCCCTTCGCGGTTGGGTCGAAATTTTTGCGGTGCATTTCGGCCATGGGATCAGTCCAACTTGATGTTGGCGGCGGTGGCCACTTCGCGCCAGCGCGCGAGTTCAACGCGCAGGATTTCGCTGAAGGCTTGCGGTGTGGTGGGTGATGGGCGGGCACCTTCGGTTTGCAGTAGCTTCGCCATTTCCGGATCAGCGAGCGCAGCATTGGCTTCCGTATTCAGGCGCGCAAGGATTTCGGGCGGCAGGCCGCGCGGCGCAAACAGCCCCCACCAGATATCGCTTTCATAATCAATGCCGGCTTCCTTGACGGTGGGGCCGGGGGGTGAGCCATCCGGCGCACCCGGCGCGGTATAGGCCAAAAGCCGCACTCGGCCTTCGCGCACCACGCCGGCCGCGCTTGGCATGGTGGTGATCAGCACGGGGATATGGCCCGCGACCAAATCCGTCACGGCGGGCGGCATGCCGCGATACGGCACGTGATTCATCTTGATGCCGGCGCGCAGGCAAAAAAATTCGGTGACAAAGTGATTGATGCCGCCGGGGCCGGAGGAGCCATAGTCAATCGCGCCTGGCCTTTCGCGCGCCATGCGCACAAGGTCGGTCACGCTGCGCGCCGGGAAATCCGGGTGCACCAGCACAATGAAGGGCGAACGCGCGAGTAGCGCGACGGGCGTGAAATTCTCCAAAACGCCCCAGGGCACGCGCTGCGTGATGGAAGTTGTGGCGAAGGAGGAGGAGGAGACCATGAGCGTATAGCCATCCGCCGGAGACTGCGCGACGGCAGTGGCACCAATCGCCCCGCCCGCACCGGCGCGATTGTCAATTACCACGGGCTGGCCAAGGCGGGCTTGCAAACGCTCGGCCAAGGGGCGGGCGACAACGTCGTTGGACCCGCCGGGCGGGAAGGGAACGACGATACGCACCGGCCTTGCGGGCCAAGGCGCCTGGGCAAGCGTTGGGGTGGCGAGCGGCGCAGTGGCGGCGGCCAGCAAAAGGGCGCGGCGGGGCAGGGCAGGGGTCATCAGGTGTTCTCCCGGACGGTAATGGCGCCAGTTTCGCCTATTGCGGCCCTTCTGCGAAGCGGGCTGCCCCTATTCAGCCGGGGCGGCATTGGCCATCATGCGTCTTTCGAAAGGGAATCCGGGTAACGATGGCCGATGACAGGCCTTTCAGGGAATGGCCCTTGGATCAGCTCGCCGAACATGCGGCGCAGCATAAGGGGGATCGCGTCCTGCTTTCCCAATTGCTTATTGAAACCGAACGCCGGCCCGGCGCGCGGGCGAAGCTGATTGCGCGTCGGATTGAGAACTATCTTGCGAATATCCTGACCAAGTTGCCAGGCCGCGGCGCGCCGCCCGAGGAAATGCGCCGCTATCTGGCGATTGCGGCGGAGGAAATCGCAGTGCTGCGTAAGCGCCTTGCGGATGCGGAGGCAGAGCTGAAGCAGCTCAAGGAAACCCCAGCGGATGGCAGCCAGCACGCGCGAGTCTATCTGGCGCCCAATGCGCCGCTTTGGCTGATTGTGGAAGTGCGCCGCGCCTTTCGCCGGCGTTACCATCCGGATAAGCAGACCGATCCGGTTAAGCGCCAAAATGCAGAGGAAATCTTCAAGCGTGCCGAGGAAGTGTTTGAAAACCTCCAAGGGCGTGGAGAAGACTAGACCGCGGTTCCGTTCATCCAAGGGTTTTCGCTGAAGCCAGCACCTCGGCCGCATGGGCTTCCGGCTTCACCTTGCGCCAGATTTTCACGATCTTGCCATCGGCGCCGACCAGAAAGCTGGACCGCTCCACCCCCATGTATTTCTTGCCATACATGGATTTCTCGACCCAAACGCCATAGGCCTCGGCCGCCTTGTGTTCGGGGTCCGACGCCAAGGGAAATTCCAGGCCGTATTTTTTGGCGAATTTTTCAATCGGCGGCATGGCATCCGGCGACACGCCAATCACCGTCAGGCCAAGCTTGCCAAGTTGGGGCAGCGCTTCCTGCACGCCGCAAGCCTGCTTGGTGCAGCCGGGCGTATCCGCCTTGGGGTAGAAATACAGCAGATAGGGCTTGCCCTTCAGGCTGGCTGAGGAAACCTCCCGCCCGCCGCTTGCCGCCATTTTGAAGGCGGGCGCCTTTTTGCCTTCGGCCAATTCGCTCATGACTGATTCCCCTGATCCAGCCGGCCAAGCCGGGCTTCGAAAACTTGGCGCACCAAGGCTGCGCTTGCTTCCATCTGTGCGCGGAGCCCCGGAAGGTCAACGGGTGGTGAGGCGCAAAGCGGGCCTGCAACGCGCAGCACGGCGGAAGCGGCGGGTTCGGGCAGCACATCCTCTCGCCAGGGGCCAAGGGTCAGGCGCAGAATGCCGCTGATGCCACGCCAAAGCCGTTCGGCAGCGATCAGCGCTGCTGCTTCGCGGCTATCCAGTGCGCCAATTTTGGCCAGATTGGCGATGGCTATGCGCGTGGTGGTGGCCAGCACTTCAGGGTGGCGCGGCGCGTGGTGCAATTGCAGCGCCTGGGCGATGAATTCCACTTCCACCAACCCGCCGGGGCTCAGCTTCACATCCCATGGCCCAGCGGCGGGCAATTCGCGCAGCATGCGCTGGCGCATGGCAAGCGCATCGGCAATGGCGGTCTTGGCTTTTTCCGGGTTGGACAAGGCAGCGCGAATCGCCGCAGCAATGCGCCGTGATAGCGTCGGCGGCCCCGCCACCACGCGGGCGCGCGTCAGCGCCATGCGTTCCCAGCTCCAGGCATCTTCCGCCTGATAGCGCTGGAACGCGCCAAGTGAGACTGCCACCGGCCCCTTCGATCCCGAAGGCCTAAGCCGCATATCCACTTCGTACAATTTGCCCTCAGCGCCCGGGGCGGTGATGGCACCGACCATTTGATGCGCAAGGCGTGTGAAATACTGAATGCTGGGCAAGGGGCGGATCGGGGGCGCGCCGCGTTTGGCCTTGGCTTCGCTCGCTTCGGCTTCCGCTGCGTGATCATAAACCAGGATCAGATCAAGATCGGATCCGGGCAGCATTTCCCGCCCGCCGAGCTTGCCCAAAGCCACCACGGCAAGCTGGCCGCCTTTCACCACGCCGTGCCGCGCGGCGAATTCAGCCGTCACATGTGGCAGCAGCGCCGCAATCGCAGCATCTGCCAGCGCGCTGCGTGCTTCGCCCGCGGCATCGGGGTCTATCGCGCCTTCCAGGGTTGCGGCATCAATGTCGAATTTGCCTTCTTGGACTAGGCGGCGCGACGCTTCCATCGCTTCTTCGAAATAGCGCGCTTCCTTCACCAGCGCCGGCAAGGCGGAGGCAGCGCTGCCAATGCCGCCACCCGCCCCCACCAGTAGCCCCTCAAGCGCTGCCGTCTGATGCGCCAAATGATCCGCCAATTGCGGCGCGGCGCCCAGAATGCCGGCAAGACGGTCCAGCATGGGCGGGTTGCGATGCAATAGGCTCAAGACCTGCACACCCGTGGTCAGGCGCCCGAATAAAGCATCAAGGCGCATCAGCGCCGCATCCGGATCACGCTGCTTCCCAAAGGCCGCCAGCAGGCTTGGCATGAGTGCGGTCAGCAATTCGCGCGCGCGTTCGCTGCGAATGGCGCGCGCATGGCCGTGATGCCAGCCACGTACCGTGGCCGCGATACTGCCCGGATTGGCGTAGCCCATGGCGCGCAGGGTTGCGATGGTCGCGGGGTCATCTTCCACGCCGGTAAAGACCAGATCACCCTGCACCGCATCGGCGGCGAGTGTTGGTTCCGCTTCAAACATGCGCCCGTAATGCTGTTCCACACGGCGAAGATGATGCGCGAATTCCTCAGCAAAACTGGCGCTATCGGCGTAGCCCAGGAAGGAGGCGATGCGCGCGATCCCTTCCGCATCTTCCGGCAGGCGATGTGTTTGCCGATCCGCCACCATTTGCAGCCGATGTTCCAGGCGGCGCAGGAAGCCATAGGCATCGGCCAGGTCAGCGGCGGCGCGACGTTCTATCTTGCCTGCGCCGGCAAGGGCGGAAAGCGCGCCAAGCGTGGTCGGGTCTCGCAAAGCAGGATCGCGCCCGCCCCAGATCAATTGCAGCACCTGCGCGGTGAATTCGATTTCGCGAATGCCGCCCCGGCCAAGCTTCACATCATGCCCGGCCAATTGCACCGTATCATGCGCGCCCTTCGCCCCCTTATGGGCGTGGATCTGCCGCTTGATGGAATGGATATCCGCGACTGCCGCAAAATCTAGGTAACGGCGCCAAACAAAGGGACGGATTTCGCGCAGGAATGCCTCGCCCGCCGCACGATCCGCCGCAACAGGCCGCGCCTTGATCATGGCAGCGCGTTCCCAATTTTGGCCCATGCTTTCGTAATAGGTGATGGCAGCGGGGATGGAGACCGCAAGCGGTGTGGCGGCCGGATCAGGCCGCAGGCGCAAATCCGTGCGGAACACATAACCATCGGCGGTGCGTTCTTCCATCAGCCGCACCAGGTCACGCGCGATGCGCACATAAATCGCCTGGGCACGATCCGGGTCCTGCACGGCGGCCGGATCGTAAAGCACCATCAGATCCACATCGGATGAGTAATTCAGCTCCCGCGCGCCAAGCTTGCCCATGCCAAGAATGACCAAGCCTGATTGCCGCCCGATGGATTTCGCATCAGTCCGGCTGCCACCGGTATGGCGCAAATCACCCCGCGCGGCGGCATCGCGCAACAAATGGGCGCAGGCAGTGTCTATGCTGAGCTCCGCCAATTCGGACAGCGCCCCAGTGACGCGATCCAGCCCCCAAAGCCCACGGATATCGGCAAGCCCCGCCACCAAAGCGCCCTGGCGCTTGGCTTGGCGGAGCAGCGTCGCCAAGGCGGGCCGCGGTGTGGCGGGGTCAAGGCGCAGCAGCGGGTCCATCGCGCGCGTAAAAGCCTCATCCGGGCCGCGTTCGGCCATGAAAAGCAGGGTGGCTCCCTCCCGCACCGCCAAATCGGCTAGATAGGGGCTATGACCGCCAAGCGCTTCCAATATCGCCGCGCCCTCCGCGCTTTCGGCAAAGCGACGTTCCGCTTCCCCCTTTTCGGCGAAATGCGCCTGGGCGAGGGCGGCGGCGGCCTTGTCGAATCCGCGAGGCAGGGGGAAAGCTGCTGGGGCAAGGGTCATGGGGGAATAGGGAAAGAGTGAGGCGGGTCGCAGGTCAAGCGGGGCGGGGATTGAAGCTGCTGGCAAGGGTCACCCTGACCCTGTCGCTAGTGCTGGGCCTTGCCTTGGCCGGGCTGATTTGGCGGCTGGAACAGGGCCCGATCAGCCTGCCCTGGCTGGCCCGTCAGGCGGCAGGCGCAGCCAATCAGGCACTGGCCGGCCAAAAGGTGGCGATCACCGAGGCCACGATTTCATGGGCGGGCTGGCGGGAAGGGCATCGTTCGCCGATTGCGGTGCGCTTTTCGGATATTCGGCTTGTTGACAAGGATGATGGGCTGATTGCCGTTCTGCCGCAGGTAGATGCTTCCCTTTCACTTGGCGGCTTGCTGCGCGGGCATATCGGCTTGCGCGCACTGGAATTGCGCGGGCTCAGCCTGCTGGCAAACCGTGATAAGGCGGGGGCGCTTTCGCTTGGGTTGGCCGCGACCACAAAGGCCGAGACCATCGAAGCGCCGGACACTGCGCTTGATGCCTTGGCCGAGATCATCACTGCCTGGCTTGAGCCACCCCATGAGGAAACCGCGCTTTCGGCGATAAGGCGCATCGCGCTTTTGGATACCAGCCTGGCACTATCCGATGAGGCATCTGGGCGAGTGGTGCGCGCCCAACTTGCGTCCCTGGTGTTGCAACGCCGCGCGGCGGGGGGGCTGGACCTGGCCGGCCGTGCGATGCTCGCTGCCGCGGATCAGCGCATTCCTGTGGAAGTCGCCGGCAATCTGGATCGCGCGCTTTGGCGTGGGGAAGCGTCGCTGACAGCGCGCGGAATTCGCCCGGCTGATCTTGCCAAAGCCAGCGCGGAATTGGCGCCTTTGGCCGCGCTGGATGCCGAAGCAGAAGTTACCCTGATCGCGCGTTTCGCCGGCACGCCGCAGCCGGATTTGCTGATGGCGCGGCTGCGCACCGGGGCGGGGGTGCTGCATATTCCCGAAAATCGCGGTGATCTGCCCTTCGCTTCCATCCTGCTTGATGCAACCCTGGCTGAGGATGTGGTGCGCGTGGAACGCTTGGCCCTGGCCCCCCAGCCATCGCCGCGCCCAGGCGCAGCCCCGCCGCCGATCATCCGCGCGAGCGGAGAGGCCCGCTTGCAGGATGGGTTTTGGCAGACGGCCGCCGAGGTCAGCTTGCGCGGAATGGATATTGCCGATCTGCCACATTACTGGCCGCCGAGCATTGCGCCCAAGCAACGCGAATGGCTGGCGGAAAACCTGACTGCCGGCATGCTGCGCGAAGGCAATTGGCGTTTGGCTGCGCGGATTGGCGCTGATGGTGGTGCGGCGGAAATTACCGGCCTGAGCGGGATAGCGCGCGCGGATGGCGTTACCGTGCATTGGCTGCGGCCCATCCCACCCTTTGAAGGCGCGAGCGGAGAGGCTCGCTTCTCGCTTGATAAGATCGAAATTTCAGCGACCAGCGGCCAGCAATCCGGCACCGGCATTGTGACGGATGGCGCCACGGTTTCGATCAGCTTCGCGACTGATCCGGAAATAACGCGTATTGAAGCCAAGCTGCGTGGCCCGCTGGCCGATGCCTGGGCTATTCTACGCCATCCACGGCTGAAGATTTTCGAAAAACGCCCGCCGCCGATCAATGACCCGACTGGTACGCTTGCCAGCGGCACGCTGAAACTTGTTTTTCCGCTGATCAAGACGCTGGATATTGAGGATATTGATATCCAGGCCGAACTTGATGTGCGTGATTTGCGTATTCCGCGCATTGCCTTTGACCGTGACCTGGAACGCGGTGTGGCCAGTGTTTCACTGCGCAATAGCGGGCTCACGGCAACCGGCACGGGTGTGCTCGGCGATATTGAAGCGCGCATCCGGCAAGAAACCGATTTTCGCAATGGCGCGCCGACGGATATTGTGGCGCGCGAAATCATCTCGGCGCGCGCCGATGCCAGGCAATTGGCGGCACTTGGCCTTGATGGCCGACCTCTCCTGGAAGGGCCGGTGCAGCTTGATCTTCGCAATGAAACACGCCGCAATGGTCAGGCGCGGCTTTCGGTGCGGGCTGATTTGCGCGCCGCGACACTCAGCCTTGAACCCCTGGCCTGGAGCAAGCCATCTGGCACCGCTGGCAGCGCTGAAGCGATGGTACTGATGCAAGGCGGCGCAGTGACGCTGATTGAAAGCTTCCGCATCGAGACACCTGATTCCCTCATTCGCGGCCGCGCGAGTGAGGTGCGCCAGAACGTCCCGCAGCGAATTGAATTGAATGCTGCGACTTTGGGCCGATCTCGTTTCACCGGTGAGCTGCGCCCGCCCGCTACGCGTGTTGGTGGCCAATGGGCCATTAGCTTGCGCGGGCCGTTATTGGATATGGCGCCGGCGCTTGAGTCGCATCTGGCACCTGACAAGCCCACTGAAGAAGGCGCGGCGGCACAGATTATGGCGCGCTTTGATCGCGTATTGCTGCCGCATGGCAAGGAAATCACAGGGCTTGAGGCGCAACTCCAGGTCAATGCCGTCGGCGTTACGCGGCAGGCCAAGCTCACCGCGCGCTTGCCAGGGCGCGGCAGCTTTACCGCGAGCATTACGCCCGAAGGTCAACGCCGCGCCTTCGACCTTACCAGCGATAATGGCGGCGAATTGCTGCGCGTCTTTGACGTGCTGAAAACCATTCAGGGCGGCAAGCTGACGGTGGCCGGCAGCTATGAACACTCCCGCCCCGGCGCGACGCTCACTGGCGATGCGGTGCTTGAGGATTTTTCGGTGCGTGATGCGCCTGGGCTTGGCAAGCTGTTGCAGGCCATGACGCTTTACGGGCTGGTGGATGCGTTGAGCGGCCCTGGCCTCAATTTCACCCGCGCCACCATTCCCTTCAGCCTGAGCCCGGATGCCCTGGTATTGCAGGATGCGCGGGCCTTTTCCTCGTCTCTTGGGCTGACGGCTAAGGGGCGCATCGATCGTAGGAATGACGTGATTGATACGGAAGGCACCATTGTGCCAGCCTATATTTTCAATACGCTATTTGGCCGCATACCGATTTTTGGCCGACTGTTCAGCCCGGAGGAAGGCGGCGGGCTATTCGCCGTTTCCTATCGTATGCGTGGGCCGCTCAATGATCCGCAGACCACCATCAACCCCTTGGCGGCGCTCACACCTGGTTTCCTGCGTGGCATATTTGGGATTGGTCAGGAACCGGCAGGGCAGGCGCCGCGGCAATAGCACGTGATCTGCCGTGCTGCTGTTCAAGGCATAGTGCCGGGGCTGGACCAAAGCGCATTCTTTGGGGATGCTGCGATCAAACAGGTGGGAAGGAAGCGCGCCATGCAATTCACCAGCGGCGATTGGCGGATTGATGTTCTGATCCAGGGCTATCCCGGTAAATCCACCCAGCATGGCGGCTTGGGCTGGAGCACGGTTGCGCTGCTGCGCGGCCATGGTCACATCGTGGTGCTGGATGGCGGCGGCTATGGCATGCGCAAGCCCCTGGTTGAAGCACTTGGCAAGCAGGGCGTGAAGCTTTCCGATGTGACTGATTTGCTGGTCAGCCATTTGCATCATGATCATGTGGTGAATTGGCCCATGTTCCGCGATGCGCGGATTCATGTCGGGCGCAAGGAATTGGCCTGGGCGCTTGGCGTGGGATGGGGTGAGACTGCCGTGCCGGAACACGCGGTTGAAGCGCTCAGCCGTTGGCCGACCATGCAATTGATGGATGATGGGCAGGAAGTGCTGCCTGGCATCACGGCGCATCTTTCGGCGGGCCATACGCCTGGGCACTTGCTGTTCCTGATTGAAGGTGCGCCGCAGGCGGTGGTGCTGTTGCAGGACGCGGTGAAGAACCGCGTGGAGCTGACCACCCGCACCACGGATATGACCTATGACCCGGCGGTCAGCCGCGCCACCATTGAAATGGTGTGGGAGATCTGCCGCACCCATCCGGGCTGCGTGCTTATCCCCGGCCATGATGTGCCGGTGATGGTGGAAAATGGCGTGCCGCGCGCATTATCCAGCCATAGCGCCGGCATACGTTCCTGGTTCGGCAAGGATTTGCAGGACACGACGATGTTTTCCCTGGCGCAGCCTTCCGCGTGAACGCGACAATCCCTGAAAGGACAGAATAATGGATCAACAGGAAGCCCATGATGCGCTGCGCGCTGAAGGCCGTGCGGTGATGTGGGAAGTGCTGGGCCGCGCCTATATGGAAAAGCGCGATGCGGGCACCAATCCCTTCAACGCTGCAGTACGCCGGCTGTCAGAGGAATTCGCCTATGCCACGCTTTGGCAAAGGCCGGGGCTTGATCGGCGCGAACGCAGCCTGGTCACGCTGGCCATGATCTGTGCGCTCAATCGCCCGCATGAGCTTCGCATCCATCTGGTAGCGGCCTTGAATAATGGCTGCACGGCCGAAGAAATCTCCGAAATCTTCACCCATGCCGTCGCTTATTGCGGCTTTCCCGCCGCCATTGACGCGCTGCGTGTGGCGGAGGAAGTGCTGAAGGAACAGGGCAAGCTTTGACGCGGCGCGCAGCGTGCTTCAGTTGGCGCTGCGCGGCGCAGCGCGCAGCCCGCGCAGCACCAGCCAAGCCCCCGCCGCAATCATGGGCAGCGACAGCATTTGCCCCATGGTGGCGCCGGCGAACAGAAAGCCCAGATGCGCATCGGGCTGGCGGAAGAACTCACCAATGAAGCGCGCCACGCCATAGCCGGCCAGGAAAACGCCGGAAAGCACGCCGATACGTGCGCGCACCGCTGGGCGGGAGACCAAAACCATCAGCAGGATGAACAGGCACAACCCCTCAAGCCCTGCCTGGTAAAGCTGCGATGGGTGGCGGGGATCAGGCCCTGCGCCCGGAAAAACCATGGCCCAGGGTACGTCACTCACCCGGCCCCAGAGCTCTCCATTGATGAAATTCGCCAAGCGCCCAAGAAAGATTCCAATCGGCACCACGCAGACCACGCGATCGGAAAACGCCACCCAATCCAGCCCCTGGCGGCGCGTGAAGAAATACAGCGCCAGAATCACGCCAAGGGCACCGCCATGGAAGGACATGCCGCCCTGCCACAAATAAAGGATTTCCCAAGGCGCCCTCAGGAAAATATCGGGGCGATAAAAGATCACATAACCAAAGCGCCCACCCAGAATAATGCCAAGCGTGACCCAGGTGACGAAATCATCCACCTGTTCCGGAGTGGCGGCCTTCGGCCCCAGCACCACCAACCGCCGCGCAAGCCGCCAGCCCAACACGATCCCGGCGATATAAGCCAGCGCATACCAACGAATGGCAAAGGGCCCGATCTGCACAAGCACCGGGTCAATCATCGGAAAGGGCAGGGCGAGAAACATCAGGCGAAGGGATCCTCGGCCCGCAGCAGCACATCACGCACATAGGAAGCGACACCCGCTTCCAGCGTGATCGGGTTCTTGCGAAAGCCGGCAGCGCGTAGGCGTTCCATGCGCGCTTCGGTGAAATACTGGTAATTGCCCTTCAGATCATCCGGCATTGGCACAAAGCGGATATCGGGCGCACGGTCCAAGGCCGCGTAGATCGCGCGTGTCAGGTCAAGGAAGCTCCGTGCCTCCCCGCTGCCGATATTGAACAGGCCGGAAACACCGGGATTGTCGTGCAACCACAGCATCGCCGCCACACAATCATCCACATGCACGAAATCGCGCTGCTGTGCGCCATCGGCGATGCCGTCACGGTCTGAGGCGAAAAGTGTCGCGGCCTCCCCGGCCATGATCTGGCGGAATTTATGCAGCACCACACTCGCCATGCGCCCCTTATGGTGTTCATTCGGGCCATAGGCATTGAAGAAGCGCAACCCCGCCCATTGCGGCGGCCGCGCCCGTCCGCGCGCCAGCATCTGCGCCACCCGCCGATCGAAGGCGAGCTTGGACCAGCCGTAAAGGTTGAGCGGCCGTAGTTTCGCGAGCGCGGCTTCCGACCCATCATCATCAAACCCAAGCGAACCATCGCCATAAGTCGCGGCGGAAGATGCATAGATGAAAGGCACGCCGCGCTTGGCGCACCAATCCCACAGGCGCTGCGACAGGGTGATGTTCACCGCCGCCACCAGATCGCCATCGGACTCCGTGGTGGCGCTGATCGCACCCATATGAAACACTACTTCCACCGGTGCCCCAGCCCCCAGGAAATCCCACAGCCCCTCGGGCGGGATCACGCCGGCGATTGGATGCTTGGCAAGGTTCCGCCATTTCACCCCCTGGCGCAGGCGGTCCACCACCATCACCTCGGCCCCGCGGGCGCAAAGCGCTGCAACCAGGTTGGAGCCGATGAAACCGGCCCCGCCAGTGACAATATGCATAGGCGGTCTTTTTACCCTCGGCCTTGAGCGATACCTGTCAAGCGTATAGGCCGTGCGTGGATGGACCGGCAAGCAAAGGCCGAAAGGGCATGGCGATGAAGGATCAGGGTGGCGGGCGTGCCCGCATGATGGACGATCTGGCCGGCGTGGCAGGCGGCGCCTTTTCGGTGCTGACCGGCATTCGGGCGGAGATTGAGGCCATCGCCAAGGCCCAGGCGGAAGCTATTATTCGCCGGCTGGATCTGGTCCGGCGGGAAGAATTGGACGCGGCCATGGATGTGGCGCGCCGTGCCCGGGAACAGGCGGAAGACCTGGCTGCCCGGGTGGAAGCGCTGGAAGCCAAAGCATTTTCAAGCCAAGTGGCATCACTTGGCGACTCGGAAAATGCGACAAAACATTCCAAGGCGGTTCCGAAAGGCGGCGGCAAATCCTCATCCGGTACGTGAAGACAGTTTTGTAACCTATTCGCCCTTGCAGCGGGATTCCGCACCTGCGTAATCTCCCGCTTGTGGTCGCCGGCCCGATTCGCACACCAGATGTTGGGGTGCAGGCTGGCTGATCGGAAAGGGGGAGTTTCCGATGTCCGCCTCTCTGCATACTGAAATCGACCGCGTTATCAATCCCTTGGACGTGCTGGAACAGATCATCGCCGGCAATGAATGGGTGTTTGAACGCCGGTCTGACGAAGAAATGGCTGCCGAAGCGCCTGGCAAATGGTGCGATTACGGGCTGCATTTCTCCTGGTCCTCTGAGATGAGCGCCATGGCCTTTACCTGCGCCTTTGATCTGAAGGTGCCCGCGGCGCGGCGGGAAAAGCTCTATGAATTGCTGGCACTCGCCAATGACCGGCTGTGGATCGGGCATTTCGGCATTGAATCGGAAGAAGGCGTGCCGGTGTTCCGCCATTCCGTGCTGCTGCGGGGCGCGCCGGGGGCCTCGGCCGAAAGCCTGGAAGATATGGTGGATATCGCGCTGACGGAATGCGAGCGCTTCTTCCCGGCTTTCCAATTCGTGCTGTGGGGCGGGAAAAGCCCGGCCGATGCGCTGGCGGCGGCGATGCTGGATTGCATCGGAGAGGCATAATGGTTTCGGCGCGGGGGTGATTGCCCGCGCCTGATTTCAAAGGCAATCTGGGGGTATGAGCGAAAAACTCCCCCCGATACTTCTCATTGGCTGCGGCAAGATGGGCGGCGCCATGCTGTCCGGCTGGCTGGAACAGGGCCTGACTGACGCCGTGGTGGTCGAGCCCCATGCGCCAGCGGTAGCCGCCTTTGCCGGGCGGGTGCGCGTGGTGGCGGATGCCGGGGCGATCCCGGCCGATTTCCGCCCGGCAGCCGTTGTGGCCGCGATCAAACCCCAGGAAGCGCCGGCAAGCTTGCCGGCCTATGCGCGCTTTGCCGGGCAGGGCGCCTTGTTCCTATCCATCATGGCAGGGCGTTCCATTGCTTCCATGCAGGCAGCGCTTGGCGCAGGCACTGCCGTGGTCCGCGCCATGCCCAATACGCCGGCGGCCATTCGCCAAGGGTTCACGGCGGCCTTCGCTGGGCCGGGAGTGACGCCAGAACAACGCTCTCTGGCCGATGCGCTGCTGGCCGCCATTGGCGAAGTCGCCTGGGTGGATCAGGAAGATCAGATCAATCCGGTCACCGCAGTCTCCGGCGGTGGCCCGGCCTATGTGTTTCTGCTGGCCGAGGTGTTGGAAGCCGCCGCGGTTGAGCAAGGCCTGCCGCGCGATCTGGCGCGGCGTATGGCGCGGGCAACAGTGGCGGGGTCTGGTGCGCTTTTGGGTGCCAGTGAACAGGACGCTGCCGATCTCCGCCGCGCTGTGACCAGCCCGAAAGGCACCACGGAACGTGCACTTGCGGTATTGATGGAACCGGATGCCTGGCCCAAATCCATGTCGCGTGCCATTCAGGCAGCCACGGATCGGGCGCGGGAATTGGCGGGCTAGCGCCGGAATAGCGAGGGCCGTTATCCGGAACGGGGATCAGGCACGCCCAGACCACTTCTGACGGATTTCAGCGCAGCGCGGCAGATTGTAAAACGTCGCGTTATCTTCATCGACAAAGGTATTTTTCGATATGCCACGTATTGTCTTCGCGTTACCGTTCCGCAGCAATGTGGTCTCGGGCGGTCAGAAAATGATCTACTGGGCTGCTGGGATGTTGGCGCGTCACGGGGCCGATGCCGTGGTCTGGCAGCGGGATGGGCGCCCAGGATGGTTCGCGTCTGATGCGCCGCATTGTCAGGATCGTCCGCCCCTCAGCGAAAATGACCTGGTCGTTCTGCCCGAAGATGTGCCTGCCTCGGCAGCGCTGCAGTTGCTGCAAGGTGCCTCGCCCCGCCGTATTCTCTTTTGTCAAAATCCGTTTCATTACCTCAGGACACGCTTCAGGGACCCCGCACCTTTTGTCTGGGATGGGGCGATTACCGTTGGGGTATGCAATGCCCGCATCGTGCAAAGGGTCAGTGGCGTGGCCGCGATCCATGTGGTCCAGATCGCGGTGGATGGTCAGATTTTTCGGCCGAGAGAAAAAACGCTTCAGATATGCACCGTACCCCGGAAACTGCCTGGCGAATGCGACGCCATTATCGCAGGGCTGCGGCAACTTCATCCCCATCTCGCTTCTATCCCTGTGCAGCGCATTGAACGCCTACCCGAACCACAAGTGGCTGCGCTGATGGGCGGTAGCGCCGTCTTCCTCAGCCTATGTCACAGGGAAGCGCTGCCGCTCACGCCTATTGAGGCCATGGCATCGGGTTGCGCCGTGGTCGGGTATCACGGCTGGGGGGGGCTTGATTACGCGAATAGCGCCAATGGCCGCTGGTTCGGCCATGATGAGGTGGAAGGGGTGATTGATGCGCTCGCCGAGGTTTTGGATGCGCTGCAGCGCGGTGATCCGGCGGTGGCAGCCATGATCGTGGCGGGCCGTGAAACTGCGGCGGCTTACTCACCGGCCAAGGCCGAGGCCAGCTTTCTCACGGCGTTCCGTGCTCTCGGCGCGTTCTAGGCTGATTGGAAGGTCTGATGCGCCCGTTCGTTCCGTGCCTTTAGGATTGATCCCATGGCGCAACAGGTGAATTGCACTGGTGTCGGCGTAGCTGGGGTTTACTCTCCGCTGGCGTTAGTCGTCTGGTTTGGCTTACTCTGAAGCCATGTCAACGACCTCTTCCGACGAAGCCCTGATTGCCGCGCTCTGGCGCGTTATTGCCGCGCATGGCTGGCCAGGGCTGACCATGCGCCGCCTGGCCGCCGAAGCGGGCATCGATACCGCCAGCCTGCGCGAACGCTTCCCAACCCGGCTTGGTCTGTTGTTGCTGCATGGCCGGATGATGGATCAGGCCGTGCTGGCCGGCACCATTCCGGGTCAGGGCGGCACGGAAAGGGACCGTATCTTTGATGTGCTAATGCGTCGGCTGGATGCCATGCAGCCGCATCGGGAGGGCATTCTACGCCTGTTCGAAGATATGCGCCGCGATCCCGCGCTTGCGCTGGCGCTCGCGCCCCATATCGGCATTGCCATGCGCTGGATGCTGGAAGCGGCTGAGGTTGAGGGGAAAAGCTGCGAAGCGCGGCTGCTGGCGCTTGGCCTTGCTGGCGTATGGCTGGCGACCATCCGGGCTTGGGCGCGCGATGACAGCCCCGATATGGGGGCGACCATGGCTGCGCTCGATTCAGCGCTTGACCGTGCGGAACGCATCGCCCGCCCGCTTGGTCTGCTCCGCGGTGAAGCCACGCCAGCACCTGCCGCGGAAGCTGCGGAAACTTCGTGACCTTGGGCGCGGGGGACTATAAATAGCGCTCCATCAACGGAGGCCCCCATGAGCGACCCTTTCAGCTTCAAGCCTAATCTGGACATCACAAAAATCATGGCTGAGTTTCGTATGCCCGCCATGCCGGACATGACCGAACTCGCCAAGGCGCAGCAGAAAAATCTGGAGGCCATCTCGGCAGCGAATAAGGTTGCGCTGGAAGGGGCGCGCGCGGTCGCCGAACGGCATATGGAAATCGTCCAGCAATCGGTCGCGGAAATGCAGGATGCCATGCGGTCCATGGCAAACCCGGCCGATGTGCAGGAACAGGCCGCCAAACGCGCTGAGATGGCCAAGGCCGCTTATGAACGCGCCGTTGGGCAGATGCAGGAATTGGCCGATCTGATCCAGAAATCGAGCGGTGAGGCGCTATCGCTGTTGCAGAAGCGCTTTGCCGAGGCGATGGAAGAAGTGAAAAGCTTTTCCAGCGACAAGAAGGCGTGACGGATTGGGCGCGGGGACACGCCCCGCGCCGATATCTTCAGCCGAGATGCTTGGCGAAGAAGGCCAGCGTGCGTTCCTGCGCCAGCGCGGCATCCTTCGCCACGTAAGACCCGCGCTCATCGCAACCAAAGCCGTGGCCGGCGCCCATATAGACGAAGACTTCCACTTCCTTCCGCGCCGCGCGAACGGCTTCCACATCGCTCATTGGGATTGAGGCATCGGTTTCGCCGAAATGGAGCTGCGTCGGGCAATTCGGCACCTCATCCTTTGCCGCGGCGACACCGCCGCCATACCAGCCGACTGAGGCTGAGAAGGCGCTGGTGCGGGTTGCGCCATGCCAGGCGACGGTGCCGCCCCAGCAATAGCCGACAATGCCGCGCTTGGCCTGGCGGGGCAGGGCAGCGGCAGCGGCCAGTACATCCAGGACGGTCTTGCCCGCATCAATCTTGCCGCGCAATTCGCGCCCGCGCGCCAGATCGGCGGCGTCATAGCCAAGCTCCACATTGCGTTCCGCGCGATCAAAAAGCTGCGGCGCGATCACGGCATAGCCGGCCGCCGCGAAATCATCGCAAAGCTTGCGGATATGGCGGTTCACGCCAAAAATTTCCTGCGTCACCACCAGGGCGCGCGCGGCATCCTGCGGGCCGGTGCGATAGGCTTGCAGGCGAAAACCATCAGCAGCGGTAAGGGAGATCATCGGCATGGGCGTTTTCCTTCCAAGTGAGATGTGCCTATCCTGATGGCATGGCTGAAATCGTCAACCTGAAGCACGCGCGCAAAATGAAGGCACGCGAAGCCGCCGAAGCCAAGGCGGCGGAAAACCGCGCCAGATACGGGCAGACCAAGGCTGAACGCGCGCGCCTGACGGCTGAAAAGGCCAAGCTGCGCGCTGTGATCGATGGGGCGAAGAAGGAAGACTAGGCGCTGCCCGCTCCCTTAAGCTCCGAACCTACACCGCCGCCGTCGCGATACCCATGCTCTGGATCACGACCGACTGGTTCGGCGCAACCCAAAGTGTTGGGCCTTTGTGCGCCCGGTATCAGGCGGGGCGGACCCCATAGGTGGCGTAGCCAAGGGCCTGCTGCTCCTCGACGGTGCGGTCGGGGAATAGCGCATAGCTCGGCGCCCAAATGCGCGAGATCCGGTTCACCGTGACGTGGATCGCCCGGCGCACCTTGAAGTCCGTGCCGGCCATCTCCTGAAGGCGCGCGCCGGTGGTGGCGAAGTCCGGATGCTCTGGCGCAATCAGGCGCGCCCGCCCGGCAATCTTGAACCCGCGCTGACGGAACACATCGACAAAGCTGACGCAGACGAGCGGATGGCGAGCGATGTTGCGCATGCTCACCGGCGACGCAATGTCTGCGATGAGGATCGCATCATTGCCGTGGTCGGTGAAGATTTCCTTGGGGCTTACGTTGGGCTGGCCTTTCTCGTCCACGGTCGCGAGCCAGCACAGAACCGAATTGCGTATATCCTCTCGCACAGCATCGTTGATCACGGCCATTCACTCCATTTCTCACAACCCGGTGATACCTGATTTGGTCGCACCCCAGACTTCAACCAAAAAATGCGAACAGTGGCCTGAAACGTGGTCCCCGCAGCTACAGTGAGGGGGACCTGGGCGCCGAAGCCTCGCGTCGACGCGGCGCATACGAAAATGCGCCAAGGCGGCGGAAAACCGTGCCAAATATGGGCAGACCAAAGCCGAACGCGCACGGCTTGCGTCTGAGAGCGCCAAGCTGCGCGCCGTGATCGATGGGGCGAAGAAGGAAGACTAGGCGCTGCCCGCTTGGCGTTAAGCCGCGACACCGTGGCCAAAGAATACAGCCTCATGCCGATGCAGCCCCTGTTCTGCGCAATCAAGCGCAAGGCCGGCGACTTCCGCTGGCGTGACGCTGGATAAACGCGTGCCGGGCGCAATGGCGGTCAGGGTGTGAAACGGCTCATTGCCAGGCCGTGATGTGAAGGGCGCCGGGCGCAGAATGGTCCAGTCAAGGCGGCTCGCGCGGATGAGTGCCTCCTGCCGATCCTTGTCGGCATAGAGGTTTTTCGTGAACAGCGGATAGATCAGGAAGTCATAGAAAATACCGCCATGCCCCTTGGTATCGCCCGCGCCAACGCCGGTGATGGCAATCAGGCGCTGAGGCCCGCTGGCCTGCATGGCGGCAATCAGCGCCTTGGTGGTTGCCGAGAAAAAAGAGACCTCACCCCGCGCGCGGAAGCCAAGGGCGTAAATCACGGCGTCCTGCCCAACCAAGGCAGCGGCAAGCGCTGCCTTGTCGCTTGGGTCGGCCTGCACCATCGTGACCGAGGGCGGCAGGCCATGCGGGCTGGTGCTGCGGCTTTGTGCAGTGATGCCATGCCCGCGCGTCAGGGCTTGCGCGACAATCTCACGCCCTATGCGGCCCGTGCCACCAAGGACGAGGAGCTTCATCCTCACCCTTTGCGGACGATGCTCATCCAGCCATGCGGATCATTGCTGCGGCCATATTGCAGGCCAGTAATGGCATCATAAAGCCGGCGCGTGACATCGCCGATCTCACCACCATTGATCAGCACATCCTCGCCCTTATAGCCGAGCGTCCCAACCGGTGAGACCACCGCCGCCGTGCCCGTGCCCCACATTTCCTTGAGCGTACCATCGCGGCCGGCCGACATCACTTCCTCAATCGCGATCTGGCGTTCAGTGACGTTCAGCCCCCAATCGCGCATCAATTGCATGGTGCTGGCGCGCGTCACGCCATCCAGGATGGTGCCCGTGAGCGGCGGCGTGATCACCTCATTACCGATGCGGAGCATGATATTCATCGTGCCGACCTCATCAAGGTATTTGCGGTTCACACCATCCAGATAGAGCACCTGCGAATAACCAGCCTTCGCGGCATCACGCTGGCCAGCGAGGCTCGCGGCATAATTGCCGGCCGTCTTGGCTTCCCCAGTGCCGCCCTTCACGGCGCGCACGTGCGTGTCGGAAGCCAGGATTTTCACCGGCTTCACGCCTTCCTTGTAATAGGTGCCAACGGGCGAGAGGATCAGGAAGTAAAGGTAATTATGCGCCGGATGCACGCCCAGCATCACATCGGTCGCGATGATGGTGGGGCGCAGATAAAGCGCCGTGCCCGGCTTGCGCGGCACCCATTCATGTTCAAGCCCCACCAGCGCATCAAAGCTTTGGCGAATGATATCCACCGGCAATTCCGGCATGCACATGATCTGGCCAGAGCGATTGAAGCGTTCCGCATGGCGATCCGGGCGGAATAGGCGGATTTGGTCATCATCGCCACGGAATGCCTTCAGCCCATCGAAAATCGCCTGACCGTAATGCAGCACGGATGTCGCGGGATCCAGGCTGAGCGGCCCATAGGGCACGATCCGCGGCGAATGCCAGCCCTTCGCTTCCTGATAATCCATCAGGAACATGTGATCGGTCAGCACCTTGCCGAAGGAAAGCTCATCATCGGCGGGCTTCACCTTGGGGGTGGTGGTGCGGGTGATCGGGAAGGAAGCCATTGCTGCGTATCCTCGGGGTTTTGATTTCTTGCGTGAGATTAGCCTCGGACGCAAAAAAAGGTAAGTAGTCCTTACTTAGATTTTGCGATTTCTCCGGTCATAAACCGTGCAAGGCCCGGTTCCAGCCCGGTTTGCGGCGCCTGCGCCACGCGGGCCGGCGCCTGCCCGGCCCGGCAGGCCATCACCAGGGC
The DNA here is from genome assembly GCA_020249505.1 of Roseomonas sp. Classification (GTDB taxonomy): domain Bacteria; phylum Pseudomonadota; class Alphaproteobacteria; order Acetobacterales; family Acetobacteraceae; genus Neoroseomonas. Next base: position 41,553 of record JADCFN010000033.1, on the reverse strand, counting down.
GCAATCCAGGCTATCCAGCACCGGCACGGGCAGCAGGGCGGCAAGCTTGGGGGCAAGGCCCACCAGGCCTGCCCCGCCCAGCACCACCACGCCCGCACCTGCGGCCACGGCCTGCCGCGCTTCCTCGGCGATCAGCCCAAGGGCCTTTTCGGGTTCGCGCGCAATCATATCGCCGGTGGGCGGGACGGAGCGCACCTGCACGCGGTCCCGCCCATGGCCGCGAATGAGCGCGAATTCTTCCAGCATCCGCACCCAGGCGGCGCCCCCGGTCAGAAGTGCAATGCGCGGCGCCTGTTCCAGGGCAAGCGTGATGGAGGCTTCCGCCATGCCGATCACCGGAATGGGCAGCAATTCGCGCGCCGCTTCAATGGCCGGTTCGCCGAAACAGGCGATGATGGCAGCGCCAAAACCTTGCGGGTTTTCCGCACCGATATGCTCCGCAAGGCCAGTCAGCACCGCATGGCCGGCAATGGCGACCGCCGCGCGGGTCGCGATGTAGCGCCCGCCGAAGGGGGCGGTGGCCGGCACCAGATCACAGGCGGGCAGGCCAAGCCGGGGCAGGGCTTCCCTTGCTCGGGCAGCGATCAGGGCGGTGATGGCGGGATCGGTATTGCCGTTCAGAAGCAGGATGCGCATGGCGCGCTTCTGCCGCTTTGCTGCCTGCTCTGGCAAGGGCAGGGGCAGCGCCGTTTTTTGCCTATTGCGCCCCGGCGCGCGGCGCCGCATGGTCGGGCAGTGCTGCCATCAAATTAGGCAGGGATGAATTTTCCTGACCGCTGGCCTAAGGCCGGGGGGTGGCACGGGCTTTGCTGCCATCAGATGCTGATGACTGCTCGCGCTGCCCCCGTTAGGGCGCGCGCGGCAATGAAGTTCAGGCGGCAGTTTCCTCTGAGACTGCCCAAACGCGACGAAGGGAGAGTGACGCGATGCGATTGAAGAAATTCTTGATGACAGCCTGCCTGGTGGCGCTGCCGGTGCTTGGCGCGTCTGTCGCGCATGCGCAGGGCACGCTGCGTATCGGCATGACGGCGGCGGATATCCCGCTGACGCATGGCCAGCCCGACCAGGGTTTTGAGGGCAACCGTTTCACCGGCATTCCGCTGTATGACAGCCTGACCATGTGGGATCTGTCCTCAGCTGATCGGCCTTCCGTGGTGATCCCGGGTCTGGCGACGGAATGGGCCGTGGATGCCAATGACAGGACGCGCTGGGTATTTCGCCTGCGTCGCGGCGTGAAATTCCATGACGGGTCGGATTTCAACGCCGATGCCGTGGTGTGGAATGTGCGCAAGATCCTGGATCGCGAAGCGCCGCATTATGACCCACGTCAGGTCGGCATTACCGCAACCCGCATGCCCACGCTGCGCCGCGCGGAAAAGATTGATGATCACACCGTGGCCCTGTTCACGGCGGAGCCGGACAGCCTGCTGCCGATCAACCTGACCAATCTTTTCATGGCAAGCCCGACGCAATGGGAAAGGCTGCGCGCCGCGAATCCCAGCGCGGAAGCGACCTGGAACGCCTTTGCGCGTGAGCCATCCGGCACCGGCCCCTTCCGCATGACGCGCTTTGTCCCGCGTGAACGCGCGGAATATGCGCGTTTCGATGGCTATTGGTCCGACAAGGCGAAGCTTGATCGCATTGTGGTTCTGCCGATCCCGGAAGCCAATGCGCGCACCGCCGCGCTGCTGTCCAACCAGGTGGATTGGATTGAAGCGCCTTCGCCGGATGCCATTCCGCAGCTTCGCCAGCGCGGCATGGTCATTACCAGCAATGCGCAGCCGCATGTCTGGCCCTGGCAGCCCTGCTTTGCGGAAGGCTCGCCGCTTCGCGATGTGCGTGTGCGTCAGGCCATCAATCTTGGCATTGACCGCGAGGGACTGCGCACCTTGCTGGGGGGCATGATGTCGGTGCCAGTCGGCACAGTGCCGCGCGGCCATCCGTGGTTCGGCAACCCAAGCTTCAATATCCGCACTGACAAGGCCGAAGCGCGCCGCCTGCTGGCGGAAGCGGGCTATACGGCCCAGCGCCCGCTGACGCTGAAGGTGCAAATCTCGGCTTCCGGTTCGGGCCAGATGCAGCCGCTGCCGATGAATGAGTTCCTTCAGCAGGACCTCAAGCAAATCGGCGTGAATGTCGAATTCGATGTCGTGGAATGGAACACCTTGTTCGCAAATTGGCGCCAGGGCTGCACCCATGCCTCGGCGCGCGGGGCGCATGCCACCAATGTCTCCTTCGCTGCCATGGACCCCTTCTTTGCCATGGTGCGCTTCTGGGATTCGAAAATGGCGCCGCCGGTTTCAAACAATTGGGGCTTCTTCAACAATCCGCGCTTTGACGCGATGATTGCGGAAGCACGCAATTCTTTCGAACCGGCCGCGCGTGATGCCGCCCTTGCCCGCCTGCATGCCGCCGGTGTGGATGAGGCGCTGTTCATCTGGATTGCACATGACGTATCCCCGCGTGCCATGAGCCCGCGTGTACGCGGTTATGTGCAGCCGCAGAGCTGGTTTGTGGATCTGCGCCTGCCCTTCATTCAGTAATACCTGATCGCCGGGCGGCCATCACCGCCCGGCGATACCTGGAGAGACGATGTTCTTCTACCTGATCCGCCGCATTGCCTATGCCATCCCGATCGCGCTTGCGGTTGGGTTTGTCTGTTTCATGCTGGTGCAAATCGCACCTGGTGATCCGATCAACGCCATCGTACCACCCGATGCGCCGGGCGATGTGGTGGAACAGGTGCGGCGTGATTACGGGCTGGATAAGCCCTTGCCCGTGCAATTCGGGCTTTGGCTGCTGAAAGTGGTGCAGGGGGATCTTGGCCGTTCTCTCGCTTCCGGTCGGCCGGTTTGGTCTGATCTTTCAAGCGCCATCGGCAATACGCTGATGCTGGCGGCCTCCGCTTCTCTGTTGGGATTCATTCTGGGCTGTGTGCTGGGTGGGCTTGCCGGCACCTTCCGCGGTTCCTGGCTTGATCGCGTGGCGGTGACGATTGCCGTGGGCGGCGTTTCCGTGCCGCATTACTGGCTTGGCATGGTGATGGTGGTGATTTTCTCCGTCCAATTGAATTGGCTGCCGGCCATGGGCGCGGGGCCGGGCGGGTCTTCCGATTGGGCCTGGGATTGGGAGCATATCAAGCATCTGATCCTGCCAACCGTGACACTCTGCGTTATTCCGATGGGAATCGTGACGCGCACGGTGCGCGGCATCATCGCTGAAATCATGAACCAGGAATTCGTGACTGCGCTGCGTGGCAAGGGCCTCACGCGGCGCGGCGTATTCGTGCATGTGGTGAAGAATGCCGCCCCCACCGCGCTTGCGGTGATGGGGTTGCAGCTTGGCTATCTGATGGGCGGGTCTATTCTGGTGGAGACCGTATTCTCCTGGCCCGGCACCGGGCTTTTGCTGAACAACGCCATCTTCCAGCGTGATTTGCCGGTGCTGCAAGGCACCATTCTGGTGTTGGCCATGTTCTTTGTCGCACTCAATCTTTTGGTGGATCTGATGCAAACCGCGCTCGATCCGCGCATCAAGCGGGGCTGAGGCCATGTCCAATAGCGCGACCACCCCTTCGGCGGCAGAAGCTGAACTCGCGGTCCAGGCGCGTCAGGCGGCAGAAAGCTCCACCGGCTATTGGGCTGGTGTCTGGAAGCGCGTGCGGCGTGATCCGGTGACGATCTTCTGTGCCTCGGTGCTGTTGCTGATGCTGCTGGCGATTGTTTTCGCGCCACTGATTGCGCCGCATGATCCCTATCAAGGCAGCATGATCCGTCGCCTGCGGCCGATTGGCACGCCGAATTATATTCTGGGTACGGATGAACTCGGGCGCGATATGCTGACGCGTCTGCTCTATGGCGGTCGGCTTTCCTGGTTCATGGGTATTACGCCTGTAGCGCTGGCTTTTGTGATTGGCACTGTGCTGGGCGTGTTGGCGGGTTATGCCGGTGGCAAGACCAATATGGCCATTATGCGCGTGACCGATGTGTTCTACGCCTTCCCATCCGTGCTGCTGGCGGTGGCGATTTCGGGCGCGCTTGGTGCGGGCATTGTGAATGCCATTCTGGCGCTAACGCTGGTCTTCATCCCACCCATAATTCGTGTGGCGGAAACCGTAACGACAGGCGTGCGCAATCTGGATTTCGTGGATGCGGCGCGCGCCTCGGGCGCCAATGCCTTCACCATTGTGCGCGTGCATGTGCTGGGCAATGTACTGGGGCCGATCTTTGTCTATGCAACATCGCTGATCAGCGTTTCGATGATTTTGGCCTCTGGCCTGTCCTTCCTGGGGCTTGGTACCAAGCCGCCGGAACCGGAATGGGGCTTGATGCTGAATACGCTCCGCACCGCGATTTATGTGCAGCCCTGGATCGCCGTACTGCCGGGGGTGTGCATTTTCGTGACCTCCATCTGTTTCAATCTGGTGAGCGATGGCTTGCGTCAGGCGATGGATGTGAAGGGGTAAAGTTATTTGATGCCGAGGCGGCGAAGCTCTGTGCCGAGCCGCCCGGTGATGAAGAATAGGAACATGCGGAAATCCGCGATCAGCGACCAGAACGGGTGGCGAAACGTCGCGGGGCGGTTCTTTTCAATGAAGAAATGCCCGACCCAGGCGGGACCATAGCCGCAGATCAGCGCCACCAGCAGCAGCCAGTAATTGCCCGAAATCAGCCCGAACAAGGACAGCAGAAGCCCGGCGCCCGTGCCGGCAAAATGCAAGGCGCGCGTGGCGGGTTTGGCGTGTTCGCTCAGGTAATAAGGCCAGAATTCAGCAAAGTTCTTGAAGCGGTCGCTCATCCTGCTGCTGCCTTGGCTTCAAGCTCGGGCGGCACAAGGGCGGCCTCCAGCGCGCCGCGCAGTGAAGCGAGCTTGCGTTCATTTTCAACCTTGAGGCCGAAAACATCCTTCACGTAAAAGACGTCAATCGCGCGCACCCCATAGGTGGTGATATGGGCGGAGGCGATTTGCATGCCCTGATCGCTCATGGCCGCAGTCACGTCATGCAAAAGCCCAGGCCGGTCACGGCCATTCACCTCAATGACCGTATGCGTATTGGAAGCGTGATTGTCGATCACCACGCGCGGCGGCACGGTGACGGCACGGAGCCTGGCGGGCTCGCGCTTCAGCTTGCGGATCTCATCCTTGAGGCGAAGCCGCCCAGAAAGTGATTGTTCCACCAGAACGGAAAGCCGGGCCAGGCGATGCGGCGCATCCAAAGGCCCGCCCTGATAATCCTGCACCCAGAAGGTATCCAAGGCCATGCCATCGGTCATGGTATGAATGCGCGCATCCACAATGCTCGCCCCCGCCACCGCCAAGGCGCCGGCGATTTTGCTGAATAGCCCGGGATGATCGGTGCAATAGACGGTTACTTCCGTCACCGCGCGATTTTCCAAAACGCGTGTGTGCACCGTGAGTGGTGCCTTCGTCGCGCGTGCTTCCTGGATCATCGCCGCATGGCGCGCATGGGTTTCAGGATCGAAGGAAAGCCAATAGCCCGGATAACCAAGGCCAAGGTAATGATCCACCGCCGCACGCGGGTGCCCTGCGAGCAATTTCGCCGCCGCATCCTTGGCGCGCGCCACGCGCACATCGCGTTCCGGCACGGAAAGCCCGCCCGCCAGCACTTCGGCCACACGCCAGTAAAGTTCGCGCAGCAACGTCGCTTTCCAGCCATTCCAGACCTTGGCGCTGACCGCCCGCATATCAGCCACCGTCAGCACCAGCAAAAGCCGTAGTCGTTCCGGGCTTTGCACAATCTCGGCAATATCCAGGATGGTTTTCGGGTCTTCGATATCGCGGCGGAAGGCGGTTTCGCTGATCAGCAGATGATGCAGCACCAGCCAGGAAACCGTCTCGGTCTCCTCTGGCGTCAGGCCAAGCGCGGGGCAGACATGCAAGGCCAATTCCGCGCCCAATTCGGAATGATCGCCGCCGCGGCCCTTGGCGGCATCATGCAGCAACATCGCAACATAAAGCGCGCGGCGGGATTGCACCTGGCCGATCAGTTCACTGGCGACAGGCGCCACCTCGGTCAATTCACCGCGCTCCATTGCGCCCAGAACGCCAACGGCTTCAATGGTATGCTCATCCACCGTAAATACGTGATAGGTGTCGAACTGCATCAGCCCGACCACACGCTGCCAATCCGGCAAAAGTGCCGCGATCAACCCGGCTTCATTCAACATCCTCAGCCAAATATGCGGGTCCTTGCCGGACAGGATATCAAGAAACTCCGCACTCGCCGCCGGGTCACCACGCAACCGCGCGAGTTGCCGCGCATGGCGAATAATGGCGCGGAAAGCGAGGGGGTGAATCTCCAACCCCCGATCACGCGCAAGCCGAAAGATACGCAGCATCAACACGGGTTCAACCGTGAAATCAAAGCCCGGTGCCGCGATGATCTTACCATCAGCGAGGCCAAAGCCCGCTTCCGTCAGTGCCTTGTCAGGCGCGGGCAGCACGGCAGGGCGACCAAGGGCGGCGCGAATAATGGCCGGTTCCAGAATACGCGTGAAACGCGCCACATCGCGCACCGTCAGGAAGAAATGCTTCATGAAGCGTTCAACGCCATCCTGAAGCCCGCGCCGCGTATAGCCCATGCGGGCGCCAACTACCGGCTGCAAGTCAAAGGTCAGACGTTCTTCCGCGCGGCCCGTCACCATGTGCAAATGAAAGCGCACGGTCCAGAGAAAATCCCAGGCGCGGCGAATGGCACGCGCTTCACTGGCTGTCAGCAGGCCACCGCCGGGGCTATCGGGGCCAACCAGTCCCGGCATGCGCTGCACATTGAACGCATAGCGCGCCAGCCAATAAAGCGTTTGCAGATCACGCAGCGCGCCGCGCCCTTCCTTGACATGGGGTTCCACCACGTATGGGCTATCGCCGTAGCGGCGATGGCGCTTCTGCCGCTCGGCAAGCTTCGCTTCAAGAAAGGGTTTCAGCCCGATACGCGCGCGCGCGGCACGAAATGCCTCATCAAAGCGGGTGAAAATGGAAGGATCGCCGGCAATCAGTCGCGCATCCAAAAGCGCGGTCATCACCGTTGCGTCGTTCTTGGCTTCCTGCAGGCATTCGCTGCGCGACCTGGTGGCATGCCCGACCTTCAGCCCCATATCCCAGAGCAGATAGAGCATGAATTCAACGGCCTTCCTGCCCTTTGCCCCCATGCTGCTGTCGGTCAGGAAAAGCAGATCAATATCGGAAAATGGCGCCAGCACGCCGCGGCCATAACCACCGGTCGCGACCAAGGCGTGGGATTTCTCGCTGCGATCAGGCGGGTGCAGCGCTTCGGTATAGCGATGAATGCCCACCATTAGCGTATCGGTCAGCGCTGCCAGCCAGCGTGCGGCGGGAAGGCCGGATAATTCACGCGCCTCAAAAGCCTGCTGCACGCGGCCCTGAATGCGCCCCAAATGCCGGCGCAGCAGGGCCAAGGCCGCATCACGCGGTATCGGTTGGCCCGCTGGCAGCAATTCCGCCAACAGATCAGCCAATATCAGGGGCTGTTCCGCCACCACGCCAGGACCAATTGGCCCGCGACGGGGCAGCGGCTCGGTAAGGGCAGGGGCGGTTTCGGGCAGTCTCATTACTGTCACAATATCGCGTCCGGCGGCGCTGGGACAGTCTCCAAAAGCGATTTAACGCGGTAGAGAAACTCCTGCGCTTCTCGCGGACTGAGTGCATCCAGGTCCAGTTGTGCAAGCGCTTCCAGCGCCGGATGGGATGGCGGCGCGGCGGGGCCGGGGCGCGCGAAAAGCGGCAATTCCTCAGACATGGGGTCAAGCCCTTTGGCGCGGGCTTCAAGGGAGGCGAGCACAGCCTCTGCACGCCGCAGCACATCACGCGGCACGCCGGCAAGCTTCGCCACATGCAGGCCCCAGGATTTCTCGGCGGCACCGGGGCCAACGCTATGGCGGAAAATCACCTGCCCGCGCCATTCGCGCACCTGCATGGTGGCCAGCGCCAGTTCCGGCAATTTGGCTGCAAGCGACGTCAATTCATGGAAATGCGTGGCGAAGATGGTGCGGCAGCGGATGCGGTCATGCAAAGCTTCCAGCACCGACCACGCAATCGCAAGCCCATCCCAGGTGGCGGTGCCGCGCCCGACCTCATCCAAGACCACTAGGGATTGCGCGCTGGCCAGGTTCAATATCGCCGCTGTTTCGGCCATCTCCACCATGAAGGTGGAACGCCCGCCGGCAATGTCATCCGCCGCGCCAACGCGAGAAAACAGCCGATCCACCAGGCCAAGCCGCGCGGCTTCGGCGGGCAGGAAAAGCCCGGCCTGGGCCAGGATCACAAATAGCGCGTTTTGCCGCAAATACGTGGATTTACCGGCCATATTCGGCCCGGTGAGCAAACAAAGCCGCTGGCCGGCGGAAAGGTCGCAATCATTGGGCACAAAGGCCGGGCCGCGCGCGCGGGCAAGGGCCGCTTCCACCACCGGATGCCGGCCGGCCTTGATGGCGAAATCAGGCCTTTCGGTGATTTCTGGCCGGCACCAGCCGCCGCCGGCTGCCAATTCCGCCGCTGCCGCATGCACATCCAATTCCGCCATGGCGGCAGCAGCAGCGGCAATCTCCGGCGCCGCATTCAGACAGAGCCTTCGCAAATGCTGCGCGACCATGCGTTCCCGCCGCGCCGCCTGATCGCCAGCTTCCGCCACCTTGCGATCAAGTTCGGCCAAGGCGGGGCAGGTGAAGCGCATGGCATTCGACATGGTTTGGCGATGGATCGGGCAATTGGGGCCTTCCGCGATGGCGGCGCGCAGCAATTTCTCACCGGCGGCCAAAGGCATTTCGGCAAGAAAGCCGAATTGCTGATGATGGCGAATACGCAGCGCCGCCACGCCCCAAGCCTGCGCCAAATCCAATTGCAAAGCGGCAATGGCATCCCGCCCGCCATCACGCAGTCGCCTCAGCGCATCCAATTCGCCGTCATAGCCAGCCGCAATCAGCCCACCATCTTCAAGTCGCGCCGGCAGGGTTTCCGCCAAGGCGCGCTGCAATTCCGCCTGTGGCGAGGCTTCCGGCACCAGCGCGCCGCGCGCTGCTTCAATCAGGGCGGGCCGCAGCCCGCCTGCCGCATCAAGTGCCGCTGCCATAGCTTCGGCCCGCGCCAGCCCATCACGGATCGCGGCCAGATCACGCGGCGCAAACCGATCAAGCGAAAGCCGCGCCAAGGCCCGCGCCATATCGGGTGAGCCCTTCAACGCTGCCCTCAACGCCGCCCGTTCGGAAGGTGCTGCGAGCATCCACCCCACCGCCTCATGCCGCGCCAGAATGGGGGCGGCTTCGGCAAGTGGCGAGGCAAGGCGCGCGGCCAATTCCCGTGCTCCGGCAGCGGTCACGGTGCGGTCCACAGCGGCGAGAAGCGAATGCCGCGCCTCCCCCCTTTCGCTTTTCAGGATTTCCAAGGATCGGCGCGTCGCCGCATCCATCTGCAACAAGCCGCGCCCCCCCATGGGGCTGGGCGGCGCCAAGCGCGGCAGGGCGCCCGCCTGGGTTGCCCGCACATAATCCAAGGCCATGGCGGCGGCAGCGAGTTCTTCCGCGCTGAAACTGCCAAACCCATCCAGGGTTGAGACATCAAAAGCCTCGGCGAGGCGTCGCGCAGCATCGCGTGGCGGGTCAGCCGGCGTGATGCGCGCCGCCACTTCGCCTTCAAAAACCCCATCTGGGGCCAGAATTTCGGCGGGCTCAAGCCGCGCCAGCAGGGCCTGGATTTCCCCGCGCGGTAGGGATTCCGTCCCGAAGGCGCCGGTTGAAACGTCAAGCCAAGCGGCACCGATCCGATCTTCAAGCGGTGCCAACGCCAACAGCCAGGCAGGGCGCGCGGCTTCCAGCAGGGTTTCTTCCGTGACGGTGCCAGCCGTCACCAGCCGTGTGATGTCGCGCCGGATGGTCGGCGCCTTGCGCGCCTTGGCCTGTTCTGGCGTTTCCATCTGATCGCAAATGGCAACGCGAAAACCCTGGCGGATCAGCCGCGCCAGATAGCTTTCATGCGCATGGGCCGGCACGCCGCACATGGCGATTTTCTGGCCGCGATGCTCCCCCCGGAAAGACAGCGCGATATCCAAGGCCGCGGCGGCGGCCTCGGCATCGGCGAAGAACAGCTCATAGAAATCGCCCATGCGGAAAAACACCAGCGCATCTGGATGCGCGGCCTTGGCCGCGAACCATTGCGCCATGGCCGGCGTGGCGCCACTGGCATCGGGAATCGGGCCTAAGGGGGCTTGGGCGGGGGGCATGCCTGCGCAGGATACAGATGGGTGGCGCCGGCGCCAAACGCCGGGCTGGCGTAATGGCGCTGAAGGTTCCAAACTGCTTGCAATAAGAACCAACCAGGGAGGAGGTTCCCATGACAGCATCCGGTATTGGCCGCAGATCAATCCTGGCGATGGGGGCGGCGGCGGCACTACCCGCGCCATCACTCGCGCAGGATATGCGCGCGCAAACGCTCCGCTTCGTGCCACAAGCCAATCTGAGCGTGCTGGACCCTGTTTTCACCACCGCAACCGTGACCGGCAATCACGGCTGGCATGTGTTCGATACACTTTATGGCGTGGATGCGGAATTGAAGCCCAAGCCACAAATGGCTGAAGGCGCTGAGGTTCTGGATGATGGCAAGCGCTGGCGCATCACGCTGCGCGCTGGGTTGCGCTTCCATGATGGCGAACCAGTACGCGCACGCGATTGCATCGCCAGCATCAAGCGCTGGTGCGCGCGTGAGCCCTTCGGACAATTGCTTTTACGCCAAGTGGATGAATGGCGCGCGGTGGATGACCGCACCATCGAAATCCGCCTTAAGCGCGCCTTCCCGCTTTTGCTGGATGCGCTGGCCAAGCCTGATTCAGCCGTACCCTTCATCATGCCAGAACGCTTGGCTGAGACTGATCCCAATCGTGGCGTGACCGAGATGATCGGATCCGGCCCTTATCGCTTCATCGCGGGAGAATACAATTCCGGCAGCCGCGTGGTTTATGAGAAGTTTGATGCCTATCAGCCGCGCCAGGAAGCGCCTTCCTGGACATCGGGCGCGAAAATTGCGCATTTCCGACGCATTGAATGGCATATCCTGCCAGACCCTGCGACCGCGGCGGCGGCCTTGCAGAATGGCGAAGTGGATTGGTGGGAAAGGCCGCACCCGGATTTGCAGCCGCTATTGGCCCGCGCGCGTGATGTGCGCCGCGAAGTGTCAGACACGGGCGGGCGTATGGCCGTGCTGCGCATGAATAACCTGCACCCGCCCTTTGATGATGTGCGCATCCGCCGCGCCATCCGGCTTTCGGTATTGCAGGAAGATTATATGCGCGCCTCACGCGGGGATGATCGCACGGATTGGGATCTCTGCCGCAGCCTTTGGCCGCGGGAGACACCCTATTACGAAGATTTGGGTGAGGCGATGATGCCGGGCAGTCTGGACCGCGCCCGCGCTGCGCTGCGTGAAGCGGGTTACGCCAATCAGCGCGTTGTCGTGATCAATCCCACGGATTTCCCGGATATTGGGCCGCTTGGCCAAGTCACGGCCGATCGGCTGAAGCGGATCGGCATGAATATAGAATTGGCCGAAAGCGATTGGGGCACGGTGGTGCAGCGGCGGAGCAATCGTGAGTCGGTGGATCGCGGTGGCTGGTCCATCCTGCACACCACGGGTGGAGCAACCGCTTGGGCCAATCCCGCCGTTTCCTTCCTGGTGCGTGGCCAGGGCACAGGCGGCTGGTTCGGCTGGTGGAAAAGCGATGAGGCGGAAGCCATGGCCGAATCCTGGCTTTTCGCCCCGAATGAGGCGGAGCAGAAGCAAATCGCGTCCCGCCTTGGGCGCCTTGCGCTGGAAGATGCGGCCTTCATCCCGCTTGGCCAATTCAGGATCAGGACTGCTTTCCGACGCAATATCACCGGGATTTTACAGGGCTCCTCGCCCTATCCCTGGAATGTCCGGCGGGTCTGAGGGCGCGAATTGCTGCGCCTGCGAAGCTGGGGCCTCGCGGGGCGCGGCACAAACCGGCATGATGGGGCTGATTTGAGGAGTGGTGGCTAGGATGGATGACGCGAAGAAAACGCCGGTTGAGGATACGCGCACGGCGCGCGTCACTGCCGAAGAAGCGCTGGCAATGCACCGGGAAGGGCGGCCCGGGAAGCTTGAAATCCGCCTGACCAAGCCGCTGATCACGGCGCGGGATTTGAGCCTGGCCTATTCGCCTGGTGTGGCGGAACCTTGCTTGCATATCCATCGCGACCCGAGCCTTGCTTATGATTACACGGCGAAGGGCAATTTCGTGGCCGTGATTTCCAATGGCACGGCGGTGCTGGGCCTTGGCAATCTGGGCGCGCTGGCATCGAAGCCCGTGATGGAAGGCAAGGCAGCGCTATTCAAGCGCTTTGCCGATGTGGATTCGATGGATCTTTGTGTTGATACCGAAGACCCGGACGCTTTCATCAATGCTGTGCGCTATCTGGGGCCGACTTTTGGCGGGATCAATCTGGAAGACATCAAGGCGCCGGAATGCTTTGTGATTGAACAGCGGCTACGCGAATTGATGGATATTCCGGTATTTCATGATGACCAGCATGGCACTGCGATTGTCGCCGCCGCCGGCTTGATCAATGCCTGCCATCTGACCGGGCGCGATTTGAAGACGACGAAGCTGGTGATCAATGGCGCGGGTGCCGCTTCCATTGCCTGTGCCGAGTTGGTGAAGGCCATGGGCATGCGGCCCGAAAATGTCATTCTATGTGACACCAAGGGCGTGATCTGGCGCGGCCGACAGGAAGGCATGAATCAGTGGAAATCCGCCCATGCGGTGACCACTTCCGCGCGCACGCTGACGCAGGCACTGGATGGCGCGGATGTGTTCTTTGGCCTGTCGGTGAAGGGCGCGCTGACGCCTGAGATGATCAGGGCCATGGCGCCAAAGCCGATCATTTTCGCCATGGCCAATCCCGATCCGGAAATCACCCCGGATGAGGCGCGCGCGGCGCGGCCGGATTGCATTATCGCGACCGGACGTTCAGATTACCCGAACCAGGTCAATAATGTTCTGGGCTTTCCCTTCATTTTCCGTGGCGCGCTGGATGTGCGCGCTTCCACCATCAATGACGCGATGAAAATCGCTGCCGCTGAATCGCTGGCCATGTTGGCGCGCGAAGATGTGCCGGAAGAAGTCTCGGGCGCAGGGGCGGGCAAGGCGCTTCGCTTCGGGCCGGAATACATCATCCCCAATGCTTTTGATCCGCGGCTCATTTCACGCGTTTCACCGGCCGTTGCCAAGGCTGCGATGGAAAGCGGCGTGGCGCGCAAGCCCTTGGCCGATCTGCAGCGCTATGCGCGGGATTTGGCGAATAGGCTGGATGCGACGGTGGGGGCCTTGGAAGCCATTGCCGAAAGCGTGCGGCAGAACCCGAAGCGCGTGGTATTCGCGGAAGGCGAGGAAGAAAAGGTGATCCGCGCCGCGATTGGTTTCCGCAATGCGGGCTATGGTACGCCGATTCTGGTGGGCCGGGAGGATCGGATTGCGGCGGTGGCCAATGCCATCGGCATTCCCCTGCCAGAGGGCATTGAAATCCAGAATGCGCGGCTTTCGGATTCCACGCGCCGCTATGCGGAATTTCTCTATGGCAAGCGTCAGCGCGATGGCTTCCTGCAACGCGATTGCCAGCGCTTGGTCAATCAGGATCGCAATGTCTTCGCTTCCTGCATGGTTGCGACCGGTGATGCGGATGCGGTGGTGACTGGCACGACGCGTTCCTATTCGGCGGCACTTGAAGGCATCAACATGGCGATAGACCCGGTGCCAGGGCGCGTTGCCTTTGGGGTTTCCATCATCATCTCTCGCCAGGCGGGCACGGTGCTGGTGGCAGATACTGCCATTCATGAAAGACCGGATGCGGCGACGCTGGCCGGCATTGCGCGCGGTTCGGCGGCCGCTGCGCGGCGTTTGGGGATGGAGCCGCGCGTGGCGTTTCTTTCCTTTTCCACCTTTGGCGATCCGCGCGGCACCATCCCGGGCAGTATTCGTGAAGCGGTGAAGCTGCTGACAGAACGCGGCGCTGATTTTGAATTCGATGGCGAAATGTCGGCGGATGTTGCGCTTGATCCCGCGCTACGGGCTGCGCTTTATCCCTTCTGCCGCCTGACCGGACCTGCCAATGTGCTGATCATGCCCGGCATTCACGCGGCGCATATCCTGACACGCGCCGTCCCGCAGCTGACCAGTAGTACGGTGATTGGGCCGCTGCTGACCGGGCTTTCGCATTCCGCGCAAATCGTGCCCATGCAGGCGGGTGTCAATCAGATTGTGGATGTGGCCTGCCTTGCCGCGCATGCCGCGGTGACGCGCGGATAGCAGTGCCTTCGCTTTTTTCTTGACCTTGGCCCGGATTCGGGCAGCCTTCCCCTGAAGAGACGCGGCGCAAAGACCGCTTCTTTCAGGGGAGTACGCCAATGATCAAACCGCATCTTTCGCGCCGCGCCGTTCTGGCCGGCACCAGCCTTTTGGCAATGCCTGGGATTGCCCGCGCGCAAGCAGGTGATTGGCCGCGCCGTCCGGTGCGCTACATCAATCCCTTTCCCGCCGGCGGTTCCACGGATGTGCTATCGCGCATTTATTGCGCGCGCATGTCTGAATTGACGGGGCAGAGTTTTGTTGTTGAGAATCGCGGTGGCGCGGGCGGCAATGTCGGTGTGGATACGGTCGCGAAATCAGCGCCGGATGGCTATACGATCGGGCTTGGTGGTATCGCCTCCCACGCTATTGCGCCGACACTATACAGCAACCTTAATTTCGATCCCGAGAAGGATTTCACCTTCATCACCGGGCTTTGGCAATTGCCCAATCTGCTCGGCGTCAATCTTGATCTGCCGGCGCGCAATGTGCCGGAACTGATTGCGCTGCTGAAGGCCAATCCAGGCAAGTACTCCTTCGGTTCGGCCGGTTCTGGCACCACGCTGCATCTCTCGGGTGAGATGTTCAAGCAATTGGCGGGTGTGAATATGGAACATGTGCCCTATCGGGGCGCGGCACCGGGGCTTGTGGATCTCATGGCCGGGCGCATTCATATGATGTTCGATAATATGCCTTCTATCCTGGCGCTATCGCGTCAGGGCAAGGTGCGGGCCTTGGCGGTGACCAGTGAAAAGCGTAGCCCGATTGAACCTGACTTGCCGGCGATTGCTGAGTTTCTGCCGGGATTTGACGTGATTTCCTGGACCTGTGTTTGCGCCCCCGCCGGGTTGCCCAAGGATGTGACGGATAGGATGTCCCATTTCAGCAAGCAGGCTTTGGAACATCCCGATCTGGTGAGATCCTTCCGCGACCAAGGTGCGATGGCTTGGTACACGAGTGTTGCGGAAATCACCGCGTTCCGTGCAGCGCAGCAGGCGAAGCTTGCGCCCGTGATCCGTGCATCGGGGGCCAAGGTGGATTAAAGCGCGGCCCTTGCCGGCGGCGCGGCTGATCTGCGACAAGGTGTCAGGATACCTTTGTCGGAAACCACATGACCAGCGCGCCACCTCACATCACTGTTGCGCCCAAGGGTGCGGAGCGGCTTGACCATTTCATGGCGCGCGCCGCGGCCGCCTATTACGCAGCGCGTGACCCGTTTCAGGATTTCGCGACATCGCCGGAAATATCTCAGGCTTTTGGTGAGTGTCTGGGGCTTTGGGCGGCAGTCACCTGGCAGGCAATGGGGCGGCCTGATCCGGTGCTATTGGTGGAATGCGGACCCGGGCGCGGTAGCCTGATGGCGGATGCACTCCGCGCCATTACCGAAATGATGCCGGATTTTCGCGCGGCCTTGCGTGTGCATCTGGTGGAAACATCGCCGCGTTTGCGTGAAGCGCAGGCGGCGAAGCTGGGTGCGGCCGGTGCCACTTGGCATGAGGATGTGGCAGTGCTGCCGGAAGCGCCGATGATCCTTTTGGCAAATGAATTTCTGGATGCGCTGCCTATTCGCCAATTCATTCGCCGAGGTAGTGTTTGGCATGAACGCTTTGTATTGGATGGTGCATTTATCGAAGTACCAAGCGATGCCTCCCTGCCGGAAGACGCACCGGACGGGGTGGTGCAGGAAGTGAATGAAGCGGCGCTGCGTTTTGCGGGCTGGCTTGGTGCGCGCTTGAAGCGCCATGGCGGCGCAGCGCTATTGATTGATTATGGCCCGACGGAAAGCGGTTTTGGCGATAGCCTGCAAGCCATGCGCGCGGGCCAGCCGGTTGATCCGCTCGCCGCGCCTGGTGAGGTGGATATCACCGCGCATGTGGATTTCGCAGCCGTCGCTGCCGCCGCGCGCGGGGCGGGTGCCGTGGCGCATGGCCCTTTGCCGCAGGGCGTGTTCTTGCAGCGGCTGGGCTTCATGACGCGCGCTGCAATGCTTGCCCGGCTTGATCCCGCGCGCGCCCAGGCGCAGCTTGCGGCCGCGCATCGGCTGACAGCGCCGGAAGCCATGGGAAGGCTATTCAAGGCACTGGCGCTATGCGATTCAAGCCTGCCAATACCCGCTGGATTCGAAACCGCATGAGCGCTGAGTTCCTGACCGCCGATCCCTTGCAGCTACCGGGCCTGAAGCACGGTTTTTTTACGCGCAATGGCGGCGTTTCAACGGGGGCTTTCGCGTCGCTGAATTGCTCGCTTTCCGGCAAGGATGATGCTGCGGCGGTGCGAAAAAATCGCACGCGCGCGGCAGCGGCGCTTGGCCTGCCGCATCAAGCGCTTTGTGGCCTCACGCAAGTGCATGGCAAGCGCGTTGTGGTGGCCGAAGAAGCCTGGCCGGAAGGCCAACGCCCTGAAGCCGATGGTGTGGTCACACGGCGCGCGGGTCTTGTCCTTGGCATCATCACCGGCGATTGCGCGCCGGTGCTTTTCGCGGATCGCTCTGCTGGTGTGATTGGCGGTGCCCATGCCGGGTGGCGCGGTGCGGTGCTGGGTGTTTTGGAGGAAACGGTTTTCGCCATGGAAGGGCTTGGCGCGGCGCGACGTGATATTATCGCTGTGGTGGGGCCCTGCATTCATCAGCCATCCTATGAAGTCGCTGCAGATTTGCGCGATGCGGTGCTCGCGCGTGATCCTGCCGATGCGCAGTTTTTCGCAACCGGCAAGCGCGAAGGGCGTTGGCAGTTTGACCTGCCTGGCTATTGCGCCACGCGGCTTTCGGCCCTTGGTGTGGCGGTTAGTATCCTGGCGCATGACACGCTGGCTGATGAGGCGCGCTTCTTCAGCCATCGGCGCAATACCCTGGCTGGTGGCGGGCCGATTGGGCATCAGCTCTCGGCGATTGCCTTGACGGGCTGAGGGCGCAAGACTGCGCCCAGCTTTCCGGAGGGAGCCCATGGATCAAGCCTTCATCCCCGCCATTTTCATGCGCGGCGGTTCCAGCAAGGGCGTGTTCTTTCACGCCCGCGATCTGCCAGCCGATCGCGCGAAACTGGATGCGATTTTCCTCGCGGTGCTCGGCAGCCCGGATCCCTATGGCCGGCAATTGGATGGCATGGGTGGTGGTATTTCATCACTTTCCAAAGCCGTGATCATCGGCCCGCCGACGCACCCCGATGGCGATGTGGATTATCTTTTCGCGCAAGTCGCGGTGGACAAGCCCGTGGTGGATTGGTCCAGCAATTGCGGCAATCTATCCTCGGCTGTTGGTCCCTTTGCGGTAGATGAGGGGCTGGTGCGCGTGGCCGATGGTGAGGCGCTGGTGCGCATCCATCAGGTCAACACCAAACGCATCATCCATGCGCGCTTTCCGGTGCGTGATGGCAAGGCCGTGACCACCGGCGATTTCACCATGGCTGGCGTTTCAGGTTCTGGCGCGCGCATCAGACTTGATTTTCTGGCGCCTAGTGGCGGCGCGACAGGGCGCCTGCTGCCGACCGGCAATGCGCAGGATATGCTGCATCACGAAGGGCGCGCTTATGCCGTGAGCCTGATAGATGCTGCCAATGCCTGCGCTTTCTTTGATGCGCACGATTTGGGACTGACCGGTACTGAAAGCCCTGATGCGATTGAAGTGGACCCTGCGCGCATGGCGCTACTTGATGCGCTGCGCCGCAAGGCAGGTGTGATGATGGGCCTCGCCGAAACGCCGGAGCAAGTTGGCCTTGCATTGCCGAAGATTGCCGTGGTCGCATCGCCCGCGGCTTATCGCGCGCTTGATGGCGCGGCCTTCGCTGCCGATACCCATGATATCGCGGTGCGCATGATTTCCATGGAACGCTCCCATCGCGCCGTGCCACTGACCGGCGCGATGTGTCTTGGCGTCGCCAGCCGCATCCATGGCAGCGTGCCTCACCAATTGGCTGGGCCGCCGGCGCGCGCGGATGAAACGCGGGTGGCCAATCCTTCCGGTATTCTCTCAGTTGGCGCTGAAGTGCGCCAAGGCAGCGCCGGCTGGCACGCGGAAAGCGCTGTGGTTTATCGGAGTGCCAGGCGCCTGATGCAGGGGCAGGTTGCTGTGCCGGCAGCGCTGGTTTGATCGGTCTTGGGTGAAGATGGAAATGATGCGCAAACCTGCCTTCCGCCTGCCGCGCGGCGCCTGCGATACGCATGTGCATATCTGGGGGCCTTTTGTTCGCTTCCCTTTGGCCAAGGGCGCACCCTATACGCCGCCAGAACGCACCAGCGATGATTTGGTGGCCTTGCACGCAAGGCTTGGCGTGGACCGCGCCGTGATTGTGCAGACCACGGTCTATAAGGCTGATAATCGCGCCATGCTGGATGGTATTGCGCGGAGCAATGGCCGCTGGCGCGGTGTGGCACTTATTGATGAAAGCTTTGATGATGCCGCGTTTCGTGCCCTGCATGAAGGCGGCGTGCGCGGGGTGCGTTTTGGCTTTGTGAAGCATTTGGGCGGTGTGCCGGATTTGGCGTTGGTACGGCGCACAGCGGCGCGTATTGCGCCCATGGGTTGGCATTTGGTGCTGCATTTGGATGCCGGGAACATTCCGGATTTTCTCGAATTTTTCGGCGAATTCTCCCTACCGGTGGTGGTAGACCATATGGGGCGCGTGCCGGTGCGCGGTGGGCTGGATCAAACCCCCTTTCGCCTGTTGTTGGAATTGCTGAAGCGCCCGAATTGGTGGGTAAAGGTATCTGGGGCGGAGCGTATTTCCGTATCCGGTCCGCCCTTTGTGGATGCTATTCCCTTCGCGCAACGCCTGATTGCGGCGGCACCTGATCGCGTGCTGTGGGGCACCGATTGGCCACACCCCAATGTGCGCTGGGAACCGGATGAGGCTGATCTGGTGGATTTGCTGCCACGCTTCGCAGATGCCGCTGCGTTGCAGCAGCTTTTGGTGGATAACCCCGCGCGGCTTTATGGGTTTTCATGACTGGAACCAAGACAGTGCAAGAACGGATGAACGGACCTCTCGCAGGTATTCGCGTGCTTGATCTTTCCTCGGTTGTCGTTGGGCCGGTATGCACCGGCGTATTGGCGGAACATGGCGCAGAGGTGATCAAGCTTGAAAGCCCTGGCGGCGATTTGCTGCGTCAGCTTGCCGGCAAGGGCCGTTCGCCGGGCATGAATGGCAAATTCCTCAATTTCAATCGTGGCAAGAAATCCATTGCACTTGATCTGAAGGCACCGGCAGGGCTTGCGGCGTTGCATCGCCTAGCCGCGACAGTGGATGTCTTTGTCAGCAATATCCGCCCTGATGCGCAGGCGCGGCTTGGTGTGGATGCTGCAAGCCTGCACGCCATCGCACCCCGCCTGATCCATTGCGCCATCACGGGTTTCGGCTCTGGCGGGCCTTATGCCGGCAGGCCAGCCTATGACACGGTGATCCAGGGTGCTGCGGGTGTTGCGGGCTGTTTTGAAGCCTCCACCGGGGAACCGCGCTATGTGCCGATGCTGGTGGCGGACCACACTGTTGGGCTGATCGCCGCGCAGACGATTGGCTTCGCACTCTATCGCCGCGAGAAAACCGGTATGGGTGAGGCGATTGAAGTGCCGATGTTCGAAAACATGGCCGCCTATGTGATGATGGAACATCTTGGCGCCATGTCCTTCCGCCCTGCACTCGGCCCGCCTGGTGATCACCGCGTGCTCAGCCCCGATGCGCGGCCCCTGCCCACCGCTGATGGCTATATCTGCATTTCCGCCAATACGGATGCGCAAGCGCATGCGTTTTTTGAGGCGATTGGCCGGCCTGAATTGAAGACCGATTCGCGCTTTGCGACGATTGCCGGGCGCACCGCCAATACGCGCGATTATTTCGCCATTCGCGCCGGCGGGCTGAAGGGCAAGACATCAGCCGAATGGCTGGAGATTTTTGATAGGCTTGATGTGCCGGCCTCACCCTACAACACCATCGCGGGCTTGCTGGATGATCCGCATTTGCGCGCGGTTGGCATGGTGCAGGAAGAACAACACCCGACCGAGGGTGCCACCTACGCCATCGGCCAGCCCAATCGCTTTTCCGGCGGCAATGCAGCGCCCGGTCGGCCAGCGCCACGGCTTGGGCAGGATGGCGCGGCGTTGCTGGCCGCGGCTGGCATGACCGAGGATGAAATTACCGCACTCAAGCGCGATGGCGTACTGCTTTAAGCGCCATCATAAAGACCCGAGGAATCGCCAATGACCCGCCCCTTCGAAGGTATCCGCATCATTGATGCAACCCATGTTTTGGCCGGCCCCTTCGCGGCCTATCAGCTCGGCCTGTTGGGTGCGGATGTGATCAAGATTGAGCATCCGGATGATCCTGATCAAAGCCGCGTGAATGGCAGCGATATGCCCTTGAACGAAGCCGGTATGGGCTGCCAATATCTGACCCAGGGATCAAACAAGCGCAGCCTGACGCTTGACCTGAAGCAGGAAGCCGCGCGTGATGTTTTTCGTGAGCTGATCGCGGGCGCCGATGTGCTGGTGGAGAATTTTCGCCCCGGTGCCTTTGCGGCTTTGGGTCTAGGCTATGAGGATTTGCTGAAGATCAATCCGCGGCTGATCTATTGCTCGATCTCGGCCTTTGGTCATGGCGGGCCGCGTGGTGAGCAGACTGCCTATGATCATGTGATCCAAGCAACATCAGGCATCATGGCCTGCACCGGCACGCCGGAAGTCAATCCGATCAAATTCGGCGCACCGGCGATTGATTACGCCACCGGCACAATGGGCGCCTTCGCGCTTTCGGCTGCCTTGTTCCAGCGTGAGAAAACCGGGCGCGGCCAGCATATTGATCTTGCCATGCTGGATGTCGCGATGATGATGATGGCAAGCCATGTCACTTCCTATGCGCGCAGCGGCAAGCCCGCGCGCCCGCGTGGCAATGATCATGAATATGCAACGAATAGCTGCTATGAAACGGCAGATGGGCTGGTGATGATTGGTGCGAGCAATCTTCGCCAACAACGCCGGCTGTGGCATGCGCTCGGTCGGCCCGATATGGTGAAGGACAGCAACGAAGCGCGCCATGCCGATCGCGCCAATGAGGCGGCGACGCTGGCAGAGCTATTGAAGGCCAAGACGGCGACTGAATGGGAGAGCTATTTGCAGGCACGCCATGTGCCGGCGGGACGTGTGCGTAACCTCGCGGAATCGCTCGCGGATCCGCAGATCAAGGGGCGCGGCGTGGTGCATCACTTTGAAGGCGCACCGGGCGTGACGGGTCCATTCTCGGTCCCCGTTGCGGCGTTTGGATTTGCGCATGGCGGCCCGCGCGTGGATACGCCGCCGCCAACGCTTGGGCGCGATAATGATGCCATCCTGGCCGAGCTTGGCTATGATGCTGCGGCACGCGAAAAGCTCCGCGCCGCTGGCGCAATTTGAAACAGGGGGAAACCATGGCCCAATTCACCTTCGACCATATTCATCTACGCAGCCCCGATCCCGAAGCAACAGCGGTTTTTTATGAGCGTATGTTTGGGGCTGAGGTTTTGCGTTCTACCCAGCAGGGCGAGCCGCGCGTGGATATCCGGCTTGGCGGACAGATCATTTTCATAGCTCCCATCAAGGGCGACAATACGGCGCCACCGCCCAGCATGCCCTATCGCGGCTTGGAACACATAGGCCTAGCCGTGACCGGTCTTGATGGAGTGGTGGCTGAATTGAAGGCCAAGGGCGCGGAATTCACCATGGAACCCACCGCGATCCGCCCCGGTATTCGCATTTGCTTTGTGCGCGGGCCGGAGAATGTCGCGATTGAATTGCTGGAACGCAGCGCCTGAGTGTTCTTGTCATTGGCGCCGGCCCCGCCGGCTTGATGGCGGCGGAAGCCGCGGCGCAATCCGGTGCTGCGGTTGTGGTGGCCGATCACATGCCATCGCCCGCGCGCAAACTGCTGATTGCCGGGCGCGGCGGGCTTAATCTGACGCATTCGGAAGCGCTGCGACAATTTCTGAAGCACTATGGCACGGCGGAAGCGCATCTTGCGCCGCATATCCACGCCTTCCCACCAGAAGCCCTGATCGCCTGGGCAGAAGGGCTCGGGCAGGCTTGCTTCATCGGTTCCTCCGGCCGCGTTTTTCCGCGCTCCATGAAGGCATCGCCGCTGCTGCGTGCCTGGATCGCGCGACTATCCGCGCTTGGTGTGCAACTACTCACGCGCCATCGCTGGCTTGGCTTCGCGCCGGATGGTGCAGCGCGTTTTGCGACGCCGGATGGCGAAACCCAGATCAAGGCTACAGCGACCGTGCTGGCACTCGGTGGTGCTTCCTGGCCGCGGCTTGGGTCGGATGGCACCTGGCCCGCGCTTCTGCCCGGTATTGCGACGCGCCCCTTCGCGCCATCCAATATGGGCTTTGCCATTGCCTGGTCTGATCATCTGCGGCAGCGTTTCGCCGGCACACCGCTCAAGCGCATTGCGTTGTCTTTCGGTGGCATCACGCAGCGAGGTGAGGCGATGATCACCGAGGCAGGCATTGAAGGCGGTGCGGTGTATGCGCTGAGTGCCGCGATTCGCGATGCTTTGGAAGGGCAGCACAGCGTCACGCTGCATCTCGATCTTCGGCCTGATCTTGGCCTTGCCGAGCTTTCTGCGCGCCTGGCGGGCCGGCGGCGTAGCCTTTCATTGTCCAATCATTTGCGGCGCAATGCGGGGCTTCCGCCGGTTGGGATTGCCCTGATTCAGGAAACGCTGAAATCCAGTGCCGCAACCCCAGATCTTGCCGCCCTGATCAAGGCTTTGCCGCTGCTGGTGACGGGCGCTTTCCCGATCGCGCGCGCCATTTCCTCGGCCGGCGGGCTTTCGTGGTCTGAGGTAGATGAAAACCTGATGCTCCGCCGCTTGCCTGGCGTTTTCGCCTGTGGCGAAATGCTGGATTGGGAAGCACCGACGGGTGGCTATTTGCTGCAAGCCTGTTTCAGCACGGGTCGCGCGGCGGGCTTGGCGGCCGGGCGCATGGATGTTCAGCGGTGTTAGCAATAGGGGATGATCATGGCAGAATTCGATCTGGTGGTACGCGGCGGAGAGGTGGCGACAGGTTTCGGCACAACGCGCTGCGATATTGGCGTGAAGGATGGGCGCATTGTGGCCCTTGGCGAAAAGCTTGCCGATGGCGCGCGTGTGGTGGATGCCGCTGGCACTTTGGTGCTGCCCGGCGGCGTGGATAGCCATTGCCATATCGAGGAGCCCTCACGCGGCGGCTATGCGAGTACCGGCCTCGCAGAACCACCGATCACGGTGAATGAGGAAAGCTTCGCCACCGCCTCCGCCGCCGCCTTTGCGGGTGGCACAACCTCCGTTGTGTGCTTCATTCCACAATGGAAGGGCTATGGCGTTTGGGAACGCTATACGGATTACCGCGCCCGCGCCGCCCGCGGCATGATTGACCATTCCTTCCACCAGATCATCAGCGACCCGACCGATGCGGTGATGGATGAGGAAATACCAAAGCTTGTCGCCGAAGGGGTGCGCAGCCTCAAGGTGTTTCTGACCTACGAACCGCTTCATTTGAATGATGCGCAATATCTGCGTGTTCTCACCAAGGCGCGCACGCTCGGCTGTCTTGTGACGGTGCATTGCGAGAATTATGAGGCGATCAATTGGCGCACCCATGAATTGCTGAAGCATGGCATGACCGCGCCGAAATACCACGCCTGGGCGCGCCCGCCGGTGGTGGAACGTGAAGCGACGCATCGCGCCATTGCGCTCGCGGAATTGGTGGATCAGCCGATCCAGATCTTCCATGTCTCCTGCGAAGAAGCGGCCGAGGAAATCGCGCGCGCCCAGGCGCGTGGTGTGAAGGTATGGGGCGAAACCTGCCCGCAATATATCAGCCTGACCACCGCCGATATGGATCGTCCTGGCTTTGAGGGCGCCAAATTCATGTGCAGCCCAGCACCACGCAGCCGCACGGAACATGAACGCGTGTGGGAAATGATCAGGCGCGGCACCTTGGATGTGATTTCATCCGATCACTGCGCGTTTTCCTTTGAAGGTGATAGCGGGAAGCGTCAGAATGGTTCGGATGCGGTATTCCGCGATATCCCGAATGGCATTCCAGGCTTTACCGCGCGCCTGCCGATCATTTTCAGCGAAGGTGTTTCCAAGGGCCGTATCAGCCTGGATGAATTCGTGCGCCTGACCAGCACCAATCCCGCACGGCTGATGGGCCTCGCACCGCGTAAGGGCGCGATTGCCATCGGTGCGGATGCGGATTTGGCGCTGTGGGACCCAAAAAAGAAAGTCACCATTACCAATGCTTTGATGCAGCACGCGATTGACTACACCCCCTATGAGGGGATGGAGGTCACGGGATGGCCAGTCATGACCATTCGGCGTGGTGAGGTGGTGATGCGCGATGGCAAGGTGCAAGCGGAACCCGGCACTGGCCGCTTCCTGCCGCGTGGACCCTACGCCATGATCAGGCCGCGCGGCATTACGCCTGACGGGTTTGATCCCGCGCCGCCGCCTGCGGCGTAAGGGGCGCGATCCTTGCACCGGCGCCGTGCCTCGCCCATCTGCAAGCCATGCCCGATAGCCTGATCATTCGCCCCGATCCTGCCGACCCGCGCCTGACGCGCCGTGTTTCGGGGCGCGACCATACGGGGGCGGCGATTGAAGCCAGCGTCACCGTCGAACGCCCGCTCACGCTATTTCTGAACGGCCAGGAAATCGTCACCATGATGACGATTGGCGACCGGCCAGAGGATTTGGCGCTCGGCTATTTGCTCAATCAGGGCATGCTGCACGCCGATGATGACGTGACCGGCGTTGATTATGATGATGATCTGGCGGTGGTGATTGTGCGCACCGCGCGGCGGACGGATTATGAGGAAAAGCTGCGCAAGAAAACCCTCACCTCAGGCTGCGCCCAGGGCACGGCCTTTGGCGATCTGATGGAAGGCTTTGCGGAAGCGAAGCTGCCGCGCGCGGAACTCCGCACATCCTGGCTTTATCGCCTGCTGCATCGGATCAATTCCCTGCCGACACTCTATCTGGAAGCCGGCGCCATTCATGGCTGCGCGCTGTGTCGGCAGGATGAGCCGCTGGTCTATATGGAAGATGTCGGGCGGCATAATGCGGTGGATAAGATCGCGGGCTGGATGTTTCGCAATAAGGAAGCGCCTGGCGATAAGATTTTCTACACCACCGGGCGGCTCACGTCCGAGATGGTGATCAAGACCGTACGCATGGGCATTCCCATCCTTGTCTCACGCTCCGGCTTCACTGCCTGGGGGGTGGAGCTTGCGCGCGAGGCCGGCGTGATGCTGATCGGGCGCTGCAAGGGCAAGCGCTTTGTGGCCTTGGCGGGGGAAGAACGCATCATTTTCGATGCTGATCTCCGTTACGTTGAAGAAGAAAGTGCCAAGCATTGGCGCAAGAACAGCGCGGAAGCGGAACGCGATGGCGGCTGAAACGCTGGGGCTTGTGCTGGCGGGCGGGCTCGCGCGGCGCATGGGGGGCGGGGATAAGCCCCTGCGCCTGCTTGGTGGGCGGCCCTTGCTGGATCATGTGCTGGCGCGCATCACGCCGCAGGTTGCGGCTGTGGTGCTGAATGCGAATGGCGATCCCGCGCGCTTCGCTGGTTTTGGCCTGCCGGTGGTGGCGGACCCGCTGCCGGATCACCCCGGGCCGCTCGCGGGGATTCTGGCCGGGCTTGAATGGGCGGCAGAGCATCGGCCGGACCTCGCCTGGGTGGCCTCAATCCCTGGGGATTGCCCCTTCATCCCAGGCGATTTCGTGGCGCGGTTGCATGCCGCGCGGGAAGCAGCCGGCGTGCCCATGGCCGCCGCCTCCTCAGGCGGGCAAAGCCACCCGCCGGCGGCCCTTTGGCCTGTTGCGCTCCGCGGCGAATTGCGCGCCGCCCTTTTGGCCGGGGAGCGCAAGATAGACCGTTGGACCGCGCGATTCGGCTGTGCGGAGGCTGCCTGGCCCGCCACCCCCTATGACCCGTTCTTCAACGCCAATGCGCCCGAGGATTTGGCGGAGGCGGAGGAAATCTTGCAAATCAGCCTTGCCCAAGGCATAAGCCTCTAAAGGCTAAGTTCCGGGGAGAACCGCAATGAACGGCATTATCAGCGGCGTTTGCATCGCCATCGTCATCGCCATTGGCGCGGCACTTTATCTGGACCGCAATGTCCAGCAATCTGCCGAGGTCGCTTTCGCCACCACCGGCGTCCGGTTGTGATCATCCGGCGCGGGGTTTTGTTCATCGCCTTGGCGCTGGCTGCCTGCGCCGAAGCCCCAGCCCCCGCGCCCAGCACGCCTTCAGCGCCGCGCGCCACTTCAACCCCCGCGCCAACGCCATCCAACCTGCCCGTGACTGGTCAGGCGGGGACTGGGCGTGCCATGTCCACGCTGCAGCAGGATTTGGACCGCGACCGCGCGGAGGAAAAGCTTCGCAGCTATGACCCCCATGCGCAGCATCAGGACCTTTCCCCGCCGCGCACCCCTTATGAAATCGGCGCGAATACGCGGCTGCCGACCAGGCGTTAGGTTTTGGTATCGTCCCGCTTCGCCCGCTCCGCCTCGCGCAAATAATCCTCAGTCGTTTTCGTCACAGGTCGCGGTGCGCCGGCGTAAGGATCAATGCCGCCATTCGTTGCTTCCAAAACGCGGCAATCTTCGCATAGGTCCAATACGGCCTGCCGCGCCGGATCGGCGAACATCCAATGCGCCGAAAGCTTCGCCTTCACCCGCGCGATGGAGGATTTCGTACCAAACAGCTTGTTGCAGCGCGGGCAGGCGGCGGGTTCTTCCGCCTTCACCACAAAAGGCTGTGCAGCTTCGGGCGCGAAATTCAGCCGCGGTTCCAGCGTAATCACCTTCTCCGGGCAGGTTGCGGCGCAAAGCCCGCATTGCACGCAGGCATCTTCCAAAAAGCGCAATTCCGGCCGGTCAGGATTGGCGCTGAAGGCGCTGGTCGGGCAGACGCTGGTGCAGGCAAGGCAAAGCGTGCAGCCCGCCTGCTCCACAAGTGCCAGGCCGAAAAGCGCCTTTTCCGGCAGGGCGACCATCGCAACGCGCGCCCCGGCAGCTTCTCGCAAAGCGCGGAAGCCTTGCTGCGCCATCTCGCGCGGGCTGCCCAAGGCTTCAAACCGCGCAGGCGCAAAGCCAGGCGCCATGCGGGGTAGGGCGGCCAAAGCCTCACCCATTGAGAACGGATCATCGGTTTCAATCAGCGCTGCGCGCGGGGCGGGGCCGGTCAGCCCAAGCCCATCAAGCACCGCCGCCGCGTAATCAATGTTGCGCAACACGCCATCCACGCCATGGCCGCGCTTGGCCGGTGCGAGCAGCCGCACCGCCGCCGCGCCCCAGGCAAAGGCGCCGGCGAAAACCGCCAAATCCAGCGATGAAACCTCATTGACGCGCATTGGCAGCACGCGCGCCGGCAAGCCATCGCCATGCCGGGCGAGGGCATCAATCAACGCCTCGCCATGGGCTTCATCATGGAACAGCACCACCGGCGCCTCACCGCCCGCATCGGCATAGCTCAGCAGCAAACGCCTGAGGCGGCGCAGCAAAGCCTGGGTCGGCGGCAGCGCATAAGTCGCGGCACCCGTCGGGCACACGGCGGCACAGGCGCCGCAGCCCGCGCAAATCTCCGCACTGATCACCACCTGGTCCTTGAGCGGACCGACGCCCGGCGTAATCGCGCCAGTTGGGCAAAGGTCAAGGCAGCGCCGGCAGCCTTCGCGCTTGTTGCGCGCATGGGCGCAAAGCTTGCCGTCGAAACTCACGAAACGCGGCTTGTCGAAACTGCCGACCAATTCGCCCGCCGCGACAATCGCGCGTTCCAGCGCGGCGCCATCGGTGGGATCGGCGCGAAGATACCCCTGCCGCACCTCATGCGCCGGAAATAGCGGCGCGGCGCCGGTCAAATCCAGGATGATATCCGCGCGGCTGATCGCGCCATCCTTGCCCTTGCCCCAGGCGTAAGCGGCGCGCGAGGATGGGCTTGGCGCCGCTGCGCCATCCACGGTCACTTCGAATGCGCCCAGATAACCGCTGGCGGAACGCGCCCGCCCGCGCATCACCGGAAACGCCGCCTGACGTGCCGGCGCCACCGGTACATCGCCGGTCAGCAATACGGTGATGTCGAGCTTTTCCTGCAAGCGGGCGGCGGCGGTGATCGCCACCTCATCGCGGCCCAGCACCAGGGCGATGCCGCTGCTTTGAAGGCTGACCAGGGGGATTTCCGGCATGGGCTCGGCGGCGGCGGCGATCAGCGCGGCCATTTTCGGCCCGGCCTGTTTGCCCTCGGCCGACCAGCCGGCGGTCTCCCGGATATTGACGAAAAGCGGGGTGGCGGCGCCGGCGGCCTCGGCTTCCTGCGTGAAAAGCGGCGCCTGGGCGGTGCAGGCGATGGTGAGTGGGCGCCCGGTGGCGAGTGCGGCTTCAAAGCGATCAAGCTGGGCCACGCAAAGCTGCTCGGCGCCGCGGATTTCAACGCCAGCGCCACAGCCGCGCGCCAGGGCCTTGCCATCCAGCAGCATGGTATCTTCGCAACTGCAGATCAGGGCGATCCGCCCCTTTTCCTCGCCCATGATGTTCTGTCCTACCCCCCGGCTGTGAAGACCGCTTGGCGCGGCTTATATGGCACCCAAGACAAGCTGACGAGGGATGAGGCCAAGGGTGGTTGAGGATTTACCCGCATTGCCAAGCGTTTTCACGCCGATCATCGCGCTGCGCGAGGGTGGCGATGCCTTGGCGCATGCCTGCGCCCTGGCCCCGGAAAAGGGCGCCGGCACGCTGGTTTGGGTGCGGTCCTGGGCGCGGGCGGAAGCCGCCCTGGTGCTGGAACCGGAAGAAGCCTTGCCCGCCGCGCGGCTGGCGCTCCATGCCGCGAGTATCGCTCTGGCTGATGCGCTTGGCGCCTATGGCCCGCCTGATATCCCGCTGATTTTCGATTGGCCGCGCACCCTGCGCCTCAATGGCGCAGTGGTCGGGCAGACCCGCCTTGGCCTGCCGCCCGATCTCCCGCCGGATGCCACGCCGCCATGGCTCGTGGTCGGGATGGAACTTCGCTTTGCCGAATATGCCGATGGGGAGCCCGGCGAAAGCCCGGACCGGACCTCCTTGCTCGGGGAAGGCTATGATGATCTGACGCCCGCGCTTCTGGTCGCCGCCTGGGCGCGGCATTTCATGGCGACGGTCGCGGATTGGCAGGGGCGCGGCTTCAAAACCCTGGCCGAGCGCTATCTGGCGCGGCTTGACCCCAAGCTTGGCGCCGGCGCGCGGCGCGGCATTGTGCCGGCCAGTGGCGATCTGGTCCTGGAAGGCGGGGCAGGGCGCGAAACGCTTTCCTTGGCAGAGGCTTTGGCATGATCCGTCTGCCCCGCACCATCCGCCTTGATGCCTCCGATACTGTCATCTTCGATCAGGCCGCCGCGCCCGGCGAATGGGCCGTGCCGGGTGGGTTTTCCTTCTGGGATGAAGACCCCGCGCAAATGTCCGGCAAGCGCCGGCAGGCCTTTCGCGGCGGCTTCCTTGGCCTCGGCAGCTTTGGCTGGGCGACGCTGGTGGAAGTGGCGGAAGCCAGCGCTGCCGACCGTGCGGCTGCGCTTGCCGCGCTTGCCGCGCATATCCATCTGGTCCATGGCGCGCCGGATGAGGCAGCCGCCCGCGCCGCGGCTGAGGAGGAATTGGCCTTTGCCGAACAGCTTTGTGATCACCCGCCCGGCACGGTGCTCGCCTTGACGCGCAGCATTGAAGGCGGCGAACAGCGCGAACGTTTCCGCACGCTCCATCTGCGCGCTGAACAGCACCGCAGTTTTGAAAGCCTGCCGGTTTTCGCGAGTGTGGAAACGCATGGCGAGGAGGATGATGAACCCATCCTTCGCCCTGATCTGACCAAAATCGGAAAGCGCGAAGCATGAGCGCCATGCTCTCCCCCGGCGATTTCTGGGTCGCTTCCGGGCATCATTTATGTGAGGCCGCGCCGCATGGCCGGCTGCGTGCAACACCTGATCTATGGCGCGCCTTCCTGGCAAGGCCGGAATTGGTGCCGCCAGACGAAGCCTGCGCCGCTGAAGTGGCGCTGCATGCCGCGCTTTTGGTGTCCCCCGAACAGCCGGTGGATGCTGCGCGCATCGCCGCCCTTGCCGATGCGGATGCGCAGGAAAATTGGCGGTATTTCCTGGGCTTTCGGGATCGCGTCCGCGCCGCGCCCAGCCTGGAGGAAGCCTGGCTTGCGCTCTATCGCGGCGATGTCGGCGGCATCCCGCCGATCTTCCTGCAAATGCTGACGCATCTGGTGGCCCGCGCTGCGATGGAAGGGGAGGGCGACCCATTTGCGCTGCGTGCCGCTGAGCTTTTCTATCGCCCGCAACGCGCGGCCATCAATCAGGGCTCGCTCCTGCTGGCGGATGAGGAAGTGCTCGAAATGCGCGGGCGCGATGGCGGGTTCGGCACACTTGGCCAATTGCTGGTCGAAGCCGGCGCGCCGCCACGAGAAATTGAGATTGATGTGCTGTCCGACAGCAATGCCCATCTCTATCACGGGCGCTCAGATGCGCATGATTTTGCGCTGGATATTGCCGAAGGGCGGCCCGGTCAGCATGGGCTCGCGCGCGCCATCGCGCGCTTCATCCGGCATTTGTTCGGCGAGGAAGTGACGATCCGCGCCGTGCCCACCATCGAAGATCGCGATTGGCGCTGGCATATCGGGCTTGATACGGAAGCCACATCCATCACCAATGATCTTTGGCAGGGCAAGAAGGTGGCGCAGGCGCGGCTGGCGCGCATTCTTTGGCTTGGCGTACTGGAATTCGCCGATCCCGCGCGCGTGCTGCCGCGCGTGGCGGGCAAGCCAATCTATCTGGCGCTCGCCATGGATGCGGCCAATCGGCTGCGCATGAAGCCGCAAAACCTGGTGGCCGGCCTGCCGCTGCTGACCGCGGAGAAGGGCGCATGAACCTGATCATCCCCGGCACCGTCTCCATCCCCGTGGGCGTGGTGGTGGAACGCCGCCCTGGTGTCACGCCATGGGCGGATTATGCCTGGCGCGCGGTGGAGGTTTTGGAAGATGCGCCCGCTTTGCCCGCCTGGACGCTGATGCGCGAAGAAGCCGGGCGCAGCCTGTTCTTTGCCGGCAATGCAGACGTGGCTTTGCACCCAACCGATACGGATAATTATAAGCACAATCTGGAAAGCTCCAACCCCAGCATTTGGGTGGTGCTGCGCCCGGTGGAAGCAGCGCCGGGCTTCGCCCTGCAACGCGTGACGGTGGATGCCGGTGAGGCGCATCTTTATGCCGATTCGGGTTCAGACCTGATGGAGGCCGTGCCGCTACCCCCCGGCATTCGCGCCGCGCTGGAAGCCTTTGTGGCGGAGCACCACCGCGACCGCGGCTTTCATAAGCGCAAGCGCGACAAGGCCGAGCTTGACGGGCTTGGCCGGCGCAGCCGGGTGGATGGCCCATGAGCGAGGAGAATGAGGGCTTCCTCTCCCGCTGGTCGCGCCGCAAGCGCGCCGTGCTGGAAGGCCGCGCGCCCGAGGAAGCTGCGCCGCCCACCCCGCTTGAGGCGACGCCCGAGGCGCTGCCGCCCGCCGAGCCCGAAGATGAGTTCGACCCGGCCAGCCTGCCGTCGATTGAAAGCCTGACGGTCGAGAGTGACTTCAAGGCCTTTTTGCACCGCAAGGTGCCCTTGGAACTGCGCTCCGCCGCGCTTCGCCGCGCCTGGAGCCTTGACCCCTCCATCCGGGATTTCATTGGCCCGGCGGATTACGCCTGGGATTACAATGCGCCGGATGGCGTGCCGGGCTTTGCGCTGGAATTGGGCGGGGATGCGATGAAGCTGCTGTCCCATGCGCTGGGCCTCGATGCCCCGGCCCCTAAGCCCGATTCGGCCAAGCCTGAGGCAACCCCGGCGGAGCCCGCTGCCCTGGCTGAGGCCCCGCCAATTGAGGCAGCGCCCGAACCCCCTGGGCCCGCCATTGCCGAGGCCATGCCTGAGCCAGAGGCAGCGCCGGGGCCCCTGGCGCCGCGCCCCCGCCGCCATGGCAGCGCCCTGCCAGTGTAAATTTTTCTAGACAGAAATACTGTCAATGTCAGGGCAGGTAACTCGCCTATTGCATCTTGATACGCAATTTGAGTATAAGAGTCGGAAATTCGAAATGGCTTTTTTCCTTTGTATAACTGGAATGATATCGGAATGTTACCATTCTGTCATTTCACTGAACGGGAATCAAGGCCACGCCGGATTATAATTTAGACATGAGGAGGTAACGGCCGGAATGCGGCCCATGACGCAGCAAGATCAGGCACAAGATGCCATGGCCACCGAAAGGGCGCGGCTTTTCGCGCTGCTCGGTCGTTTGCTGGTCGCCGCCCCGGACACCCATCTGCTCGCTGCGCTGGCCGCCCTGCCGGGCGATTCCACGCCACTCGGGAAACGGTACAGCGCGCTGGCCGAAGCGGCCGCCGCCACCGATGCCGTGCGGGTAGAGCGCGAATTTCACGATCTTTTCATCGGGCTTGGCCGCGGCGAATTGCTGCCCTTCGCTTCCTATTACATCACGGGCTTTTTGCATGAACGCCCGCTGGCGGATTTGCGCGGGGACCTCGCGCGGCTTGGCATTGAACGCGCCGAAGGCGTTGCCGAGCCCGAGGATCACATCGCATCGGAATGCGAAAGCTTTGCCGGGTTGCTTTCAGGCGTGTTTCCAGGTGGTGCCGCGGCGGCCGAGGCGTTTTTCGCCCGCCATCTCCGCCCCTGGGCGGGGCGCTTCTTTGCGGATCTGGAAGCGGCGGAAGCCGCAAGCTTTTACCGCGCCGTCGGCGCACTTGGCCGCATGGCCATTGAGGTTGAATTGGCGGCGCAGGAACTGCCCGTCTGATGTTTTTTGCTGGGAGGGTTGAACATGAGTGCTGATGACCAACGAGTGGCGCAACGCCGCGGCTTTTTGAAAACCCTGGGCCTTGCTGCCGGTGGCGCAGTGGCAGCAACAGCGGCTGAGGCCTCAGCGCCGCTCCGCGCCGATGCCGTGCCGGCCGGCACCGCGCGCAAGGAAAACCAGGCGGATCGGCTGAAGGCCCGCTACCAGGCCAATAGCCCGCATGTGCAGGCTTTCTATCGCACCAATCGTTCCAGCGATACATAAGAAGGGAAGCACCCCATGCTGATCAAACGCACCGATGGCAAGGCCGCCAAGCAGCGCCTTGCTTCTGCCTATCAGGGTCTTTCTGCCGGCGGGCTCGATCGTCGGGCCTTTTTGCGCCAAGCCGGGCTTGGCGGGGCGGGGCTTGCCGCCCTTGGCGCCATTCCGCTTTCCACCATGCGTCCTGCCGAAGCGGGGCCGATGGATCATTCAAAGCCCGTGCAGCGCGTGAAGAATATCTGCACGCATTGTTCGGTTGGCTGCACCGTGATTGCCGAAGTGCAGAATGGCGTTTGGGTCGGCCAGGAACCGGCTTGGGAATCGCCGATCAATCGCGGCACGCATTGCGCCAAGGGCGCTTCGGTGCGCGAATTGGTCCATGGCGACCGGCGCATCAAATATCCGATGAAGCTGGTGAACGGCCAATGGCAGCGCATGTCCTGGGACAATGCGATGACCGAAATTGCCGACAAGCTGATGGAAACCCGTCAGAAAAGCGGGCCGGATGCCACCTTCTGGCTGGGCAGCGCGAAATTCTCCAATGAAGGTGCGTATCTGTATCGCAAATTTGCGGCCTTCTGGGGCACGAATAACGTGGATCACCAGGCGCGCATCTGCCACTCCACCACGGTCGCCGGAGTGGCCAATACCTGGGGTTATGGCGCGCAGACCAATTCCTATAACGATATCCGCAACGCCAAGACCATGATCATCATGGGCGGCAATCCGGCGGAAGCGCACCCGGTCAGCCTGCAGCATGTTCTTGCCGGCAAGGAACAGAACCGCGCCAATCTGATCGTGATTGACCCGCGCTTCACGCGCACTGCCGCGCATGCCAGCGAATATGTGCGCATCCGCCCGGGCACCGATATTCCGGTGATGTGGGGCATGCTGCACCACATCTTCGCCAATGGCTGGGAAGACAAGGAATTCATCCGCCAGCGCGTGCATGGCATGGATGAAATCCGCGCCGAGGTCGCGAAATGGACGCCGGCCGAAGTTGAGCGTGTTTCCGGCGTGCCGGGCGCGCAGCTCCGCAAGGTTGCGGAAATGTTCGCGACACAAAAGCCCGCGACGCTGATCTGGTGCATGGGGGCCACGCAAAAGACCGTGGGCACCGCCAATGTGCGCGCCTTCTCCATCCTGCTGCTCGCGACCGGCAATGTCGGGTCGGAAGGCACGGGCGCCAATATCTTCCGCGGCCATTGCAATGTGCAGGGGGCGACTGATTTCGGCCTCGATGTCACGACGCTGCCGGCCTATTATGGTTTGGACGAAAACGCCTGGCGGCATTGGTCGCGCGTTTGGAATGTGCCCTATGAATCCATGGTCGCGCGCTTTGACAGCCCGGCCCTGATGGGCACGCCCGGCATCCCGACCACGCGGTATTTCGATGCCGTGACGCTGCCCAAAGATCAGGTGCAGCAGCGCGACAATTTCAAGGCCATGCTCGTGTTTGGCCATGGCGGCAATACCGTCACGCGCATGCCGGAAGCGGTGAAGGGGCTTGAGGCGCTTGATCTGCTGGTGGTGGCGGACCCGCATCCGACCACCTTCGCGGTCCTCGCGAACCGCAAGGAAAATACCTATCTGCTGCCCATCTGCACGCAGTTTGAATGCGCGGGCAGCCGCACCGCTTCCAACCGTTCTGTCCAATGGGGCGATCAGGTGGTGAAGCCGATTTTCGAGAGCAAGAATGATTATGAGGTGATGTATCGCCTTGCTGGTGCCCTCGATAAGGCGGCGGAAAAGCGCAATATGCCGATCCGCTTCCAGGCCGATATGTTCAAGAGCATCGAAGTGCGCGGCCAGGAACCAGTACCCGAAAGCGTGCTGCGGGAGATCAATCGCGGCGCGATCAGCACGGGCTATACGGGCCAATCACCGGAACGCTTGAAGGCGCATATGGCGCATCAGGACAAGTTCGATCTGGTGACGCTGCGCGCCAAGGCGGATGCACCAGCCGAAATCAAGGGCGATTTTTACGGCCTGCCCTGGCCCTGCTGGGGCACGCCGGAAATGCGCCATCCGGGCACGCATATCCTTTACAACACCAACCTTCATGTGAAGGAAGGCGGCGGCACCTTCCGTGCGCGCTTTGGTGTGGAACGCAATGGCGTGACGCTGCTGGCGGAAGGGTCCTATTCTAAGGGCTCGGAAATCACCGATGGTTATCCGGAATTCACCACCGCGGTGATGCAGCGCCTGGGTTGGGACGCTGAATATACGGATGCTGAGCGCGCATCACTCGCGCGGCAGGGTGGCACTGCTTCCTGGGCGACTGATCTTTCCATGGGGATCATTCGCATCACCATGAATCATGGCGTGATGGCTTACGGCAATGCCAAGGCGCGTGCCGTGGCCTGGAACCTGCCCGATCCCGTGCCGGTGCATCGTGAGCCGATCTATACGCCGCGCACGGATTTGATTGCGCAGTATCCGACGCTGCCAGATCGGCGCGGCTTCCGCCTGCCGCATCTGGGGCAGACGGTGCAGAACCGTTCGCATCAGGTGGCGCCGAATTTCCCGATCATCCTGACTTCCGGGCGCCTGGTTGAATATGAAGGCGGCGGGGAAGAAACGCGGTCCAATAAGTGGCTCGCGGAATTGCAGCAGGACATGTTCGTGGAAATCAGTCCTCGTGATGCAGCGGCGCGCAACATCCAGGATGGCGCCTGGGTGCTGGTGACGGGCCCGGAAATGCCCGCCAACAAGTCAACCCGCATGAAGGCTTTGGTGACGGAACGCGTCGGGCCCGGCGTGGCTTGGATGCCCTTCCACTTCGCTGGCTGGTTCATGCAGGAAGACCAAAGGCGCAAATACCCAACCGGTACGGACCCGATCGTGCTTGGCGAAAGCGTCAATGCAGTAACCACCTATGGCTATGACCCGGTGACCTTCATGCAGGAAACCAAGGTCACGCTTTGTCAGATCCGCGCGGCATAAAGGGGGGCAAGAACAATGGCTCGTATGAAATTCCTGTTGGACGCGGAACGCTGCATCGAATGCAATGCCTGCGTCACGGCGTGCAAGAACGAACATGAAGTGCCCTGGGGCATCAATCGCCGGCGCGTCGTCACCATCAATGACGGCAAGCCAGGTGAGCGTTCAATCTCCATGGCTTGCATGCAATGCACGGATGCGCCCTGCGCCGCCGTCTGCCCGGTTTCCTGTTTTTACACCACCGCCGATCAGGTGGTGCTGCATGACAAGGACCTTTGCATCGGCTGCGGCTATTGCTTCTACGCCTGCCCCTTCGGCGCGCCGCAATTCCCGCGCCTCGGCAATTTCGGCTCTCGCGGGAAGATGGATAAGTGCACCTTCTGCGCCGGCGGCCCGCAGGCCGACAATACCCAGGCGGAATACATCCAATACGGGTCGAACCGTCTGGCGGAAGGCAAGCTGCCGCTTTGCGCTGAAATGTGTTCGACCAAGGCGCTGCTGGCCGGTGATGGGCAGATCATTGCCTCCATCTATCGGGAGCGTGTGCAGCGCCGCGGCTATGGCACGGGCGCCTGGGGCTGGCGTACTGCCTATCGCGAAACCGTTGCGATCTGAAGGGCGGGCTGAACCATGAAGCTCCGCATCCTTGCCCTGCTTGCCGCGCTGCTAATGGGCGCGGCGGCACCCGTATTGGCGCAAACCGCGCCGCGCGCGCCTTCCATGGCGGAAGAAATGGAAGTGCAGGCGCTGCTGCGCGGCAGCCAGATCCAGGGCCGCATCACCATTCCGGATGATCGGGCGGCTACGCTTATTCAGCCCGTCGGGCGCGAATGGCGTGACTTCCATAACTACACGCTCGCCTGGGTGGGTGGCATTGCCGTGCTAGGCATGCTGGCAATCCTGACGGTGTTCCGCCTGACCAAGGGGCGCATCCCGATTGAAGGCGGCCGCTCGGGGCGCACCATTCTCCGCTTCAACACGCTGGAACGCGCCAATCACTGGATGGTGGCTTCCACCTTCATCATCCTGGCGCTGTCTGGCCTGAACCTGACCTTCGGGCGGCATATCCTGCTGCCAATCGTGGGGCCTGAGGCTTTCACCGCCATCAGCCAATGGGGCAAATACGCCCATAACTTCCTGGCCTTCCCCTTCACGCTGGGCCTGGTGGTGATGCTGCTGATCTGGGTGAAGGACAATATCCCGAACGCGCGCGACATCGCTTGGTTCAAGGCGGGTGGCGGCTTGATCGGCAATAAGCATCCGGAAGCCGGCCGCTTCAATGGCGGGCAGAAGATGGTGTTTTGGATCACGGTGCTGGGTGGCGCGGTGGTGGCGATCTCAGGCTATCTGCTGGTTTTCCCCTTCGTCTTCACCGATATCGCCGGGATGCAGCTGAGCCACATTATCCATAGCCTGCTGTCGGTGCTGATGATCGCGGCCTTGCTCGCGCATATCTATATTGGCTCTGTCGGCATGGATGGTGCCTTTGATGCCATGGGCTCGGGCCAGGTGGACTTGAACTGGGCCAAGCAGCACCACCCGCTTTGGGTGCAGGAGGAAATGGCCAAGGGCCGCGCGGCGGAAGCGCCGCCCGGTGCCAAGCCTTCCGGCGCTGACTGACTTAACCCATGCGCGTGATCGGCCTCGCCGGCTGGAGCGGGGCCGGCAAAACAACCTTGATGGTGAAACTGATCCCCTGCCTGATCGGGCGGGGGATTGGTGTTTCTACGCTGAAGCATGCGCATCATCGCTTTGATGTGGATGTGCCGGGCAAGGATTCCTGGCAGCATCGGCAAGCCGGCGCGCAGCAGGTAATGGTGGCGTCCGGCGCGCGCTGGGCGCTGATGACGGAATTGCGCAGCGCGGCCGAACCGCGCCTGCCGGAATTGCTGGCGCGCATGGATGCGGTTGATCTGGTGATCGTGGAAGGCTTCAAGCAGGACGCACATCCCAAGCTGGAAGTGCATCGCGCCGCCAATGGCAAGCCCTGGATGCACCCGGATATGCCCGGCATTGTCGCTGTGGCATCCGATACGCCGCCCCCTTATGATCTGCCCCGCGCTGGGTTGGATGAGGTGGAAGCCATCGCCGATCTGGTGCTGGCGCACGCACGAGAGATCAAGGACATTCCCTGGACGGAGGGGTAATGGCGCAGCTTTCGGATGATTGCTTCGCCTTTGGCGGCGCGCTGATGGCAGTGGAAGAAGCCCAGGCGCTGATCCTGGAACGCATCCCGCCGGCCACAGGCACTGAGATGGTGGCACTAGCCGCCGCGCGCGGGCGCGTGCTGGCCGCACCGCTGATGGCGCCCTTGCCCTTGCCGCTCTTCTTCAACGCTGCCGTGGATGGCTGGGCCTTTCGCCATGCGGATTTGACCCCTGGCGCCGAGACCGCCCTGACCGAAGTAGGCCGTATCGCCGCCGGGCAAGCCCCTTCGCGCGGCGTTGCGGCCGGTGAGGCGATGCGCGTTTTCACCGGCGCCCCCATGCCGCAAGGCGCTGATACCGCCATAATGCAGGAAGATGTCCGCCGCGACGGTAAAGCGATTTTCGTCCCGCCCGGTCTCAAGCCCGGCGCCAATGCGCGCCCCGCCGGTGAGGACATCGCCGCCGGCGCGCTGGCGCTGCCCGAGGGCAAAATTCTTGGCCCCGCCGAGATTGGCTTGGCGGCAGCCTTGGGTCAGGCGCGGCTTGCGGTGCGCCCGCGCCTTAAGGTCGGCGTGTTTTCGACCGGCGATGAATTGGCGAGCCCTGGCAGCACGCTCGGCCCCGCGCAGAGCTATGACAGCAACCGCTTCACCCTGCTGGCGCTTCTGGCGGCGCTGCCGGTGGAAGCGCATGACCTTGGCATCCTGCCAGATGACCGCGCCGCGACCGAAGCGGCGTTGCATGACGCCGCCGCCAGCCATGATCTGCTGCTGACCAGTGGCGGTGTCTCCACCGGTGAGGAAGACCATGTGCGCGCGGCCATCGAAGCCGGCGGGCGGCTGGTGTTCTGGCGCCTGGCCGTGAAGCCTGGCCGGCCTGCCGCTATGGGGTTGGTGCGCGGCACGCCGGTGCTTGGCCTGCCCGGCAATCCCGTGGCCGCGGTGGTGACGTTCCTGCATCTGGCGCGCCCCTTGGTGCTGCGCCTGGCGGGTGCCTTGCCCGAAGCCCTGCCGCGCTTTGTCGCCGAGGCTGATTTCAGCTACCGCAAAAAGGCCGGGCGGCGCGAATATGTGCGCATCAGCCTGCATGCCACGGGCGGCCTGCCGCGCGCACGCAAGTTTGCGCGTGAAGGGGCGGGCTTGCTCACATCCCTTACGCAATCCGATGCTTTTGCGGAATTGCCAGAAGACATCACGGCGGTGGCCCCTGGTGATCGTGTGGCGGTATTGCCCTTTGGGGCGGTGTTTTGAGGGCTTCGGCAGCAAATTCTGCGCCAGGAGCAGTCAAAAGACGTCGAGAGGTAAATTAGACAATGAGCCCTTATTCTGAAGTGATACGCAGTGCAATGGTAACCCTTGTCGGACGAGGTGGGCCGCCGCCGCCCAAACACGGCAAAGAAATGTCGCCAGAGGAGTACGCGGATTTCTCTGAGCAATGGATTCGAGAAAATGATGATGCGCGATTAGCCGAAAGTTGTCCTGATGGAACCCTTGCCGAGATGATAAGAACTGCATTTTACGCGAGTCTCACCATTGAAGAGTCTCGTCCATGTCGCGCAAGAATCCTGTTATGTCTGGATGGATTTTATATCAAAGACCTGATTCAGTTCGCTAACGCAATGCCATTGAGTACAAACGATATAGCAAAATTATCGCCCGCGTGCCAGGCGCCCAATAGGGCGCTAGCGATCAAGCTAACAGACGACCAGCCAAAGATAATTGGACTCGCGAATGTTTTGGCAGATCGTCATCCAATGGAGTTTGGTAAAGTAAACGTGAATATCCTTGGGGCCTCTCCACAGTCACCCTTGATGGTGGAGATTCTAGACCCAGGGCACATTCGTGTTTCTGGGATCGCTCAGTCTACGCAATACATCCGAGGTACCGCCAGGGTTCTTTCAAGATTTCCGGAAGCCGGGTGGGATTCATTGCTTGCACTGGTCGGCGATCGAAAGCTCCTGAAGCGGGAGCCGGCTTCAGGAAAATCTGATTTTATTTCGCTGAAAAATAGGTGTATTGACCAGTATTTAAGAGCTTGGTTGACTGCGGCGGTAAGACACGCTGTAGCCCTTCGTCAGGGTGGAACGCTGATATTCACGCCCCAAGTAAACCTAAACCCCGATGGCCAGATCGGAGTGAAATATTCCGCTGAATCCACAAATCCCACTATCAAGCCGATACTGAATTTGATCCATGAATTTGTGGATACCTCCCTGTCCGGACAGCGTGAGAAAAACGGGGATGGCACATATATCGGCAAAGTCGAAGCAATACGAACAGCTGTGTTTGACCACGCGAAGGCTGTCGCAGAGATGGCTGCGGTGGACGGGTGTGTCATTCTTGGCAAGAACGCGTCCATCCTTGGTTTCGGGGCGAAGCTATCACCCAAGAAAAGCGGCAGTTTGAAATCAGCCTCGCCCCCGACCAAGGGTGAGCTTATTGCCATAGAAAAGATCGGCGGCATGCGCCACCAATCTACAGCCGCCCATGTCCTGAACCACAAGCGTGATGTAGCTTTCGTTATCTCTCAGGATGGTGGCGTGA
The DNA here is from genome assembly GCA_020249505.1 of Roseomonas sp. Taxonomy (GTDB): domain Bacteria; phylum Pseudomonadota; class Alphaproteobacteria; order Acetobacterales; family Acetobacteraceae; genus Neoroseomonas. The sequence goes on along the minus strand of JADCFN010000033.1, from coordinate 443 downwards.
CGGCATTCTGGTGGGACCCTGCGTATCCGGATAGACCAACCATGAACAAGGACATTGCGATTCCCCTTCAGGAGAATAGTTCCTTCATTAAGTGAGAATATTGAACAACCATTCTCAATACGCAGCGGATGTCCAAATCATGGACCGTTATGAGTCTTCAAGTAATGAACTCCTCTGGCCTTGGCAGGGCTTCGCCCTGCCAGAAGCCCAGCACCCGTTCATGGTGGGTTCGGTTCATCTTCCCTAAAAGGGCCGACCGGAGCAAAACTGTGTGCCGCAGCCTAGCAGGCTGCTGAAAAGCCCTCATTGAGCATCGCGATTTTAGCTTGCGCGCATGTTTTCAACGCTGCTTTCGCCTGAATACAACCATTTTCAGTGACCTTTTGGCCCTGGCGGCACGCCCTGGACGGATTCCGGGCGTCATGCTGCCACCACCAGCAACT
>JADCFN010000032.1 GCA_020249505.1 Roseomonas sp. | reverse complement strand
TTACAGCCTGACGCGCTATCACGCCTCGGCGCTGCTGACATTCAAATTCAATCGCAACACCATCCGCTACCTGATCCAAAATGCGCAGGGCGCCAATCTGGCGAGGGCAGCATGAGGCATGACGGGCGCTGCCTAATACCCCTGCGCTGTTTGCGCGCGCCCGGCGCTTGGCTTTGGCTGGTTCGACCCAGTCAAGCAGAAACAGCGCCGCCCATCCGTCATGTTCTGCAGCATGGCCTGCCAGGGCTTTTGGTCGCGCTTGGCACGGAGATCGCCTGCCATGGTTGATCTGTCCGAGCAGGAACAAGCCGCCATGCACGCTGCCATGCGCAACCTGGGCGAGGCCATGCACGAAATCGGCTGGAATACGCGCCTTTGCGAATTGAACGAGGCCCAGGTGCTGACGCTGATCGAGGTCGCGGTCGGCGCCTTTCAGGACGCCATGCGGGCCAGCGCCCGGCAAGCAATCGGGGAGATACCCTTCTGATGCTGGACTTCAACAGCCGCAGCCAGGCAGGCCTTGTGATCAACGCTGCGATTGATACCGCGCTGGAGCAGGACAACGCTTCACAGGCACCGCGCCGCTATCTGGGTGGCTCGCGCCTTGGCCATGCCTGTGAGCGCGCGCTGCAATTCGAATACCTCCAGGCGCCCAAGGATGAAGGTGCCGGCTTTGACGGAAGGCTGCTGCGCATCTTTGTCATCGGCCATGTGCTGGAGGATTTGGCAGTGGCCTGGCTGCGCGGCGCGGGCTTTCAGCTATTCACACGCAAGGGCGATCAGCCCAAAGCACCGCAATTCGGCTTTTCCATCGTGGGCGGGCGCGTTCGCGGCCATGTGGATGGTGTGATCGCCGGCGGGCCCGATATTCCCGGCATGGCCTTCCCCGCGCTTTGGGAATGCAAGACCATGAACGCCAAGGCCTGGCGCGAGACCGCCACCAAGGGTGTCGCTGCCGCCAAGCCCATCTATGCCGCGCAGATCGCGATTTATCAGGCCTACATGGACGCGGCCATTCCGGGCGTTGCGGATAATCCGGCGCTGTTCACCGCCATCAATAAGGATACCGCGGAACTGCATCACGAGCTGGTGCCCTTCAACGCGGAATTGGCGCAGCGCATGTCTGACCGCGCGGTGCGTATCCTACGCGCCAGTGACGCGGGCGAATTGCTGCCGCGCATTACACTCGCCGCTGATCACTTCGAATGCCGGTTTTGCCCCTGGGCAAAGCGCTGTTGGGACCAGACTGCATGACGGTCTGGACCGATTTCAACGACGCGGCCGCGACGCTGGAGGACCGACTTCCCACCGAAGGGCAGTCGATCGCAACGCCGGCCGCGCCGGATCTGGAACAGATCAAAAGCTTCCTCGCGGTGGCCTTCAGCTATTGCGAAGGGCTGATCCCGGTGCGCGGCTTTGTCGATCAGGGGCAAGGGCTGACGATCAAGCCGCATAATATCTGGATCCCCGCCGATGCCACGGCGCCAGAATTGCTCGCCACCTATGCCACCTGGGCCGCGCGCGAAGGTAGCGCTGTTTATGTCATTCCCGGCACGGTCGCAGAGCATGGCCAGGCCCGTGCCGAGCATGTGCTGCAAATGCAGGCCATGGTGGTTGATCTCGATACCGGCGACATCGCGGCCAAGCTTTCCCACCTGTTGCAGCACCTTGGGGAACCGACGCTGATCGTCGAAAGCGGTGGGCGCACCGCCGAAGGCGCGGCCAAGCTGCATGTCTGGTGGAAATTGACCGAACCGGCTGCGGGGGCAGAGCTTGCGCGGCTTTGCGCCTTGCGCGGTGAGATCGCTGATAAGGTCGGTGGCGATCCGCATTTCCGCTCCGCCCATCAGCCCATCCGCGTTCCCGGCACGGTCTATCGCAAGGCGGGCGCGGAACGCATCGTCACCATTCGCACCCACAACCCGGAGCGTGAATTAGACCTTGGCGACTTTGCCGAGGCCATTGCCGCCATGCCCTTTCTGCCGGGCCAGGATCGGCCACAGGCGGGCGCACAGGCCGATAGACCAGGGCTAGGCGCCATCCTTTCCACACCCGTGCGTGAGGGCGCCCAGGACACCTGGACGCGGTTTCAGGGTGCCAGTGCGGCCATCGGGCATTTCATCCGCCAGGTGCATGAAGGCCGCATGACGCCCGATGAGGGCTGGGAAGCCATCTGCGGCTACAACGCCGCCTGTCTGCGCCCGACATGGCCGCTTGAGCGCCTCAAGGCCGAGGCTGACGCCATCTGGGCACGGCATGTCACGCGCAACGGGCCCGCGACGCTGCGTGCCGAGGCAGCGCCCACAGAGATTGCATCCTACCCGCTTGGCGCCTTGCTGGATGATACCTCACCCATGCCTGATGACCTGATCGGGCCGCGCCTGCTGACACCAGGGGGCATGCTGGTGCTGGGTGGCGCGCCCAAGGTCGGCAAATCCGATTTCCTGATCAGCCTCCTGATCCATGCCGCCGCTGGCGCACCATTCCTGCGCTTTACCGCGCCGCGCCCATTGAGGGTTTTTTACCTTCAGGCCGAGATCCAATACCACTACCTACGCGAACGCCTGCAGCAGCTTCGGCTGGATCCAGCGATCCTGGCCAAGGCGCGTGATACGCTGGTGGTCACGCCAAAGCTCCGGCTGCTGCTGGATGAACAAGGCGTGGGGCTGGTGGCCGCCGGCATCCGCAGCGCTTTCCCCGACGCACCGCCCGACATCATCTGCATCGACCCGATCCGCAACCTGTTTGATGGCGGCCCGGAGGGCGAAGGCGAGAATGACAACGGCGCCATGCTGTTCTTTCTGCAAAGCCGCGTGGAGGCACTGCGCGACATGGTGGCGCCGGAGGCTGGCGTCATTCTTGCGCACCATACCAAGAAGCTCAGCAAGCAGCAGGTAAAGGATGATCCATTCCTGTCGCTCTCCGGCGCGAGCGCACTGCGCGGGTTCTACACCTCCGGCATGATCCTGTTTCGGCCGGATGAGGAAAAGACTGGGCGCGAATTGCATGTCGAACTGCGCAATGGGCCAGGGATCGCACCTCTACTGGTGGACAAGATCGGTGGCCGCTGGGTGGAACTGGATCGCCACAGCGAGCGCCTGGTCAGGCAGGAAATCGGCCGCAAGCTCGATGCTGAAAGGCTGCGCAAGCATGATGTAATCCTTGGCGTCCTGCTCGATGAGGCTGCCGAAGGGCGTCTCTACTCCATCATGCAACTGTCCGAGAAGTTCGAGAACACGCTAGGCCTGGGCAGCAAGCATACAATCCGCGAGCGGCTGAGCGTGCTCGCCACAAAGGGCTTTGTGAAGTTCCGCCGCGACGGCAGCGAGTTCGGGCTCGAGGTTGTCAGGTCGCGCTTTGGCTACCTCTGCGTCGAGGGCATGACCTTTGGCCCGGATGTCGAAACAGTGGATCCCGAGACCGGTGAGGTGACCACCTCCGCCCGTCGCGTGCTGCCCAGCCACTTCAAATGCCCCCAATCCGGCAACTGCCTGGACGTCGAAAATCCAGAAATCTGGGTCTACCCGCAGGGTGTTTTTGACGACCTAACTCCTCCCGAAAATGACCTAACTCCTGAGGAGTTAGGCCTAACTCCTCACTCCTCCCGAAAAATAAAATCATGAAATCAATCACTTGCGAGGACAGAGGAGTTAGGTGC
>JADCFN010000031.1 GCA_020249505.1 Roseomonas sp. | reverse complement strand
CTTGAAGGCAGGGCTGTGGTTCCGGCGGGGTCGTCTCGTCATGGTGTCTCCTGTTCACGGCTTCATGCCGCAGTCAGGCAGAAAATCCACTTATCCCAGATGTGCAGATTCCCCGAGCCAGCTCTGGGCATATGCGGTGTTGAACCCTTTGAATATCATCCAGACCCGGCAGCCTGCGCGGCACGCGCCATTGGCTATTTGCGCGGTATTGAGGAGGGGCTCTCAACGTGAAGTTTCAGTTTCTCGAAACAGAGCGATTTGAATGGCGCTTTACCTTGCGTATGCCTTTTCGCTTTGGTGTGATCACTGTCAGGGATGGCATTCAGGCTGTGGTGCGTGTGCGCATTCGCGATGTGACAGGAAGGGAAGGCTTTGGCGTGGCTGCCGAGACCCTTGCGGCGAAATGGTTCGACAAGGATGCAGCCCTGACTGATGCCAATAACCAGCATCAGCTACGCCGTGCGCTTGAGATTGCGGAGGCGCAGTCGCTCGCCGCGGGCTTCAATACGGCCTTCGGCCATTACGCCGATGGCTATAACGCATATGTTGCTGCCTGCGCGGCGGAAGGGCTCAATCCTCTTGTGGCCAGTTTTGGCCACGCGCTTTGGGACCGCGCAGCCTTCGATGCCCTGCTCCGTCTTGCCGGTCTTTCCTTTGATGCGGGGCTGCGCGCCAATCTTGGTGGCATGGCGCCACATGTGGTCATTCCTGATCTTGTGGATTTCGATTTCGCTGCGATGCTGGCACATGTGCCAAAGCCGGCCCGGTTGCACGCGCGCCATACGGTTGGCTTGGTTGACCCCATCACCAGCGCGGATCAGACAGATACAGCGGATGATGGTCTGCCCGAAACACTGGAACAGGTTTTGGCCACCTATCGCCATCTCTATTGGAAGCTCAAGGTTAGCGGCAATATCGCGGAAGATGTCGCGCGGCTTTGCCGTATCGCTGCCGTATTGGATCGTTCGCATGGCTATCACACAACGCTTGACGGCAATGAACAATATGAGGATGCGGCGAGCGTATTGGCGCTATGGCGCGCGATAGAGGCTGAGCCAAGATTGACACGGCTGCGCGCTTCCATCTTGTTCATCGAACAGCCTATCAAGCGCTCGCATGCACTGCAGGAAAGAATCACGGATATCGCCGCTGCCCGGCCCGTGATAATTGATGAGAGTGATGGCGCGCTCGATGCGTTCCTAGTCGCCAAGGGGCTCGGCTATAGCGGGGTTTCCAGCAAGGCATGCAAGGGCATTTGGCGATCCCTGATCAACTTGGCGCGTTGCCGGCAATGGGGCCAGGGCTATTTCATGTCAGCCGAAGATCTTACAACTCTAGCCGGGCTTTGCGTGCAGCAAGATCTTGCCTTGGTCAGTGCCCTCGGCCTTGCCCATGTGGAACGCAATGGCCATCACTTCATAGATGGCTTTGCAGGCCGCCCGGCAGCCGAAGCGCAGGCCTATCGGGCAGCGCATCCCGATCTTTATGAGGATACGTCACATGGTCCGCGGCTTCGCATTCGTGCAGGGTTGCTTGACATCGGCAGCATTGCAACACCCGGCCTGGGCAGCGCCCCCTGGCCGGATGTTACGGCCATGCAGCCCATGGAAAAAGCTGCTTGGCCGAAATGAAAATCGCGAAGACGTATTGGCTACGCCATCTGCTTCAATTCACCGTAATGCGTGCCTCACGCACCACACGGCCCCATTTCTCCGTCTCACTCCGCATATAGGCCGCAAGCTCCGCTGGGGTCGAGGTCATGGCATCAGCACCAACTTGTGTAAGACGGTCCTTCACAGCCTGTAAGGCGAGCGCTTCACGCAGCACGGCATTCAGCCGATCAATCGCCACACTGGGCGTGCCAGCAGGGACCATCACGGCGCCCCAGGATGTTGCTTCCGCAGCAGCAAGGCCAATTTCGCCCACCGTCGGAACATTGGGCAGCGCGGCATGGCGCCGCGCGCCCGTCACCGCCAGAGCGCGCACACGCCCTGCCTGGATCTGCGGCAGCGCAGAAGCAATCTGATCCAGCATAACCTGCACCGTTCCCGCCACGGTATCGGTCAGTGCCGGGGCGGACCCACGATAGGGCACATGCTGGATATCAACCTGCGCTACCAGCTTGAACAACTCGGCGACCGTGTGGGTGGATGTACCATTCCCGCCAGAACCATAGGAAAGCCGACCCGGCTGCGCGCGGACTAGCGCCAGAAATTCCTGTGCCGTTTGCGCAGGCACTTGTGGATTGACGATCAGCACGTGATCGGTCGCGAAAGCAAGTCCTACTGGTGCCAGATCCGTAAGAGGATTGAAGCCCATATTACTGTAAAGATGCGGGTTAATGGTAAGCGTTCCTGTTGTTCCCATCAGCAATGTCAAGCCATCCGGTGCGCTACGCACCACATTTTCGACGCCAACATTGCCGACGGCGCCTGTGCGATTTTCAACCGCAATAGGCTGGCTGAGGCGTTCGGCCATGGGTTCGCTTAAGACACGCGCGACGATATCCGTTGCACCCCCAGCGGCGAAGGGAACCACGAAGCGCATAGGGCGTGCCGGCGCCCATTGCGCGAAGGCCTGGAAGGGCAAAAGCAGCGCAGGCGCGGCCAGCGCGGCGCGGCGGGTGACCTTGGTCATTGTCTTTCACTCCCCATCTATGCCGCTGTTCTGCGCGGCTGTTGAATGCCGCCGAGAGCTGACCCGGGTTTGCCACGCAGATTTGACCCGGGTTTTGGGGATGCGGGGTTTTTTGATCCTGTCAGGTGGGCTGCGGTTTCCTTTCGCGATGGGTCTGGGTTGCGGTGCTGTTCCTGAAGCGGAAGCTGTCGTTGCCGGTCTCCAGGATGTGGCAGTGGTGGGTGAGCCGGTCGAGCAGTGCCGTGGTCATCTTGGCATCCCCGAATATCGCTGCCCACTCACTG
>JADCFN010000030.1 GCA_020249505.1 Roseomonas sp. | reverse complement strand
GTGATGCCGGGAGTCTGTCCTGAGCGTGCCGCCAGGGCCAAAAAATCACTGAAAATGCTTGTGCCCTGGCGCAGGCAGCCCCAACAACATCTTCGCGCACCAAAATGCGATCCTCAGCGACAGCTTTTCAGTAGCCTGCTAGGCGAGGGCATCAGTATGGCGTAAGCGGCAGCGCAAGACCGGGGCGCTGACGCCCGGCCAGATGGGCGTCCACAAGCCGCGCACCCTGAGCGGCGAGTGTGCGAATTGGCTGCGCGCGGCGTGGTTTTTTCTGCATGCGGAGGGGCTGAGCTTCAAAAAAAACGGTACTGCCGGCCGAGCAGTCCCGCCGCGACATCGCGTTCTAGCGCGCACGCTGGAAGGCCGATCAGCACAAGCTTGACCCCAGGCGCCTGATCTGCATTGATGAGACCTGGATCAAGACCAATATGGTGCTGCTGCGCGTCTGGGGCCTGCGCGGGCAACATCTTGATGCGCGCGTGGTGCATGGCCATTTGGAAGACGCTGACCTTCATCGCCGCCTTGCGGCACAAACGCATTGACGCGCCCTGGGTGATCGATGGTCCAATCAATGGCGAATTGTTCGCAACTTCGTCGAGCAAGTGCTCGTGCCGACCCTGGCCGCCAGGGCTCATTTGATCTTCCTGCCGGCGATAGCCGGGACCTGAACCCAAACCCAAGCGAGAGCAGCAACTACTTCGCCCATTCTGGTGACGCTTTCAACTAAAAGAAGCATGGCTAAGGCGCATGATCTGTGATTCAGCTTCATCCTCGGTCGGATTACGCCAATCCAGACTTATCTCTTATTCCACTTATCGATTTAGCCACATGGGCGCTAATGCCAAAAAAAAGTCTCACCACCAGGGAATGGCAGTCCCCTCTGGCGGTTCAACGCGGAACACATTCAACTGCATCGCCAGTAGTGAGTAATAACCAATCAGCCCCGTCAGTTCGACCGCACCCTTATCGCCCAGCAGGTCGCGTACCGGCTGATAGAGCGCATCTGGCGCCTTGCCCGTGCGCAGCACGGCGCGCACGAATTCCACCACCACGCGATCCGCGTCTGAGTCGAAGGGGATTTTTTCGGAATCGCGCCCGATTGCCGCAATTACCGCCGCCGGTACGCCCTGCTTTTCGGCAATCGGCGCATGGGCAAACCATTCATACGCCGCCTTCCAATGATGGCCCACGCATAGAATAGCAAGTTCCCGCAAACGCATCGGCACGCTGCATTCGAAGCGTACAAAAACGCCGAGTTGTTCCACCCGCGCGCAAAGCTCGGGGCTTGTGATCAGCGCCTGGAAGGGGCCTTTCACACCGCCGCGCGCGCCGGACGTCATCCGATCCCATACCGCCTGCTGCGCCGCATCCAGGCTTTCGCGCGTTTGCGCGGGCAGGCGCGGCGCGGTCATTCCGCGGCGGCCGCGACGGCGGGATAGGCGCCGAAATGGGGCATGATTTCCCGCGCAAAGCCACGCAGATTGGCAACCGATGCATTGGGATCCACGATCAGGATCGTCGCCACCCCGCCGGCCTTGAGCTTTTCAATGCGCGCAATGATTTCGGCCGGTGTACCGAGCAGCGGCGCATCATCGGTTTCAATACTATCTGCGCGCTTGCCCTTGTGCAGATCACCAATCACGCCAACTACGCGCCGACGCACCTCATACGCAGCAGCGCGTTCTTCTTCCGAATGGATCATCTGCAGCGCGCGCGCCACCGCGACATCATGCGGCTGCCAGGCGCGACCCTGCTTTTCGCATTCCTCGCGGAAAATGCCTACACGTTCGATGATCTGATCAACGGATGCCAATTGATCAAGCAGCAGGTTAAAGCCTTCTCGCGCGGCGCGGCGAATGCTCTCCTCACTGCCGGCAGCCAGCCAGAAGGGAGGATGCGGGCGCTGCGCTACCGCAGGTTCCACCACGATGTTTTCATAATGCCAACGCTTGCCATGATGGCTGAAGCGATCTTCGGAGGTCCAGGCCTTGCGGATTACCTCAATCGCTTCGTCGAAGCGCTCGGTCGCTTCTTCGGGCGGGATGCAAAAGCCACTGAATTCAGAGGCACGATACCCCTTGCCCACGCCAAAATCGAAGCGCCCGCCGGAGAGCAGATCAAGCGTCGCAGCCTGTTCAGCGATCAACACTGGGTTGTGCCAAGGCAGCACCACCACCGCCGTACCAAGCCGAATGCGTTCCGTCTTCGCCGCAAGATAGGAAAGCAAGGTCATGGAGGCAGAAACCTGCCCCTGGCCGGTGAAGTGATGTTCCACCATGAACATATGTGCAAAGCCGAGCCTTTCGGCTTCCTGCACATAGTCAATGAAATCCTTATAGCCGTGGCTATCACCAAGGCCGACCGAACGCTTTGTGCGCGCCCCTCCAAACAGACCAAAGCGCATGGCATGACCCTCCTGATCAGAAACGCTATTTTGAGGCTTCACGCTGCTGCGGTAAAGAGGTTTTTCGCATTGTTTTTCTTGAAAAAGTTTTGGCCTTGGCCCTGGCCGGTTGCCAGTCAGGCCAAAGCCTGCCCAAACTTGACTTGGAAACTGTTCAGGAAAACGCCCATGGAATGGCACCCCAAGCCGCTTGACCCCGGCATGATCATCCTGCACCGCCGCGGCAAGGGCGAACCGCTCATGCTGCTGCATTGCCTCGGCATGTCCTGGCGCTTTTGGGATGTGTTGGAACCGCTGACCGATCGGTTTGAGCTGATCGCCTATTCCTTCCCGGGCCATCACGATACCCCGCTACCTGGCCATCAATACGGCGTGCCGGAATTGACCGAGCAATTGCGCGCTGTGGCCAAACGCGAAGGGCTTTCGCAGTTTCACCTGATGGGTATTTCGCTTGGCGGCAGCGTGGCGCAGCACTTCGCCGGTACCTATCCCGATATGGTGAATAAGCTGATCCTGGCTGATTGCACGCCGCGTTATGATGATGACAGCCGCGCCAATTGGCCGGTGCGCGCGGCAGCTGCACGAAGGGACGGCGTTGCTTCTCTGGTGCCGACCCTGATGAAAACCTGGTTCAGCCCGAATACGCTGGCCGCCGATGGCCCCAATGTGCGTTTTGCCAAGGCAACGCTGGAAGCCTGTTCCGGTGAGGGTTACGCGCTGGCCTGTGAGGCACTCGCTACCCTTGATGCGCGGGAAGAAACCAAGCGCGTAAAGGCGCCAACGCTGATCCTTGTCGGTTCTGAAGAACGCAAATCCTTCCAGGATGCGGCTGATTGGATGCAGGCCGCGATCCCTGGCAGCCGCAAGGTGACTGTGCCGGATGCGGGCCATGCTTCGGTGCGCGATCAGTCGGATTTCGTTGTGCGGACGCTCCGCGACTTTCTGGGCTGACCCATGGCGCAACAGGCGGCGAAGCCGGGACGCTGGCCGCAATATCTGCCCGTAGTCGGCGTTGTCGCCGGCTTTCTGCTGGTAATCGGCCCGTTGCTGGCAACGGTGTTGCGCAGCCTATTGGTGTTTGAAGGAGATGATGCGCGGCTTTCGCTTGATCATTTCATCCGCATCTTCAAGGACCCTGCGATTCACGCCGCGCTTGGTAATACGCTGATCTGCGGCCTGGCGACTACCTTCTTCAGCCTGATCCTGGGCTTCACCTTGGCGTGGCTTGTGGCGCGCACCGATATGCCGGGGCGGCAGTGGTTTGAAGTGGGCAATCTTATTCCCTTTTTTCTCTCGCCCTATGTTGGCGCCATTAGCTGGATTTATTTGGCCGCGCCCAATAGCGGGCTTGCGATCAATTTCTTCAAGGATCACTTCGGCGTCGATCTTTCCTTCATCAATATCTACAGCCTGCCTGGCGTGATCTGGGTCTTGACCATCTTCTACACGCCCTATGTCTATCTTTTCGTCATCGCGCCCTTGCGCCGCATGGATGCCGCGCTTGAAGATGCTGCCCGCGTGCATGGCGCTGGCTTCTGGTTCACGCTTCGCCATGTGACGCTTCCCTTGCTGAGCCCTGCATTGTTATCCGGCGCCTTGGTGGTTTTCGTGACCAGCGCTGGGCTTTTCGATGTGCCACTGGCGCTTGCCTCCCCAAGCGGCATTCGCACCATGCCGACCGAGATCTTTGCTTCCGTTCAATACCCATCCGATTTTGGCCGCGCGGCTGCCTTTGGCGTGATTGTGCTTTGCGTGACAGTGCTTTTGGCCTTGTTGCAGCGCCGCTATCTGGCTGGCCGGCGCTATGAAACCGTCACAGGCAAGGGCTATCGCCCCAGGCTTCTGGCACTTGGCACCTGGGGGCGCGCCGCGGCGCTGGCCTTTCAATGCTTCTATATCGGCATCGGCGTGGTCTTGCCGACCATTGCGCTGGTCTTGGTATCGCTGACACGGCTTTGGACTGGGCGCTTTGATCCGGCACGCGCGTCGATCGCGAATTATGAATATGTGCTGTTCAATTACCAGCTTACGCAACAGGCCATCATCAATAGCCTGATCCTGGCCGTGGTGGGGGCGACCTTGGGTGTTGGGCTAAGTGTATTGCAAGCCTATTACCTCAATCGCGGTGCGCCGAAGCGGAGATCCTTCGCGGATGCGGTGCTGTCCCTGCCGCTTGGCATCCCCGGCATCATTCTGGGGCTTGGCTTCCTGATCCTGGCGGTCCGCACGCCGCTTTACAGTACGCTCACCATTGTGCTGATCGCCTATATCGCGCGCTTTTTTCCCTTCGCAACGCGCACGATTTCGGCGATGTTCGGCTCGCTCAATCCTGAATTGGAACAAAGTGCGCGCGCCGCCGGGGCAAGTTGGGCGGAAACCTTGCGCCATATCATCCTGCCACTGCTGCGCCCTGCCCTGATTGCTGCCTGGATCATGCTGTTTGTTATTTTCATTCGTGAATTGGGCGCCACGATCCTGCTCTATGCGCAGGGTACTGAAACCATCAGCGTGGTGCTGGTTGTCTTGAGTGATCGCAGCTTCGGCTATGCGGCCGCCCTTGCCATGGTGCAGTTGCTTCTGCTGTTGGGCGCCTTCGCCATCATGCGCGCCACCAAGACCAGCATCGTGCAGTCATGAAATCGGATAGCCCCCCATGAAGGCAACGCCCCCTTTCCTGAGTGTTACCGGGCTTGAGAAAAGCTATGGCCCGCACAAAGCCGTGAATGGCGTTTCGCTCACGGTCGAAGAAGGCCACACGCTTGCGCTTTTGGGGCCAAGTGGTTGCGGCAAGACCACCATGCTCCGCTGCATTGCCGGGCTTGAAACGCCTGAAGCCGGCCGCATTGAAATCGGTGATGTCTGTGTTTTTGATGCGGCGCAGCGCATCAATCTGCAACCGGAAGCGCGCGGGCTTGGCATAGTGTTCCAATCCTACGCCGTCTGGCCGCATATGACTGTGGCGGAAAATGTCGGCTTTCCGCTCAAGGTCAGAAAAATCGGCAGTGCGGAACGTGATCAGCGCGTGGCGCGCATCCTGGATATTGTTGGGCTCAGCGCCTGGCATGACCGGCCAGCGACGAATCTCTCCGGCGGCCAGCAACAGCGTGTGGCGCTTGCGCGCGCCCTGGTTCATGAACCGCGCCTGGTGTTGTTCGATGAAGCATTGTCCAATCTGGACGCGCAGCTTCGCGAACAGATGCGGCTTGAACTGAACTTATTGCGGGATAGGCTTGGCTTCACTGCCATTTACGTGACGCATGATCAGGCGGAAGCCTTCGGCCTTGCCGAGCATATCGTGGTGATGAATAAGGGCCGCATCGAAACCCAAGGCCCGCCGCGACGGATTTTTCATGAACCCGATACGGCCTTTGTAGCGCGGTTTTTGGGCTTTAATGTATTGCCTGGCCGGATCATGGGCCGAGATGGCACGCAAGCGGAAATCACGCTTACGGGTGGTGCCTGCATTCGCGGCCATATCCCCACCAAAGCAGGCAAACTTACCGAAGGAGATGCCGCGATTGCCTGCATCCGCAAGGAACATGTACACCTAAGCGCAACGCCCGGCAGCATCATGGCGCGCATTCGCGGGTCATCCTTTCTTGGTCTTGCTGATGAATTCATTCTTGATTTGGGTGGGCAGGAATTGCGCGCCATCCAGCAATTTCCTGAAGCCCGCGCAGATATGATGGTGGGCGTGGGTATCCCGCCCGCCCATTGCGTGATCCTTCCGCCCGAAGATCAATAGGCGGTCAGGCCACCATCCACGGGAAGGATCTGACCTGTCACCGCAGCAGCCAAGGGGCTCACCAGATAGGCGACGGCGGCAGCCACTTCCGCAGCGGTTGGGAAGCGGCCAGTTGGGATGCGGTCCAGCATGCGTTGGCGTCGCGCAGGGTCCGCCAAAATACGCGTGCGTGATGGCGTCAGCACCGTACCAGGCGCCACCGCATTTACGCGCATGCCTTTGGCGGCCCATTCAATGGCCAGCGCGCGGGTCATTTGCACAATGCCGCCCTTGGAAATGCTATAGACGGAACGATCCGCGATGCCGATCAGCCCATGGGTGGAAGCGATGCTGACAATCGCGCCTGGACGTCCCTCAGCAATGCAGCGCGCAGCAAAGCGTGCAGACAGGAAGTAGCTGCCTTTCAAATTCACATCCATCACCTGATCATATTCATCCCAGGTGACATCAATCACCGGCTTGTTCAGCGTGCAGCCGGCATTATTCACCAAAACACCAATGGGGCCGAAGGCAAGCTCGGCCCTCTCCATCAGGGCGTTGATACTGCCTTCTTCGAGCAGATTGAGCGACAATCCCAGCGCGCGCCGGCTGCGCGCTTCAATACCTGCAATAGTTTCCATCAAACTTTCGGTTGTAAGGTCAGTGACAATGACGTCATGGCCCGCTTCAGCCAAGGCCCAGGCGGTAGCTTGGCCAATACCCTCGGTGGCACCGGTGACGATAGCGGTCTTGATAGGGAGTGGATCATTCATGACTTGAAAATACGCGTCCAATCCTCGCGATGCTTTTGCAGATCAGCAGTTGTCATGCCACGCCAATCCAGATCCAGCAGCTTCAACTGCTCAATCGCCGGTGCATATTCCGGCAGCGGGCTGCGAAAGCCTGAACGGCCAGAGATCAGCGCTTCACGCCGCGCCAGGATTTGCTGGCCCGCCTCCGAATGGATGAAATCCGTCCAAAGCCGTGCGGCATTCGGGCTTGGTGCCTTTTGCAGAATGAAACTGCTTTGCGGCATCAACACCACGCCTTCCTGTGGCATGAGGAAGCGGAGCTTCGCACCTTGCGCGTTATTCTGAAAGGCGCGCGTCGGCATGCCGGAAAACGCCATCAGATCCTGCCCTGTCACCAGCCGCTGCGCCACCTGTTCCGATCGCAACAGAAAGGCTGGCTTCATCGCGGCGAGATCAGTGAAAAACCGCGCCGGCAGCGCCTTGGTTTGGCCAATATAGGTCGCAAGGTAGGAGGCTGAGACCGCTGAATCCCCAATGGAAATCCGCCCCTGCGGCACAGCATTGATCACATCCAGCCAGGATTTACCGGAAAAATTCAGTCTTTCCGCATTCCACATGGGCACAAAAACATAAGCGCCATTGAAGGCAAAGACATCCTTCTCCCCAAGCCCTGCCTCAAAAACGCGCCCATACTGCGTCAATTCCGGGCTGGCATAACGCGCAACATGCCCGGCGGCGAGTTTTTCAAACACCCAGGTCGGTGAGGCAATGGCCGCAACGTCAATCGTGACGCGATCAGCGGCCAGTTCCTGTTCAATGCGCGTCACCAAGGCACCAGTCCCGGTCAGCGTGTAATTCACCCTAAAGGCATTGGGCAGGCCGTAATGTCGCCTGAAGGCCGCTTGCAATTCATCATGCGTTTCAGGCTGGATAACCGTGTCCCAATAGGTCATGCGCCCTTCGCGCCTTGCGCCTTCAATCAATGGCGCCAAGCGTTCACGTTCCGCGGGCGTAGCAGCCGCAAGGGCGGGCGCCTGCTGCGCCCAAGCCGTACCGATATTGAACACACCAAGCGCACCAGCGCCCAGTGCAAAATTAAAGCCCCGACGGTTCATCCCGGCACCTTTTCAGTTAAGTGTTGCTTTTGTTTCGTTGACAAGCGCAGTCCAAAGCCTGCGTTCATCCGCCCAATAGGCGTCCATCGCTTCCGGCGTGCCCACCATGGGTTCGTGTGCGCCTTCCGCCATTCTCTGCTGAATGGCTGGGCTTTCAATCCACCGATTGGTCTCGGCATTCAGGCGTTCAATGATGGCGCGAGGCGTTCCGGTAGGTGCATAAAGCCCGAACCATACCGTCTCATAAAAGCCAGGATAGCCTTCTTCTTCCAGGGTCGGCACTTCGGGCATTTGTGGTGCGCGGTTACGCCCCGTGAGTGAAAGCCCGCGCAGCATGCCATCGCGGATCATCGGCCCGGCATTGCCAATATTGTCGAAGATGTAATCGCTCTCGCCTTGCGAAACTGCCAGGATCCCCGCCGGACCACCACGATAGGGCACATGCACGCGCCGAAACCCGGCGCGCTGATGGAAACGTTCTGCCATCATGTGCCCGACACTGCCAATGCCCTGGCTTGCCATATTCACTTCGCGATTCCCGGCCTTGGCCCAGGCAACAAATTCCGCCGTATTCTTGACGGGCAATTTGGGCGAGACAATCAGCATCATGCCATAACGATAAATCGCCGCCACTGCGGTGAAGGCGCGCACCGGATCGTAAGGCACACTCGGCAGCACAAGTGGCGAGACGATATGCGCGGTATTGGAAGACATGAGCAGGGTCCAGCCATCGGGCGCGGCCTGCGCAACGGCGGCGGTGCCGATGGTACCGGTGCCGCCCACGCGGTTTTCGGTGACAAAAGTGCCCCCGAAAACACGCGAAAAATGCTCGCATAACAGACGCGTGTAGATATCACCCGGACCACCCGCTTGGGATGGGTGAATGATCCTGACCGGGCGTGTGCCAGGCCAATTCCCGACAGCCTGCGCCTGCACGATTGCAGGCGCAGCCAAGAACGCGGCACCCGCGAAGAACCCTCTGCGTTTCATCCCTGCTTCCTTTTTTTGTTGCAAGAAGCCCTGCCCGAAAGGCTAGATTTGATTGGGGCGTTATGCAAGCGGTTGGTCGTCCATAAGCGTGATGGGCGATACCCCCCGATCTGACACCAAATCCTTTGAGGCCGACTGGCTGGCTATCGGGTTGATTGATCCATCGGCAGGCGAGGCGATGCCACGTTTTTGTGGTGCATCAGGCCACAATGCTGTCGAAGCCTTCCCCCTCATCCGGCAGTTTTGCGTCTTGTGTCATGGGCATTGACAACCGCGCCATTTGTCCACGAAGCTAATTGAAAGCGCTTTCTTTTGCGCACAAGCTGAAGCGATACTGCGCAAAGCACATCGCTATCGAAGGAGGAAACAGGAATGGGCGCACAGCCCCTTACCCTGCGCGGGGCTCTGCGGCCTCTCGCATGCGCGCGGAACTGCGGCTCGTGAACGCGCTGCACCGCCTCAAGGACCGCATTGCCATCGTCGGCGTCGGCAACACTGCCTACGGCAACTTCCCTGATATAGATGATTATGGCCTTGGCGCCCGCGCCTTCCGCAGCGCCATTGAGGATTGTGGACTGGACAAAGACAAGATTGACGGCCTGCTCACCTGCCGCGTGCCGTATTACGCGCGCATGGGCGAAATTCTTGGGCTCAATCCGCGCTGGACAATTCAGCTACCGCCGCACGGAAGAATGTCCGGCATGGCAATCATTGAAGCTGCGGCGGCACTTGATGCAGGGCTTTGTGATTATGCGGCCCTGATCTACGCGAATATCGGCCGTTCCCGCCGCGTGAATTACGGTGGCGACGAAAGCCCCGGCATTTGGGACCCTTGGGGGTTCACCTCCCCAGGTGCGGCACATGCGCTGATGTTCCAGCGCCACCGCGCGCTCTATGGCACAACGACGCGCCAATTGGCCGAGGTGTCTGTGGCCTTTCGCCATCACGCCTGCCTCAATCCTTCGGCCGTGATGAAGCAGCCTATTACGATTGATGATCATGAAGCTGCCCGCTTCATCACCGAACCGCTCCGCCTGCTCGATTACTGCCTGATCAATGATGGCGCCGTGTGCATCATCATGACCACGAAGGAGCGCGCGCGTGATCTCAAGAAGCGACCCGTGATGATTTCCGGTATCGGCGCGCGGGAAGCCTACAGCACGGCCTCCATCTCCAATTTCGACCTCAATTTCTGGTACGATGAAATGCAGGACGTGGCCGCCCAGGCCTATGGCATGGCGGGCGTTGGGCCTTCCGATGTTGATGCGCTGATGTGCTACGACAATTTCAGCCCAACGGTGCTGTTCAGCCTTGAGGGCCTTGGCTTCTGCAAACAAGGCGAGGCGGGTTCCTTTGTGGAAGGCGGTACGCTGAAGCTCGGTGGTCGGCTGCCGACCAATACCGATGGCGGGCATCTATCGAATTCCTATATGCAGGGCTGGGCGCTGAACATCGAAGCAGTGCGCCAAATCCGCGGCGAATGCGGTGCACGCCAGGTGCAGGACGCAGAGGTCGTGCAGTATTGCGGCGCCACGCCGTGCTCACGATCCATCATCTACACACCGGGCTGAGGGAGGATTCCATGCAGCCAGCAATGCCCGCCAAGCCCCGTCCGCGGATTGATACCGTCAGCCGCGGTTTCTGGGACAATGCCCGCGAAGGCCGACTTTCCGTACAGCGCTGCGACGATTGCTCGGATATTCATTTTCCGGGATCGCCGGTCTGCCCGAAATGCCTATCGGAAAAGCAATCCTGGGTCCCGGTCTCTGGCCGCGGCACGGTGCTTTCCTGGGTGCGTTTCCACCGTGCCTATTGGGATGGTTTCCGCGCCGAGATTCCTTACCTGGTCGCGCTCGTAGGGCTTGAGGAGGGGCCGATGTTGATGACCAGCATCGTGAATGCGCCTGCCGATGGGCCAAAGATTAGTGCATCCGTCACCGCTGTCTTCGAGCAAGTTGATGACGAGCTGACGTTGCCGAAGTTCCGCGTCGTTCTCTGAACAAAGCCTCGGCCGGGACCGGGGGATTTCCATGGAAGGAAAAACAAGATGATGCGTATCTTGAAGGTGGCAACCCTGGCGCTGGCCATGATGGGACCGCTGGTCGCGTCAGCTCAAACGCAGCCACCTGCGGCGACGCGCGCCAATACCTTGCGCGTGGTGGTGCATGCCAACCTGCAAATCCTCGATCCGGTCTGGACCACGTCCTTCATCTCCGGGCGCCATGCCTACCTGATCTATGACACGCTTTACGCGATGAATTCGCGCTTCGAACCCCAACCGCAAATGGCGGAGGGGCACGAGATTCTTGAAGGTGGTCTGGTCTATCGTGTCCGGCTGCGCGACGGCCTGCGCTTCCATGACGGCAATCCTGTCCGGTCGCAGGATGTTGTCCTATCATTGCGGCGCTGGATGAGCCGCGATGTCATGGGCCAACAACTGGCCGCCGTGACCGATACGATCACTGCGCTGGATGACCAAACCTTCGAAATCCGCCTCAAGGAACGTTGGGGCTTGGTGCTGGATGCGCTGGCGAAGCCTTCCAACCCGCCCTTCATTATGCCGGAACGCATCGCGCAAACGCCTGCCACTACGCAGGTGACTGAGACGATCGGTTCGGGCCCCTTCATCTTCGTGCGTGAGGAATGGCGCCCGGGTAACCGCGTTGTCTACCGGCGCAACCCGGATTATGTGCCGCGTACCGAACCGGCGGATTACCTTGCCGGTGGCAAGCGTGCCCTGGTCGAGCGTGTCGAATGGCTCTACATGCCGGACCACAATACAGCGCTTGCCGCGCTGAACGCTGGCGAGATTGACTATTTCGAGGCGCCACCTCTCGACTTCATCAACGTCCTTGCGCGCAACCGCAATATTCGCCTTGTCAATATTGATACCATCGGCACGTCTGGGGTGATCCGTCCGAATCATATTTATCCGCCGTTCAACGACCCCCGTGCACGCCAGGCACTCGCGCATCTTGTGCGCCAGGAAGATTATATGCGCGTGGTCGTGGGTAATCCGCAGCTTTACAGGCCTTTCTGTGGGTCCTTCTTCATGTGTGGTTCTGGGAACGGCACTGAGGTCGGTAGCGAGCCCTTCCGTGAGCCCAATGTCGAACGTGCGCGTCAGCTATTGCGCGAAGCCGGCTATAATGGTGAGCCCATTGTCGTGCTGCAGCCAACCGACCGTGCACAGTACAATGCCGCAACCATGGTACTGATCCAGGCGCTACGCCGTGCCGGTGTCAATGTGGATGTGCAGGCGATGGATTGGAGCACGCTGCTGTCACGCCGCGCCAACCGCAATGATCCTTATCAGGGCGGCTATCACCTGTTCGTGACCACGCATGGCGGCCCCACCACGGCGCTGCCGCCTTCCAACACCTGGTTCAATACGCGTTGTGAGCGTGCCAATCCCGGCTGGGCCTGCGACCAGGAACTGGTTCAGATGGTCGCCGATTGGTCGCGGGAAGCCGATCCGGCAGCCCGCAAACCGATCCTGGAGCGCATCAATCGCCGCGCATGGGAAGTGATACCGTATGTTCCCTATGGCCAGTACAGCCAGCCCGTGGCCGTCCGCGCGAATGTTCACGGCGTTCTGGAGGCGGGAATCCCGGTCTATTGGAACATTGAGAAGCGATGAGCTGACGGAAGCCTTTCATGTGGTACTACGTCACCAAGCGCATCCTCGCGACCCTGCCTGTCATGGGCGTGGTCGCGGTCATCGTGTTCCTTTTGCTCAGGTTAAGCCCGGGGGACCCGGCGGCGATCATCGCCGGAGATGACGCAACCAGCGAAGACATCGCGAAGATACGGGAGCATCTTGGGCTGGATCGGCCTTTGCTGACGCAATTCGTACGGTGGATCGGGCAGCTCGCGACCGGCGATTTCGGCAATTCCATTTACCTTGAACGGCCCGTGCTTGGACTGATCCTGGAAAGGGTGGAGCCGACCCTGGCGCTGTCGGTGACGACCATCATCTTCGCTGTTGTGTTGGCGGTGCCCATCGGCGTCTTGGCCGCTTGGCGCGCCGGCACCTGGATTGATCAGGCGATTATGGCGCTGTCGGTCCTGGCCTTCTCCGTACCAGTTTTTTTGATCGGCTACGGGCTGGTGATCGGCTTTTCCCTGACGTTGGAAATACTGCCGGTGCAGGGCTTTGTCAGTTTGTCCGAAGACCCGGTCGCGTTCCTGCGCCACCTTGTGCTGCCGACCGTGGCGCTTGGCCTTGTCTATACCGCGCTGATCGCCCGCATCACGCGCGCCACCATGCTTGAAACCCTCAATGAGGATTTCATCCGTACCGCCCGCGCCAAGGGCCTTGGCGAGCCGCGGGTGCTGATCCTGCACTCCCTCAAGAACGCCTCGGTGCCGATTGTCACCACCATCGGCACGGGGCTTGCTCTGCTGATCGGCGGCGTCGTTGTTACGGAAAGCGTCTTTGCCGTACCCGGCATCGGTCGCCTCACCATCGATGCCGTGTTGCAGCGGGACTATCCGGTGATCCAGGGCGTGATCCTGGTCGTGGCCGGTTTTTACGTTCTCGTGAACCTTCTGATTGACCTGACCTATTCCTTGCTTGATCCGAGGATCCGCTACTGATGGCCGCCACCGACATCACTACCGCAGCTGCCATCGTCCCGCGGTCGCGCAGCGCGACGGGACTGATGCGCCGTGCTGCCCGGCGCCCGCTACCCGTGCTGGGCAGCGCCCTCCTGATTGTCCTGATACTCTCTGCGCTGTTCGCGCCATGGCTCACGCCATATGACCCGTTTGAGATGAATGTGGTGGACCGGCTGCTGCCTCCGAATGAGACCTATTGGTTCGGCACGGACGCCTATGGCCGCGACATCTTCACCCGTACGCTCTACGGGGGGCGCGTATCGCTCGTGATCGGCGCGGCGGTCGCCGTGGCGGCCACCGTGGTTGGTCTGCTGATCGGCGTGGTCGCTGGTTATTTCCGCACGGCTGATGCCATCCTGATGCGCGTCATGGACGGGTTGATGGCCATTCCGGGCATTCTACTCGCCATCGCGCTCATGTCGCTGACGCGGGCCAGTATCTGGATTGTCATCCTGGCCATCACCATCCCTGAAGTGCCGCGCGTGGCGCGCCTAGTACGCTCAGTGGTGCTCTCAGTGCGCGAGCAGGTCTACATCCAGGCAGCGAGTGCCGTTGGCACGCGGTTTCCGCGGCTCATGCTGCGCCACATACTGCCCAACACCTTCGCGCCGCTGATCGTACAAGCGACGTACATCGCCGCCTCTGCCGTGCTGGTCGAGAGTTACCTCAGCTTCCTAGGCGTCGGAACCCCGCCGGAGATCCCGTCCTGGGGCAATATCATCGCGGAGGGGCGGCTTTATGTGCAGATAGCGTTCTGGAACATCTTGTTCCCGAGCATCTTCCTCGCGGTAATGGTGCTGTCCATCAACATCCTTGGCGACGGGCTGCGCGACATGCTCGACCCCCGCCTGGCGCGGAGGATCTGATGGCCGCCGATCCCGTCCTGCGCGTCGAGGGGCTGCGCACGGAATTCGCGACCGGCGATGGTCCACCGGCCGTCGCGGTCAACGACCTCTCCTTCGAGGTAAACCGCGGCGAGACCCTGTGCATTGTGGGCGAGTCTGGTTGCGGCAAAAGCCTGACGGCGCTGTCCGTCCTGCGCCTTCTGCCGCGGCCCTATGGGCGGGTCGGCGCCGGGCGCGTATTGCTCGAAGGAAGGGACCTTGTGCAGGTGTCGGAACCCGAGATCCGCGAAGTCCGGGGCCGCGCGGTCTCGATGATTTTCCAGGAACCGATGACGAGCCTGAACCCAGTGCTGAATATTGGCCGCCAGATCGCCGAGACGGTGATGGTGCATGAGGGCCTGCCCTGGCAAGCCTGCATGGATCGCGCACTCGAGATGATGCGCCAGGTGCGGATCCCTGAAGCTGAGCGCCGCCTGCACGAGTATCCGCATCAATTATCCGGCGGCATGCGCCAGCGCGTCATGATCGCGATGGCGCTGGCCTGCCGCCCAAGGGTGCTATTGGCCGACGAACCGACCACGGCGCTTGATGTCACCATCCAGGCGCAGATCCTCGATCTGATCCGCGATCTGCAGCGGGAGACAGGTACAGCCGTCCTGCTCATTACCCATGACCTTGGCGTGGTCGCGGAAATGGCCGACCGCGTGCTGGTGATGTACGCGGGCAGCAAGGTGGAGGAAGGCACCGCGGAGGAAATCTTCGACGCGCCCACCCACCCCTATACGCGCGGCCTGATGGGCGCGATGCCGCATTTGGGGGGTGCCCATGGCGGGCGGCTGGCTGAGATTCCTGGCGTGGTGCCGGCGCTGAAGGCGCGGCCTCCAGGTTGTCCTTTCGCGCCCCGTTGCAGCCTTGCGACATCGCGCTGCCATGTTGAAGCGCCGCCGCTGCGGACTTTTGCCGGCAGTCACAACGTTGCCTGCTGGGAAGTTGGTCAAGGAGCTGTGGCATGAATGCGCAGCCCCCGGTTTTGGAGGTCCGCGACCTTGTGAAGCACTACAGCGTGGGCGGCGGTTTTTTCGGACGCGGGCGCAAGCAGCTCCGGGCCGTGGATGGTGTTTCTTTCAGTATAGGGAACGGGGAAACACTCGGCCTGGTAGGGGAAAGCGGCTGCGGCAAGTCCACAGTCGGCAAGGCGGTACTGCGCCTGGTGGAACCAACCTCCGGCCATGTTTCATTGGAGGGTGAGGAGATCACAGGCATCGGCAGCGCTGCGCTGCTCGAACGGCGCAAGCGGATGCAAGTCATTTTCCAGGATCCGTATTCGTCATTGAACCCGCGCATGACGGCGGGTGAAATCGTGCAGGAACCGCTGATCAATTTCGGTATCGGCTCGCGCGCTGAACAGCGTGATCGCGTCGCCATGCTCTTTGCCCGCGTGGGGCTGCGCCCGGATCAACGCGCCAATTATCCGCATGAGTTTTCCGGTGGGCAGCGGCAAAGGCTCGGCATTGCCCGGGCCCTAGCACTTGGCCCCAGCGTGATTATCGGGGATGAGCCGGTCTCTGCGCTCGATGTCTCGGTGCAGGCACAGGTCATCAACCTGATGATGGACCTGCAGCAGGAATTCGGGTTGAGCTACCTTTTCGTCGCGCATGATCTTGGCGTGGTCGAACACATCAGCCACCGCGTTGCCGTCATGTATCTCGGCAAGATCGTCGAGATCGCGGCGCGGGCGGCGTTATTCGAGACGCCAAAGCACCCATACACCGAAGCGCTGCTGGCGGCCGTGCCGGTCTCCCACCCGCGCGCGAGACGGGCGCGCACCGTTCTGACGGGGGATGTGCCGAGCCCGATCAACCCGCCCCCAGGGTGCCGCTTCCATACGCGATGCCCGATCGCGGTTGCGCGCTGCCGGCAGGAGGAACCGCCGCTGGTGGTGGACGCGTCAGGCCACGGCGTCGCCTGTCACCTTCGTGCCGCAACCGCGTAGGACCTGTGCCGCGCAGATGAAGACGAAGGCAAGCGCGCCTCCACTGGGGGGCAAGAGACGCAGCAAAATCGGCGCCCCGAAGGTGCGGCTGGAAGAAGTGGCGCAGGAGGCAGGCGTCTCTGCCGCCACCGCGTCGCGCGCGCTCAACAACCCCTCGCTGGTCACGAAGGACTTGCGGGACAAAGTACTAAAGGCGACGTCGAAGCTGGGTTATGTTGCGCATGGTGCCGCAAGGGCGCTCGCGTCACGCCGATCGCGCGTATTGGGCGCGGTGGTGCCCAATCTTTCGAATACGATCTTTTCCGACATGATCGAGGGCTTTCAGCAGCGGCTAGAACCGCAGGGCTACACGATGCTGCTGGCCACCTTCAACTATGATGAAGCGGCGGAATTCCGCAGCGTCCGCACGATGATCGAACGCGGCGTGGACGGGCTGGTGCTGGTCGGCGTGACCCACAGCAAAGAACTGGAACTGCTGCTGAAAAGCTCCGGCATTCCCTTCGTCCAGACCTGGGCGCCGGCACGGGCCAGCGGGCACCCAACCATTGGCTATGACAATGCGACTGCCGCGCGGCTACTAGTGGATCATCTTGTCGGGCTGGGGCATCGCGATATCGGGGTTGTGGCAGGGCTTACCCAGCATAATGATCGCGTGCGGGCGCGCATCGCCGGTCTGCGCGCAGCGATGCGCCGCCACCGTATTCCGCTGCCGGCAGATCGCATCGTCCAGACCGAGTATCGCATCGCCAAGGTACGAGAGGCTTTCCGCGTATTTCAGCGAAAGGGCGAGTTGCCAACAGCCTTGATCGCCAATAACGATATCGTAGCGCTCGGCCTGCTGCTGGAAGCGCAGGCGCAGGGTATCCGCGTGCCGGCGCAGCTTTCGATTGTTGGCGTCGGCGATCTTGAGATTGTGACGCATATGCGGCCACCGCTGACAACGGTGCGTTCGCCGAAGCATACGATCGGCGCCATGGCCGCCGACTACCTGCTTGCCCGCATCAGCGGGCATGACTTCGCACTACCTGACGAACTTCCGCTTGAACTCGTGGTCCGGGGCTCTACCGCCCCGCCGCGCACGACCCGCCGCAAGGATATTTCAGCATGACGACTGCGCCGAGCACCCTGCCACTGACGCGCGACAAGGCCGGGCACCTGCCTGGCATGCTGGAGGGTTTGCGTGTTGTGGAAATGGCCGATGAGACAGCCGAATATGTCGGCATGGCACTCGCCGGCCTGGGTGCTGAGGTCATCAAGGTTGAACCGCCGCAGGGTTCTTCCACCCGTGCCATCGGCCCCTTCCTGGATGATGAACCCGGTCCCGAGCGGTCGCTGCATTTCTGGGGCTATAATCGCGGCAAGCGGTCCGTCGTGCTCGACCTCGACACGCCGGATGGTCGGCAGAAATTCCGACAGCTTTTGGCCTCCGCCGATATCTACCTTGATGCGAGCGAGGGGAAGGCGGCTTCTGCACTGGGCATCGCGGCGCGCAATATCGCGGCGGAGTTTCCCGGCCTGATCGCCGCACGCCTGTCGCCTTTTGGTGATGAGGGGCCCTGGAAGGATCACAAGGCATCGGACCTGATCCACCTGGCGCTGGGCGGGATCATGATGAATTGCGGCTATGATCCGGATCCGTCCAAGCATTACGATCTGCCGCCTATCGCGCCGCAGCTTTGGCACGCCTACCATATCGCGGGCGACCAGATGGTTGTGGGTATCCTCGCCGCGCTGATCCATCGCCTGCATACGGGCGAAGGCCAGGATCTGTGCGTCGCGATTCACGAAGCGGTTTCGAAGAATACCGAGCTTGATGTGATGTCCTGGGTGATGCGGCGCGCGCCGCTATACCGCCAGACCTGCCGGCACGCGATTGAAAAACCGACGCATGTGCCAAGCATTGGCCATACCAAGGATGGGCGCTGGTACATCGCTGCCGGCGTTTCGGTGCGCGACCAGACTAGCCTTGTGCCCTTC
This sequence comes from Roseomonas sp., assembly GCA_020249505.1. Taxonomy (GTDB): domain Bacteria; phylum Pseudomonadota; class Alphaproteobacteria; order Acetobacterales; family Acetobacteraceae; genus Neoroseomonas. Next base: position 11,815 of record JADCFN010000030.1, on the reverse strand, counting down.
CTGTCCAGCTACGGCATGGCGGCGGACCTGCAGGCACCGGGCGGTAATGCCGATACCAAGGCGCGCAACGTTCCCGGCTCGGGCGCGGATGACGAGGCAAAATCCCATGTGCTTGAAATCGTGCAGCGCTTCATCCGATCTTTCCGCTACGAAACAATGCCATGGCGGGAAGCGCAGGCGGCTGGGCTACTGTGGTCGCCACTACGCAAACCGCACGAAAACGTCCTTGATACGCATTGGCAGACGCGCGGCACCTTTGCCGAGGTAGAGCATCCGGAACATGGGCGCGCCTACCACTATCCGGTCAGCCGATGGCTCTCATCCGGGACGGTGTGGAAATCCGGCCGCCGCGCCCCGCTGCTGGGCGAGGATACAGCTGCCGTGCTTGGCGCGCTGGCGCCGAGGAAGCCGCTGACGCAGCCGGCAAGGCCGCGCAGTGATGCACCGCCGCGGCTTTCCCCGCACGAAAAGCCATTTCCCTTGCAGGGCGTGCGGATCTTCGATTTTTCCTGGTTCCTTGCCTCAGCGGGCGGTACGCGCTTCGCCGCGGCGCTGGGTGCTGATGTGATCAAGGTCGAGTGGAAGGATAATCCCGATACGCGCCTTGCGGCCATGTCGCCCGTTGGCGGGCGTGCAGCGCGAGAGGCAGCGACGGCGCCGCTCAAGGGTGTCACCGATTCCGATATGGGCGGGCAGTTCAACAACAAAAATGCGGGCAAGAGCGGCATTTCGCTCAATATCCGCCATCCCAAGGGCATGGAGATTGCGCGCCGCCTGATCGCGATGTCGGACGTGGTGGCGGAAGGTTTTTCACCTGGTGTGCTTCAGCGCCTTGGCCTGGGCTACGATGTTCTGCGGTCGCTCCGGCCCGACATCATCTATGTGCAGCAATCTGGCATGGGCGGCATTGGCACCTATGGGCGTTTCCGCACCATTGGTCCCGTCGCTGCGGCCTTTAGCGGCACTTCTGAGATGTCCGGCCTGCCCGAACCAGCCATGCCCGCGGGCTGGGGTTATTCCTTCCTCGACTGGATCGGCGCCTATAGCTTCGCGACGGCGATCATTGGTGCGCTTTATCACCGCGACCGCACTGGCCAGGGGCAGTGGATTGATAGTTCGCAATGCGAGTCGGGCATTTTCCTGAAGCCGGTACCGATCCTCGATTGGTCGGCGAACGGGCGGAGCTGGAGCCGCATCGGCAACCGTTCTCCCTATAAGCCGGCCGCGCCGCATGGCGCCTATCGCTGCGCCGGGCAGGACCGCTGGATTGCCATTGCCGTCTTTGACGAAGCCCAATGGCAGGCACTGGTTCGCGTGGCGGGTCGCACGGCCTGGCTGACGGAGCCGCGCTTTGCCACGCTGGAGAGCCGCCTGTTGCATCAGGACGCGCTGGATATTGCGATAACGGAATGGACGCAGGATCAAGATGCCTATGCCTGCATGGCTTCGCTGCAGGCGGCTGGCGTGCCAGCGGGCGTTTGCCAAACGGCAGAGGACCGGTGCGACAATGACCCGCAACTTCCGGCACTCTCCTGGCTCACGGAGGTAACGGGCACCAAGATCGGCCGCTGGCCGGTGACCGAGATTCCAACGAAGCTTTCTGCCACGCCGCCTTATAGTGGTGGCATCATCGACCGCGGCGCGCCCGGCTATGGAGAGGATAATGCCCGCATCCTGGGTGAGTTGCTCGGTTATTCTTCCGTGCAGGTCGCAGCGCTGGCCGAAGACGGGGTGATTTGAGGCCGTGATGCAGGGCTCTGCATGGGAACAGGATATCGTCTTCATCGGCGATATCCATCGTCAGTGGCGGCATGTTGCGCAGGGCCTTGCCAAGGCCAAGCGGCGGCCGCGCGTCGCGGTACTTCTTGGTGATATGGAATGCGACCAGCCGCTTGATGTTGCGGCGGCGCCGCTGCTCGATGCCGGGATCGCGGTGCACTGGATCTGGGGCAACCATGACTATGATGGCGGGCCCGAAATGTGGACCAACTTGGTGGACGCAGACCGCAATCCGCGCACCCGACAGGGGGAACTCAATGCGCGGGTCACTGATATCGGTGGGCTGCGCATCGCCGGGCTGGGTGGTACCTTCCGCCGCCGTGTCTGGGAGCCGCCGGGGCCACCGCAGTTACGCGCACGCAATGAGCTACCGGCCGACATGACCCGCCTTGGCCCTGACTGGACCGAGGCGCAACGCCGTTCCATGGCCGATGCGCTTGCCGCCATGGCGATCTGGCCCGAGGATGTGGAGGCGCTGTCTGCCCTGCGTGCCGATGTACTGGTGACGCATGAGGCGCCATCAAGCCATCCGCAGGGCGTTTCGGCGCTCGACGCATTGGCGCGACGGATGGGCGCGCGCCTCGTCATCCATGGGCACCACCATGTCTGCTACCGCGCGCGCGCTGAGGATGGGCTGGAAGTGCAGGGCGTCGGTGCCGGCTGGGGCGTAGGGCTTGATGGCCGGCAATGGTGGCCGGGTGAAGCTGATCGCTGGCTGGGCCAAGCGCCCGCCGGTTGGTCGCATCTTTGAGGATACGTCCCATGCGAATCACTGACCTTGCCGGCAAGGCGGTTCTGGTTACCGGTGCATCCACCGGTATCGGGGCAGCCGTGGCCAAGGGCTTCGCCGCGCAGGGCGCGCGCGTTGCGGTGCATTATAATTCCAGCGAAGCCCAGGCGTTACAGGTGCTGGAGGAGATCCGCGCCGCGGGCGGCAACGCCATTGCGCTCAGGGCTGATGTCCGTTCCCTTGATGCTTGCCGTGGCTTGGTTGCTGAAGCAAAGCAACGTCTTGGGGCGCTTGATGTGTTGGTGAACAATGCCGGTGGTGTGGTGAAGCGGCACCCGTTGCACGAGATTGATGACGCGCTCTATGACGACATCGTCAATCTGAACGCACGCTCAGTCTTCGCCTGTTCGCGCGCCGCGGTGCCTATCATGCAGGCGCAGGGCGGCGGCGCGATCATCTCCACCACATCGGTCGCGGCGCGTACCGGTGGAGGCAGCAAGTCCACGCTCTACGCCGCTTCAAAGGCATTCGTCTCGACCTTTAGCCGCGGATTGGCGAAGGAGGTTGCGCGTTACGGCATTCGCGTGAATGCCATCGCCCCTGGCGTGATCGGCAAGCCAGACAAGGCAAAGACAACGCCGAGCCATCAGCTTGAGGCTTCGATCAAGCTGACACCCATGCGGCGGATCGGCACCGTTGAGGAATGCGTCGGCGCCTATCTTTTCCTGGCTTCCTCGGAAATGGCCGGGTTCATCACCGGACAGGTGATCGAGGTGAATGGCGGGCTTCATATGCCCTGAACGCGGGCAATTGCGGCTCAGTAATGTCAGATTGTAGATTATGCGGGGCTGGTAGCGCGGTTCTACGCCGAGGGGAGGGAGGGCGATTGACCTTATTGAAGCAAATTTTCGCTTAACGAATTGTCTCAATCATTTTCTCTCAAGCTTGATTGACATCAATGCCCGCCTTTTTCAGCACATCTGCCCATCGCCGCATATCCAAGTCAATCGCCCTGGTAAGCGATTCGCCGCTTTCAAAAGCAGGCTCGAAGCCTCGTGTCTGTAATGAATTGATCAGGGCGGGAGAATGCACCGCTTCGCCGACGGCATTCTCAAGCTTTCGTAGGATCGATTGCGGCGTGCCGATTGGCGTACAGTAGGAATAGGTCAACTCAGCGCCATATCCAGGAATGAAATCGGCCACGCGTGGCAATATCGGCATCTGTATTGATCGGCGCTCTGAAGCCGTTGCCAAGGCTTTCAATTTACCCTCGTTGATCAGGGGTAGGACCGCGCTCATGGAACCAAACATCACCTGAACTTCGTTACTCAAAATTCCAGCCACCGAGGGACCTGTGCCCCGATAATGCACATTCTCCATCTTCGTTTCAGCCATAAGGTCAAACATCACCGCGGCAAGATGCTGCGATGTCAATGGCCCGGCCGTACCGTGATTCAGCTGCCCTGGCCGCGCACGGAGATAATTGATGAATTCATTTACATTCGAAACTGGCACATGCTGATTGACGACCAGAATATTATGCGTGATCGCCGCGCGAGCGACATGATCTACTGCCGAACGGGGATCAAAACCATCACGCACGATGGAGGCTGTTCCGTTGAACAGCAGCGTATATCCATCTGCTGCGGACTGCCCCACGGCCCTAGTGCCGATCATGCCGCCAGCGCCACCGCGATTATCAATTACAATGGGCTGCCCGAGTATCTCGGCAAGCTTCGCGGAAATCAGCCGACCGGCGATATCAGTGCCACCCCCCGGCGGAAATGGCACCACCACGCGTATCGGCCGATTGGGCCAGGTTTCCGCCAATACAGGCGGCGGAACCATGACCAATGGGGCTGCAAGCAGTGAGCGTCTTTTGATCATGATGCCTGCTCCTTATTCATCGGGCGGGTCCACGGCGTGGCGCTTCGGCCAGGATACCCGCTTCTTTCAACTCATGGATTTCTTGCATGGACAAGCCGGCTCCCTGCAATACAGCAGCATTGCTCTCGCCAAGTTTGGCGCCACCTCGCCTGATACTGGCAGGCCAAGTTCCAAAGCTGAAGGGAACGCCTTTTGCTGCTATGCCATCAGGGCCTTGCAGTACTGCGGTGCCGCTGCGGAACTTTTCTGATTCAGCAACGGCTATCCCATCACGCACGGGTGCAGCACCGGTGGACCAAACTACCTGCCATCCCTCATCCACACGGATTACAGCTTCAGCCGCATCATCACGAGAGGCATTGCCCAATCGCGCCGAGGGCGCACCTGCGGCCGCAGCCAGAAGTTCTTCGCCTAGAAGAAAGCTGGTGAGTTCACGTTGTGAAAGATCCAGGTGAACTCCCTCGCCGGTCTTGTCACGCCTTGCCAGGGCCGAAATGATGGCGCCAGCGGCAAATAGGCAGACCACCTGATCCGGATAATTGATATTCCGCCCGGTAATTGCGGCATCCCCGCCATTGGGGCCGGTTAGCGCGGCCAGGCCAGCGGTCGCTTCAAGCGTAGAACCAAAGGACACCATATCGCGTTCCGGCCCGTCAGACCCTTGAGACGATATGCTGGCGACGATAAGGCGAGGGAACTTTTCACGAAGCATCTTTGGTGCCAAACCGAAAGCTTCTAGAACACCACGCCTGTAGTTTTCGACCAGAATATCTGCATTTTCGAGCAGACGCAGCACAACAGCCTGGCCACGCAGATCCTTTAGATCAAGGCAGACCGAGCTCTTGCCGCGATTGGTGAAATTATAGAAGGGCGAATGATTCCACCAATCTGTCCCAGGTTCTGCCCCTGTCCAATCACGAAACGGGTCAAGCGCGCCGGGCCCTTCAATTTTGATAACCTCTGCGCCCAAGTCGAGCAATAGGGTGGAACTTGCTGCGCCCGCCGTGAGCCAGCCGAGATCAACAACCCGAATGCCTGAAAGTGGTGCCTGATTATCCATGGTTATCGACCCCAACGTCCTGCCAAGGTGCCGCATGCCCGTCCCACATGAGTGGCGTTCTTGGTTCGCCATTCCGCATCAAGAATTTACGCGCGGAATGCTGCCGATCAGACAACAGCTCCTGTAATGTCAGCACTGGCCCGATCGGAATGCGCTGCGCCTGCGCCATGCTAGTGATCTCAGCGCGTGTTCTTGCAGCAAACCAGGGTGCCATAATCGCATTTAATGCATCCATGTTTTCGCCACGTAATTTTTGGCTGGCGAATCTGGCATCCTGAAGTCGCTCATCGCCAATCAGGTCGCGTAGCGCAGGCCAATCCTTATTCATATAGACAAGGGCGATATGGCCATCCATGGCACGCATCGTGTGCCAACCACCGCGCTGCGCCTTATCCCGTATGGCCGCTTCGCGACCAAACAAGACGACAGTCGCCGCAGCTTTCCAATTTAGCCAACACGCAACATCAAAAAGCGATATATCAACGAAATCATGACGACTGTTACGCAACCCAGCCGCCGCAGCAGTGAAAGCGGCAAGACCCGCAGCATAGGCGGGTTGATGCCCGCCCAACCGATGCGGTTCACCTTCCTTTGACGGTGTGGCATCAAGAATTCCGGACAGCGCCATAAGACCAAGTTCACTCATGGCGGGATCATCGCCCGGACCAAAAACACTAAATCGAACCCGCAACAACGCGTGGCTTGCGGATACTCTTTCATTATCGCCAATAGCGGCATCGAAAGGAATTTCTCGGCGATGATCTTCTGCCCCTAAAGCTATGCGATCCGTCAGGAGAAACCTTGCGACTGCGCTGCTACCATCAGGCAGCATTGGTGCCAGCGTAGCAAATGGATCGCCGCTGGCGGGAATGGGACGAAAGACGCTTGCGCCCATGGCCGCCAATAATTTGCAAGCCATCGCGGTAGCAAGGGCATGGGGCCGCTGCGCAGCAAAAGCTGACAAGTCAAGAATATGTTTGCCCGAATAAGGCGCTGTCATTGCTTGAGGTTTCCACGTTCAACCACGCGTCGCCAGCGGCCTCTGTCCTCGCGTATCATGGCGTCAAAGCTATCAGGATTGGCTTCCTCGGCTACGTCCAGCCCAGCTTCAATAAGCCTGCGTCTGACCTCTGCATCCTGAAGCGTGCGATTCAATGCTTGCGCCAGAACCAACCTTCGATCCGAAGGGGTACCGGACTTTACCACCACACCAAACCAACTGGCAGAGATGATGTTTGGAAACCCCTGTTCCTTCGTTGTCAATAAATCAGGCATCACCTGACTGCGCCGATCGGAAGCGATTGCAATTGCCCGAAGGCTTCCGGCTCGGATTTGTGCCAAGATACCAGGCAACGCGATGGCATAGGCTTGGACCCGTCCTGCAATCAGATCATTCAGGACTGCGCCTGTTCCACGGTAACGCACTTCCTCGACTTCGATACCGAGTTCCTGTGCGTAGAGAAAGGATACTAGGCTTACGCCCGGCGACCCAAAGCGCAGGGCGGTGTCCGAAGATTTCGCGTAAGCCTGCAATTCCCGCAAATTGGTTACTGGCAGCGAATTGGTAACAACAAGTGAGATGGCACTGGTGGCAACAAGGCCAATAGGGCTCCAGGCATCTACAGCATCAAAGGGCAGGGGGGTCCCGAGCACTTCAGCCTGGTTTAACCCGCCCGATTGAAGCATCAGCGTGTAACCATCAGCTGGAACCTGAAGCACCACAAGCGCGGCTGGAACGCCCCCCGCACCACCGCGGTTTTCAACCACGATCTGTTGGTTGAAATGCTTGCTCATGCTCTCAGCTACGATGCGTGCGACAATATCCGTTGTTCCGCCAGGCGCGAAGCCTACCACCATGCGCATGGCGCGATCAGGAAAATGTTGCGCCTGTGCGGAGGACGCCAATAGGATAAAGAGCATCAGGAAGCGCAGCATGGCTTGGCTTTTCCCTTATTCAGCCGTGATTCCGGCCCTTGGAATCACAGGCCCCCAGCGCTTTTCCTCCGCATCAAGCGCCTGAACAACGCCTTTACTGTCGAGGTATTCGGGTTCAAACCCGCGTGCAACCAAAGCGGCCGCGAATGTCTTGTCTGACATAACGGCAGCCGTCGTACGTTCAAGAATAGCAACAATATGGGCGGGTGTTCGGGCGGGCGCGGCCAAGGGATACCAAAGTTCAGCTGCGTAGCCAGGCAAGGCTTCCGCAATGGAAGGCACATCCGGCCAACCTGGTGAGCGCTTGCCGGCAGTATTTGCCAGAACACGTATGCGGCCATCACGAATCAAGCCATCTACCGCAGTGGATGAAGCGAACATGAGTTGCACTTCATCGCCAAGCAAACCAGCAACAGATGGCCCTGTTCCACGATAGGGAACGTGAATCATTCGCGTCCCGGCCATTTCATCGAACAAGGCGCCTGCCAGATGAAACGGCGTGCCGGCGCCAGCGGTACCGTGATTGAGCTTACCAGGATTGGCACGGGCATAGGCCACAAATTCCTGGAGGCTCCGCGTAGGCATCTTGTCGTTGACTACAAGCAATATCGGCGTACTTGCTGTGCGTGCAATCCAGGAAAAATCCTGTTTCCAATCATAGCCGGGATTCTTAAAAAGATGCTTGCTGATCGACATTCCATTGCCGTTCAACAGAATCGTATAGCCATCGGGCGTGGCTGCCGCCACCGCGGCTGATCCAATATTGCCACCAGCGCCGCCGCGATTTTCGACAATAACCGTTTGACCAAGACGTTCGCCCAGCGCCTGAGCGAACATACGCCCAAGATTATCGGTCCCGCCACCTGGTGGAAATGGCACGACCATCCGTACCGGCCGTGTAGGCCATTCATTTGCCCGAGCGATCGCAGGAAGGAAAAGCCCCGCAGCAGCGATTACCGCGCCCCTGCGGCCTATCATTCCTGAATTGATTGTTTTCCGCATCTGTTCCTCCACTGTGCTCGGACACTGACGGCCCAATTCACCACCCCCGAATTTTGCCGCTTTTCAGACGCCCTGACCAGGATTTTTTATGCCCGCTGCGAAGCGCGCATTACCTTCTGCCTGGGCTGTTGTCTTTGAGCGAATCGTAAGGTTGACCGATTGGCCGTGGTCCATAGCTTCTTGCCAATCAGTGATCAGGCCAGGAATTCTATCAAGCGTTTTCTTGCTTTCAGCCAGCGCCACCTTATCAAACTTGGCGACATGGCTGGCGATTTCCCGCGCGCGCGGAAGAAGCTGGTCAGGTTCCACACATTCATTGACCATCCCCCAGCGTTCGGCCGTAACGCCATCAATCCGATTGGTCGTTAGTACCAGCCAAGCGGCGCGCTTGCGCGTAATGCCTGAGAGTTGAATGGCGGGCCCAGCCATCGCCGGATATGTCGCGAAGCCCATTTCTGGGCAGCCAATGCTCGCCTGGGTGGATGCAACCGCCAAATCGCATACATTAATAAGAGTGGCACCACCGCCAAGCGCCACGCCGTTGACCGCAGCGATAAATATGGCCGGATGTTTCCTGATGGCGATGTTGACGGAAACCCATTCATCGCCGGCCCCGTCAATGCCTGCCAGACGGTCCTGCTCTCGTTCCTTCAAATCCATACCGGCACAAAAAGCCATGCCCGTGCCGGTAATGACAATCGCCTTGGCTGAGGGGCGCAATTCCTCGAATGCAGCAAGCATCGCTTGCCTTGTGGCGCGATCCATCGCGTTACGCTTGGCCTCACGATCAATTCTGATCTCCGCCCAGCCGTCATGCCTTGTTATATCTAGACCCGATGTCATCTGCCTACTCCACTGGACCGAATTGGGGGAGAACGAAGCCTTCCGGTCCCCTAGGAAAACGCACGCTAAGCTTCATGCCGATTTTGACCTGTTCGGGCGCGACCCCAATGAGATTCGTGAGCAAGAAGGGGCCTTCAGCAAGTTTCACCATCGCGACGGGATAGGGAAGTTCATCCTTCATGCCATCGAAATATCCTTGGTGGAAAACCACGTAAGACCAAAGCTCTCCCAGGCCGGATGCCTTGACCCATTGCCAATCAGGGCGCCCGGTGAAAGGCGATACCGGCGCTGGGGGAAAAAAACATTTTCCGGTTTCACTACAACATTGAAGTATCAGGTCACCCCTGGCGCTCGCCTCCCAAAAGGGACGATTCCAATTATCTACAATCGGTTTCGGGCGTGTTGCGAAACTCATGCATCCCTCCGCAGGATCAGGCTCTGGGCGATATGGGTCGCGCAGATATATTGCATCGCATTCACATTTTCGATTTGGCGTGCACCGCATTCATGACGAAGCTGGCGCACACATTCAGCAATGATGCCCCAGCCCTGCATGTAGCTATCGGATAGATGGCCGCCAGATGTGTTTGTCGGCCATCGGCCCTGGCCAAGCTGCAAGGCGCCATCACGCACGAATGCGCCTGATTCCCCCTGCTTGCAGAAGCCCAATCCTTCAAGGCTGAACATTACGGTCGGCGAAAAATTATCGTAAATGCCTAGTCCTTGGATATCTTCTTGTCCAAGGCCGGCCCGATCATAAACGCTGCGGCAGGCGCTTAGGGTAGGATACCAAAAATCATGCGCGGGCACGCTGCCATAATGAAACGCATCCTGCCTGGCGTAACCGGAGAGTAGCACCGGCAGGCGCCGCAGATCGCGCGCGCGTTCCGCGCTCGTCATGATCCAGGCGACTGCACCATCATTGATCAGGCAGTAATCCAGTAGCTTGAGCGGTTCGCAGATGGGCCTTGCTGTTGCATGATCTTCGAGCGTGATAGGTCGGCCATGCATCACGGCATCCGGGTTGAGGCATGCGTGGTTTCGGAAGGCCAAGGCAATAGGACCAAGATCAGCATGGGTGGTACCGAATTCATGCATGTGCCTTTGCCACATCATGGCATGGATGGCGCCCGGGCTTGTCATGCCCCATGGGCTCCACTGACTATCGCCACCCCCGTAGCGCATGCGAACGCTGCGCCCATTATTGCCATAAACCAGCGCCACCGTCTTCGCGGCGCCCGATGCAATGGCTTGAGCAGCAAGGGCGAGCGATACTCCGGAAAAGCGTCCAGGCATTTCGGTTAAAAGGCAGTATTGCGGATTGATGCCCATCATCTCCGCAAAGCGCTCATAGCTTGGAATGCGATTGACAATCAGGCCATCAATATCGCTCGGGCGCAGTCCGGCATCGTCCAAGGCTTCATTCAACGCCTCGCAGCCAAGCCCGTAACTGTCAGTTGCTGGAAAATTGCCGTAGCGGGTTGTACCGACACCCGCGAAGGCGACCTTGTCTCGCATCGGCCAAGCCGCTGAAATGGGAGGAGCGGAAAGCGTATCTTTATTCATTGCCATGCCATGTATTCCATTTCCTTTATCCGAGCCTACGCTCAGTGGCGCCAGGATCGCAAGGTAGAAAAATAAAGGGTAGGCCAACCTCAGGTTATGGAGCGTTTCTAGTCAGAGAGTTTACTCGCGCCTGCGCCGCTTTGGCATCATGGAGCAAATCGTTCATGATGGTAGCTATAGGTTCAACGCGCTTCGTAAAGCAGATTGAGGGGCCCATGGAAACCATACCCTTTTCAGCATCGCCATCCCGGTAGCAGGCGTCCCGCGTAAGGCTCCCGCGGATCAAATCCCCGTAGGCCGCGAATTCCGTTTCGCCTTGCGATTCTCGTAGCCGGACCTCTCGCGTAGTCTCATTATTGAGGACGCGCCACGCGCCACCCAAAGTCTGATTACCAGCGAAAGCGACAAGGGAATCATTTTCCGTCGCGTTGACCATCCGTTGCTTATAGCTTTCATGGGCGGTGACTTCCTCGGCAGCCAGAAACCTCGTCCCGACGACGACAGCATCGGCGCCCATTGCAAGGGCCGCTAGAATTTGTCGCCCAGTACCAATGCCGCCACCAATCGCAAAGGGGATCGAAAGACGTTCTGCTGCTATAGTTGCCGCAAGCATGGCGGGCATATCTGTATTGGAACTTGGATGTCCTCCACACTCCATGCCCACAATGGCAACGGCATTCACGCCAAGGCGCTCGGCCGTTACAGCATGTTTAATCTATGGCACCTTATGGATGACAATTCCGCCAGCATCGCGAATGCCTGCAATCAAATCATCGGCTGGCGCGCGGCCTGCGGTTTCAAAATGTCGTCCGCCTGCTGCAAACGCAGCATCTAACCCGCATTGTTTACGATCCCCTTCGCCTTGTTGATTGTCTACCTCCATTTTCTGCTGAGGCACATTGCTGACGCGACTTCACTCCCGGACCGCCTTTCCGGTTTTGTATTGCGTATCGCAGGGTTTGTCGGTTGAGGTTTCTGTGGTTTGCGCTGGGGTATCCGCCCCTTATGTCAAT